>JAICOJ010000271.1 GCA_025930755.1 Gemmatimonadaceae bacterium
CAGCGCCTTCAGCGCCTTCAGCGCCTCCGACATCTCGCTATCTCGTTTCGGTCTTCGATCGTCTAAGTTACGGCCGGGTGCCCGTATGCGACTCGGCGCTCACCTCCTGGCCCCACCCCTGCCCGATGGCGAACGCGCCCTCGGTCCGTTGGAGCTGCCGTGTCGAAGGGTCACATTCGCGACGAATGGCTGTTGCCCACGCTGGAGACGCTCCTCTCGAAGGAGACGGTCGGCGTGCTGAAAACCGCGACCCAGGACAGCTACTGGGAGACCGCGGTCCGTCGCGGATTCATCAGCGATGATGAGATTCTGACGGCGCTGGCGTCGCGCTTCCACATGAAGATCGCGAACGTCTCGCTCGCGACCCCGCAGGCGCGCGAGCACGTTCCCGAGTCGCTGGCGCGCAAGTACCGCATCATCCCGCTGACGATCAGCGACTCGGCCCTCGAGATCGCGACCGCCGATCCACACGATCTCGACTGCGAGCGCACGCTGGCGTTCGCGACCGGCCGCACGGTGAAGATGTCGCTCGCCGCACCGACGAAGATCGCCGAGCGCCTGGATGAGCTGTACCGGCCGGAGAACGTCGTCTCGAAGATCCTCGAGAACGTCAGCGCGAACTACGACATCCAGGCGATCGCCGACGTGCAGTCGCAGGATGACATGGAGCTCGGCAACGAGAAGGCGTCGTCGGAGCGTCCGATCATTCGGCTCGTCGATCACATCTTCGCCGAGGGGATCACGTCGCGCGCGAGCGACATTCACCTCGAGCCGGAAGAGGGCGGGGTGGCGGTTCGGTATCGCATCGACGGCGTGCTGCGGCAGACGATGGTCCTGCCGCGGGCTGCCGGAATCCCCCTCGTGTCGCGCATCAAGATCATGTCGGGGCTCGACATCGCCGACCGGCTCCGCCCGCAGGACGGCCGGGCTCGCGTGGCGGTGAACGGCGTCCCGATCGACCTTCGCGTGTCGACGCTGCCCGCGTCGCAGGGCGAAAAAGTCGTCGTGCGCATTCTCGACACGCGCGCGACGGTGCTCTCGCTCGACGGCATGGGGCTTCGCACCGACGAGCTCGACCGCATCAAGCGGCTGCTCGAGATGCGCGAGGGCGTCATCCTCGTCACCGGACCAACCGGCTCGGGCAAGACGACGACGCTCTACTCGGCGCTGCGCCAGATCCAGACCCGCGGGGTGAACATCGTCACCGTGGAAGATCCGGTCGAGTACCGCCTGCAGGGCGTGGTGCAGGTGCAGGTGCACGAGAAGGCTGGCCTCACGTTCGCCGCGGCGCTCCGATCGATTCTGCGTCAGGACCCCGACGTGGTGCTCGTCGGAGAGGTGCGCGATCGCGAGACGGCGGCGACTGCCGTGCAGGCGTCGCTCACCGGCCACCTCGTGCTCACGACGCTCCACACGATCGACGCCGCCAGCTCGATTACGCGCCTCACCGACATCGGCGTCGAGAGCTACAAGCTGGCGGCCGCGCTCAAGGGCATCATCGCGCAGCGGCTCCTCCGCCGCGTGTGCCCGCAATGCCGCGAAGTCTGGATGGATCCCGTTCCTGACCGGCTGCGCCCGTGGATCCCGGCGGGGACGGCGCTCTTCAGGGCCGCGGGGTGCGACCACTGTTCGCAGACGGGATACCGCGG
>JAICOJ010000204.1 GCA_025930755.1 Gemmatimonadaceae bacterium
CGCGCGACTCCTGAAACCTTGCCCCTGACACCCCCTGACCCCTGACTCCTGACTCCTGACCCCCGGTTCAAAGCTCCTTCGCCGCCTGGACGAGCTGCTTGAGCGTCGTCCGCGCGTCGCCGAACACCATCGCGGTCTGCTCCTTGTAGAAGAGCTCGTTCTCGATGCCGGCGAAGCCGGGGTTCATGCTGCGCTTGAGGACGATCACGGTCTTCGCGCGATCGACGTTGAGAATCGGCATCCCGTAGATCGGACTACCGCGATCGCTGCGCGCCGCCGGATTCACGACGTCGTTCGCGCCCACGACCAGCGCGACGTCGGTGCGCTCGAAGTGATCGTTGATCGCCTCCATGTCGTACAGCTGCTCGTACGGCACGTCGGCCTCGGCGAGCAGTACGTTCATGTGGCCGGGCATGCGGCCGGCGACGGGATGGATGGCATACTTCACATCGCCACCCTTTTTCGTCACGAGGTCGGCCAGCTCGCGCACCTCACGCTGCGCCTGCGCGACGGCCATCCCGTAGCCGGGCACGACGATCAGCGAGCGCGCATAAACGATCTGCGCGGCCGCGTCCTCGGGGCTCAGCGACCGGAAGGTGAGGCCAGCGACGCTGGTCGCCGTTGCACCGCCGGCGGGCGCCGCCCCGAACGCGCCGAACAACACGTTCGCAAACGACCGATTCATCGCCTTGCTCATGAGCATCGAGAGCAGGAACCCCGAGGTCCCATCGAGTGCCCCGGCGATGATCAGCACGTTGTTGTTGAGCGCGAACCCGGTCGCCGCGGAGGCGAGGCCCGCGTACGAATTGAGCAAGGAGAGGACGACCGGCATGTCGGCGCCACCGATCGGGAGCACCATGAGCACGCCCAGCGCCGCGCCGATGGTGAGCATCGTGTAGAACACGATCGGATTCGAGGCGTCGTAGATGAGCCAGGCGAATAGCCCGATCGCGACCGCAAACAGCGTGAGGTTGAAGAAATTCTGAAAGCGGTAGGTGATCGGTCGCGTCGGAAGGACCTCTTGCAGCTTGCCGAAGGCCATCAGGCTTCCCGTCACCGTCAGCGCACCGAAGAGGACCTCGAATCCCAGCGCGACCATCTTCCCGCGGCCGACATCCGCGCCGTGACGGTAATACTCGATGACACCGACCAGGGTCGCGGCGACGGCCCCTAACGAGTGGGACACCGCGATCCGCTGCGGCATCGCGGTCATCGGCATGTAGATCGCCATCGCGGCGCCGATCACCGCGCCGACCGCCATCCCGCCGGCGATCCACTCGTAGCGCACGATCTCCTGCTGAACGAGTGTGCCGATGACGGCCAACAGCATGCCGAGGGCGGCCTGCTGCATGCCGCGTCGAGCCTTGGCCGGCGAGCTGAGACTCCGGAGGCCAAGAATGAACAGCAACGAGGCGGCGAGATACGCCGCCTGCGTCACATGCTCGCGCATTAGCCCTTTCGCGTCTCGCGCTTGAACATCTTGAGCATGCGATCGGTGATCATGAACCCACCGACGACGTTGATCGTCGCGGCCATCACGGCGATTCCACCGAGGACGGTGCTGACGGTGCCGTGGTCAGACCCCGCGGCCACCAGCGAGCCGACGAGGGAAATGCCGGAAATCGCGTTCGTCGCCGACATGAGCGGCGTGTGGAGCAGCGGCGGGACGCGGGAGATCACCTGGTATCCCACCACGCCGGCCAGCATGAACACGTACAGCTGGATGTACTCGGTGGCAGTCACGTTGCCCTCCGTTGACTGGGGATCAGAGTCAGGAGTCAGGGATCAGGGGTGGCAGGGTGTGAGCCTTAGGAGCAACGGCTTCGCGACCCCGACTGCCTAAGCCCTGAAACCCCGTGAGCCCTGACTCCTGACCCCTACTTCGGTGCGTCCGCCGCCTTCGGCCACCCGGGGCTGTCATCGAGCACGTGCGGCACGGCCATCTCCTCGTTCGACGGAATCATCGAGGCGTTCCAGACCCGCTCCGTCCTCGCCACGAACGCCGTGGCGCTGAGATCGCCGCAGACGTTGACGGTCGTACGCGACATGTCGAGAATGCGATCCACGCCCAGGATGATCGCGATCCCCTCGGCGGGGATGCCGAACATCACGAGGATGGTCACCAGGAGCGGAATGGAGCCGCCGGGAACTCCGGCGGCGCCCACCGCGGTAAGCACTGCCATGACCATGACGACGACCATCTGGCCGAGGTTCAGCGCGACGCCGAACACCTGAGCGAGGAAGATCACCGTGATCCCTTCGAACAGCGCCGTCCCGTTCATGCACATCGTACTGCCGAGCGGAAGCACGAAGCCGGCGATCGACGGCGGAATCCCAAGATTCCGCTCGGCGACGGACAAGGCCGTCGGCAACGTCGCGCTACTCGAGCTCGTGCTGAACGCGGTGACGAGCGCGGCCCGAATGCGGCGATAAAACAGAAACGGGCTCACGCCCACCAGGAAGCGCAGGATGAGCGAGAGGTTCACCAGGACGTGGATGAGGAGCGCCCCGATCACGACCATGACGTAGGCGCCGAGCGGCTTCAGCAGGTGGAAGCCAAAGCGCGACGTGACTCCGAAAATGAGCGCGGTGACGCCATACGGGGCGAACCGCATCGCCATCTCGACGATCTTGATGACCACGTCCTGCAGGGCCTCGAGCCAGGACAGCATTGGCTTGGCCCGCTCGGCCGTGATCAGCGTGAGGGCCGCTCCGAAGATCAACGAGAAGGTAATGATTCCCAGGAGATCGAGATCGACCGCCGACTTCACCGGATTACGGGTGAACATGTTGACGATCGTGTTCACGCCGAAATCCGTCGACGCCGCCGCCTCGACCCGCGAAGAGGCGTCACCCGCGAATTCCGTGCGGAGCTGCTCCGCGGTCACACGGTCGATCTGCTCGCCCGGGCGAACGACCGACACGGCGATGAGTCCGAGCGTCGCCGCGAGCGCGGTGGACGCGAGGAAGTAGCCGATCGCCTTGCCGCCCACTCTTCCGACCCGGCGCAAATCTCCGAGGCCCGCCACGCCGAGCGCGATCGACGCGAAGACCAGCGGGATGACGATCATGAACAGCAGCCGCAGGAAAATCTGCCCGACCGGACCGGCGATGTACTTGTTGACGAATACGACGGCCTCATGATCGCCGCCTAACGTCTGATTGACCGCGATGCCGAGCACGGCACCGACCACCAGACCCAGCAGGATCTTGGTGTGCAGCTTCATCCCCTTGCCGGAGTGCGCGATCGGCTCAGCCATCGATCCGCTCTGCTGAGGGTGGGGCTCCGCGACGCCGGAGCAGCGAATGCCGGTACCCGTACGCGAAATAGAGAATGATGCCAGCGGTCATCCAGAGGCCGAATCGCTCCCACGCACGCACGGGCAACCCCTGCATGACGAACACGCAGGCCGCAGCGCCGACGATCGAGACGACCCACAGACCCCGGACGCGGAACGGGCGTGGCCTTTCCGGCTCCTTGATCCGCAGCACGAGGACGCCCACGCACACGATCGCGAAGGCGAAGAGGGTTCCGATGTTCGTGAGGTCGTAGATCTCGTTCTCGTCGAGCACGAGGGCGCCGATGGCGACCACGAGACCCGTGATGACGGTCGTGATGTGCGGCGTCCGATACTTCGGATGGATCTTCGATGCGAATTTCGGCAGCAGACCGTCACGCGCCATCGCGAAGAAGATGCGCGGCTGGCCGTACTGGAAGACGAGCAGCACCGCCGTCAGCGAGACGACGGCTCCGAAGGCGACGAACCAGCTCGCGATCGGCAGCCCCGCCACCTCGAGCGCACGTGCCAGCGGGTCGGCCGCCCGAAGCTGCTGATATGGGACGAGCCCGGTCGCGACGATCCCCACGATGACGTAGATGAGCGTACAGATGGCGAGGCCGCCAAGAATCCCGATCGGCATGTTGCGCTGCGGATTCTTCGTCTCCTCGGCCGCCGTCGAAATCGCGTCGAATCCGATGTAGGCGAAAAAGACGATCGCCGCACCCTGGTGAATGCCGCGCCATCCGTTCGGCGCGAATGGCGTGTAGTTCGCCATGTCGATGTTGATCGCGCCCACGACGATGAACAATCCCAGCACCAGCAGCTTGATGACCACCATGATGTTGTTCGCCCGCACGCTCTCCTTGACCCCGATGTAGAGGAGCCAGGTGATCAACATGACGATCACGAACGCCGGCACGTTCAGCAGGACCGGAATTCCGAGGACGCGCGGCGCCGTCTCGAGCAGCCCGTGAACGGCCGGATCGGAGCTCAGCAGTGCCGTTCGGTACCCGTGCGTCAGCCAGTCCGGGAAGCCGATGCCAAAGGCACTGATGAACGAGTTGAAGTATCCGCTCCAGGCGATCGCGACGGCGATATTGCCGACCGCATACTCCAGGATGAGATCCCATCCGATGATCCACGCGATGACCTCACCGAGCGTCGCGTAGGAGTAGGCGTACGCGCTGCCCGCCTGCGGAATCATCGAGGCGAGCTCGGCGTAGCACAGTCCGGCCAGCGCGCACACCGCGCCCAGCAGCACAAACGAAATGAC
>JAICOJ010000232.1 GCA_025930755.1 Gemmatimonadaceae bacterium
GATCCGCACCTTCACGCGAGGGATCGCGATCGCGCCGAACAACGCGCTGCTGTATCGCTGGCGCGGGCATCGCTACCTGTCGGTGCGCGAGCTCGATCGCGCCAACGCCGATCTGACCAAAGGCGCCCAGCTCGACAGCACGATCTACGGCATCTGGTATCACCTCGGCATCGTGCGCTATGCGCGTGGAGATTTTGCCGCTGCGGCCAATGCCTTCTCGAAGGCGCTGCCCATCGCGCCGGATTCCGCCGAGCGCGCGGGCGCCACCGACTGGCTCTGGATGTCGCTGGCGCGCGCCGGCCGCTCGGCGGAAGCGCGGAGCTTGCTCGACCGGCGCCCCGACACGCCTCCCGGCGGCAACGCCTATACGCAGCGACTCAAACTCTATCGCGGGGAAGTCCGTCCCGATTCGGTCTTCACGCCCGCCGACACCACCGACATCGCGATCGCGACGCTGAGCTATGGCGTCGGCAACTGGCACCTCGTGCACGGGGACACCGCGCAGGCCCGGCGATGGTTCGAGCGTGCCGTCGCCTCGGGCGGCTGGCCGGCGTTCGGGTTCATCGCCGCGGAGGCCGAGCTTCGGAGGCTCTCGCGCCGGTGAGCATACGAAGCGAACGCTGGTCGGCTCGTTCCGAGACTGTGGGAACAACGGCCGCCGTCGGCCACCTGACGGGTCTCGGCATGTTCTGAGCTGGCCGCTCGAGCCGCCGAGCGCCATGTTTCCCACCCTGTCGTTTCCGCTCCTCGCCCCGCTCGCCTCCGCACCTCGAGTGGCGAACCCGCCTTCCGCGTGGACCATGGACGCCCCTAACGAGCGCCGCGCTCGCGACTCGAAGGCCGAACCGGCTCGCCCCGAGGGGCGCGTCTCGCGGGCATCCCGTCGAGTACGCAGGAAGATGACTGCGGTCCACGTGCGCGCGCTCGGCGACAAGCTCCAGTCTCTTGCGCGCCAGGGAGCGGGCGGCCGCGCCGCCGCGGTCGAGATGCTACAGACAATCGATCGCGAGGCCGACTTCTCCCCCGCCGCACGCTCGATGTTTCAGGACCTGCTCGGCGCGTGGGGCGTCGCGACTCCCCATCCGATTGGCATTCCGGCGAACGACACGCCGTATTGGCTTCGAGGCGATCGACTGCTGGCGAACCACCAGTCGAGCGCGGCGCTTCCCGCCGTCGCCGACGTCGTGGTCATCGGCGCGGGGCTCACCGGCGCATCGGCGGCATACCATCTCGCGCGGGACGCGGACGCACCGGCGCGGATCGTCGTGCTCGAGCAGGGAGAACCCGCCGGCGAAGCCAGCGGCCGGAATGGGGGCAATTTCGAGCTCTTTCCCGAGAACTCGGTCGGCATGTACGAGGGATTGGCCAGCGAGCGTGTGGCATTCCTGCGTCGCCGGTATCCGGGTCTGCCGGCCGCGATCGTGCAAGCGGAAAGCGAGCGGCAGGCGTCGGTGGTGCTGGGCCTGTCCCTGCGAAATCGCGACTTGCTCAAGAGCATCATTCTTCGCGAGCAGATCGATTGCGATTTCGCCCCGAAGGGCTGGCTCCACCTGGCCTGCAACGAGGAGCAGGAGCAGGGGATGTGCGACGAGGTGATGCTCGCCGCGCAGCATGGCCAGCGCATCGAGATCTGGTCGCGCCGCAAGATTCGCGAGCAGTTCGGCATCGAGACGTCATATCTGGGCCGCTTCAGTCCCGGCGACGGGACCTATCACCCGTTCAAGTACGTCTACGGGCTGCTCCAGTGCGCGATGCGCAAGGGGGTGGAGCTGTATACCCGGGTGCGCGTGGTCGATGTCGCCTCACGAGCGCCCGACGAGCATCAGGTGCTCACCGAGCGCGGAACGATCATGGCGCGCCGCGTGATCGTGGCGACGAATGCGTTCACCAGCCAGCTCTTTCCGGAGCTCGGCGAAATTCGCCCCCACCAGAGCCAGATTCAGGTCACCGAGTACGCACCGGACCGCACGCGCGGCCGAGTCGTGACGTGCGAGGAGGGCCCCGTCTTCTTCAATCAGCCGCGCGACGCGGTGCGCGAGGGGCTCGCACCGGTCCTGATGGGCGGCGGCGCGGATCGCCCGATGCAAAGTCCGTCATCACGGCGCCGGTCGCCGCGCGTGCACGAGCAGCTGCTGGCACTGCGATCGCGATTCTATCCCGAGCTCGAGGGCCGGCCGCCGTCGGCGGAATGGATCGGCGCAATGGCGTTTACGCCTGACCAGCTTCCGGCGATCGGATTTCTCCGACCGGGAGTGGTCGTTGCCGCGGGCTACAACGGATACGGTGGAAGCTTCACGACGGCCGCCGGCCTTGCCGCAGCCCAAATGGTCCTCACGTCTTCGACTCCCGACTGGATCCCCGAGGATGTGTTCTCCCCCCGGCGACTGCTCGACAGCGAGCCGCTGTTCATGACGGGGCGGGACGGTCTCTGGCGCATCGCGACGTCGCTCTGCAAGCAGCTCAAGGTCGTGGATCGGCAGATCACCGAATCGCTCGCGCTGCGTAGATCGGCGCGTGCTCGCGCGCGCGCGGCGCCGAGGAACGTGACGCAGATGATGCGGGCCGCGCCGCGCGACACCTCACCGGGGTCGAGCATCGACGCGACGTTGCTGCAGGCGCTCGAGACCTTCAGTGAGTTCTCCGTCGAAGAGCTCAATCGGATGCTCGCGGCGGCGACGCGCTGCGATCTCCCGAAGGGACGCATGCTCTTCCGGGAAGGCGATCCCGGGGACAGCTGCTTCATCCTGGTGAGCGGGCAGCTCGACGTGACCATCAAGGTGCGCCAGCAGCGGCATCTGCTGGCGCAGCTGTCGCCGGGCAAGATCTTCGGCCAGGTCAGCCTCATCGCCGGCGAGCCTCGCTCGGCCACGTGCACGGTTCGACGCGATGCCGTGCTCGCGCAACTCGATCGTGAGGCGTGCGAAAACCTGCTCGGCACACAGGCGCCAGTAGCGCTCAAGTTCCTCGCGGCGCTCAATCGTGGGTTGACGGAAGCCCTCCGCGTCGCGGACCGCCGGCTCATGCAGCTCAATGATGAGGGTCACGCGCCGGACGCGTGGCAGGGCTCGGCTCCCGTTTCGCCCTGACGCATCGTGATCACTGTCGGACCGGACTTCCTGCTGCCCGCTCACCAGAGCATCCGCGATCGATCGCGATGGGCGCCGTGGTCCGAATTGGCGCTACCGTTTGCGAGCGGAGGTCGATACGTTAGGCGACGGGTTGCGGGCGGTCCGCGCCCCGGAGTGGCTTCACTGTCGGAGAGGACCGATGCGAGTGGTACGACGTTTCGAACGTGTGATGCTTTGTCTCGCCGCCGCGGGGGCGGCCGGCTGCGGAGATTCCAGCACAGGGCCGCAGGGACCGCCGCCCAATTCCGTACGGCTCGAGAGCGATGCCGGCGACTTCATTGGACAGGGCAGGAGCTACAACTATACGAGCGCCAACGCGGTCATCAGCGTTACCGCCACCGGCGGGCTGC
>JAICOJ010000210.1 GCA_025930755.1 Gemmatimonadaceae bacterium
AGCGCCTCCAGCGCCTTCAGCGCCTCCAGCGCCTTCAGCGCCTCCAGCGCCTTCAGCGCCTCCAGCGCCTTCAGCGCCTCCAGCGCCTTCAGCGCCTCCAGCGCCTTCAGCGCCTCCAGCGCCTTCAGCGCCTCAGCTTCTCGCCACCCTCCACGTTCCCGTCTGCTCGCGCGGCAGCTGCGAGCCTCGCGTGACGAACGTGCCCTCGATGGTGTTCCCGCGCACCGTTCCCGTGAACGTCGTTTGCACCGTGCACCGGCAGTCGGGGTCGGTGTAGGGGTCGAGAGTACCGCTGACGGCCCCGCCGGCGATTCGCACGAACGCGATTCGCAGCACCTGGCCCGATCGGAGCGCGAGCGGCGCACGTTGCCCCTGGGGTGTCGCCTGCTCTCCGTACGTCCGCGGAATCATCATCACGTCCCCGTGCGCGGTGTCGGTCGCGCTGCGCAGCACGAACACGATGTTGCCCGAGCGGCCACTCGAGCCGCCGTCGTATTCGCCGCTCCACTCGCCAACGAGGGAAGAGACATCACTGGCGCTGCCGACGAGAGGAACGCTTTCCGGCGTCGAAGCGCACGCGAGTGATGCGGCAAGGGCGAGCAGCGTCCAGCGAGCCATGAGTCCCCCATTGTTGTCGATGACGTAGGCGGTCGACACAACGTGCAGGTAGGCGCTTGGGGGTCGCAAGCGTCTGCACAATCTCCTTGCATGGAGGAGCTGGTCAGGGGTCAGGGGTCAGGGATGGAAAGGGGCCGCCGCGCTTCGCGCGTGCGGCCTCATCAGATGAGCGCTCTGACCCCTGACCACTGACCCCCAGCTCCTACCGCACCGGCGTCGTCCTCCGCCCACTCACCGAATCCACGTGAATCCGAAAGACCGACGTCCGGAACGGAACCGGATCCAGGTCGGTGAACGCGTCGGGGAAATGACGTTGAAGAACGCGCACCGCGGTCTCCCAGGTCTCGGTGACGACGCTGGCGCGATCGAGGAGGTAGACGGCCCCATGCACGACGACGCTGCTCCAGTCGTACGTGCCGAAGATCTCGTCCACCTCGAACGCCACCCACCGGTGATGCCGCAGCTTGGCGAGCTTCGGACCGGAGGTGCGGACGTAGATCCACTCGTCGTCATAGGCATAGTGCAGCGGCACGATGTCGACGGCGTCGCGGAAAGTGTACGCAAGCCGTCCGACGCGATTTCGCGCCAGCAGCTTCATGCACTGCGCATGCGACAGCGCCACCGTCCGCGGCGGCCTCGCGCGTGAGGATCTCGCCGGGCTCAGCGGCGCCTCGACCTCCGGACCAGGTGCGGTCTCTGGCGGGTTCATCATTGACGTCCTCCTGATCGCGTTAGGCCTCGGCGCGCCGCGCCGCGGCATCTGCTGTCATCATGTACTGAAGCCCCCGTTCGTGCTACCGGAACGGTCGGCAGTTTTTGTCAGGGAATCCCTGATATGGTATCGTGGGCGTGCCGACTGGTGCCGTGCCCTGCGAGTGGGATGTTATGGCCATGCCCGACAGTCCACGCCGACTCTGGCTCGTGATTCCGACGCTGACGCTGCTCATCCTGGCCGTCGGCGGCGGGATCGCGCTGTTCGGCGATCCGGCAACGGCGCACCGCATCCTCTTCGCCGGACTCCTGGTGACCGGCGTCCCGCTCATCGTCCGCACGGCGGTGGGCGCGGTGCGTGGGCGCTTCGCGGCCGACATCGTCGCCGCGCTGGCCGTGGCCACCGCCATCGCGCTGCAGCAGCCGATCGCGGGACTCGTCGTCGTGCTCATGCAGACGGGGGGAGAAGCGCTCGAGCGGTACGCCGAGGGACGTGCATCGCGGGCGTTGCGGATGCTGGAGGATGCGGCGCCGCGCATCGCGCATCGCGTGCGCGACGGCCACACCGAAGACGTGACCGTCGACGCGGTGGCCGTGGGCGACGAGCTGCTGGTACGCCCGGGCGAAACGGTGCCATGCGATGGCGTCGTGGTCGATGGCCACTCGCACGTGGACACATCGACGATCACCGGAGAGCCGGTACCGCTCTCCGCGGTCGCTGGGGTCGAGCTCCTGAGTGGCAGCTTCAATCAGGAGGGTGCCATTCACATTCGAGCGACGGCGCGCGCGGGAGAGAGCCAGTATGCGCGTATCGTCGAGATGGTGCGCACGGCCCAGGCGAGCAAGGCGCCGCTCCAGCGGCTCGCCGATCGCTACGCGGTGTGGTTCACGCCGCTCACGCTCGCGGTCTGCGTCATCGCGTATCTCCTGACGCAGGACGCGACGCGAATACTCTCGGTGCTCGTCGTCGCCACACCCTGTCCGCTCATCATCGCGACGCCCGTCGCGATCATCGGCGGGATCAACCGCGCCGCGCGGTCGCGCATCATCGTCAGGCACGGCGGCGCGCTGGAGCAGCTCGCCGGTGTGACCGCCGCCGTGTTCGACAAGACCGGCACGCTGACGATCGGACGTCCCGAGGTGAGCGACGTGGTGGCGGTGGACGGAACCGATCGGGAGTCCGTGCTCGCGCTGGCGGCAGCCGTCGAAGAGCGGTCGGGACATCTCCTCGCACGCTCCGTCGTCGCCGCGGCTCGCGCGCGAGGACTGCCCATCGCCGGTGCGGAGGGAATCGTCGAAACGCCCGGGCGGGGTGTGGTCGGGAGGGTCGGTGGCCGGGAAGTCGCCGTCGGCTCACGCGCGTACCTGCAGCACCGCTACCCCGTGTTGCGCGGCGAATGGAAGCTTCCGCCGAATCCGGTGCTCTCCGCGCACGTCGCGATCGATGGTGTCCATTCCGGCGTCATCGAGTTCGCCGACCGTGTTCGCACCGCCGCCCGGGAGACGATCGCGCATTTGCGGCGCGAGGGGATTCGGCGAGTGATCCTCCTCTCCGGTGACGACACTCCGACCACGCGCGCCGTCGCGACCGCGGTCGGTATCGACGAGGCGCGCGGCGATCTGCTCCCGCAGGACAAGGTGGCCGCCGTCACCGAGCTCAGGCGCTCGGGCGCGCAGGTCGTGATGGTCGGCGATGGCACGAACGACGCCCCCGCGCTTACGGCGGCGACGGTCGGGATCGCCATGGCGCGCCATGGGGGCGTCACCGCCGAGGCGGCCGATGCGGTGCTGCTCAGCGACGACATCGCCGATGTCGCGCGGGCAATCCACATCAGCAAGCGCACCATGCGCATCGCCCGGCAGAGTATCGTGGCGGGACTCGGCGCCAGCGCCGTCGCGATGGTCTTCGCCGCTTTGGGAATGATTCCCCCGACGATGGGTGCACTGTTGCAGGAGGGGATCGACGTCGCGGTCATCCTCAACGCGCTGCGCGCGAGCCGTTAGACGTCTCGCTGTTCGCCCGTCGACCGCATAGAATCTCGATCGTGCGACCCTCCGATCGGGATTCCACACGTCTGCGGCGCGCGCTCATCGAAGCCGGCCTCGCCCTCGGCTCGGCGCTGTCACTCGCGCAGGTCCTTCAGATCCTCGTCGACGTCGCCCGGGAGATCGTAGACGCGCGGTATGCGGCGCTCGGCGTCATCGATACCGCCGGCACCGGACTTTCCGACTTCGTGACGTCGGGGATGTCGCAGGAGATGCGGACGCGAATCGGCGCGTTGCCGCACGGCAAGGGGATTCTCGGGCTTCTCATCACCGACGCGCGTCCGCTGCGACTCCGCGATCTCAGCCAGCACCCGGCATCCGTTGGCGTGCCGCCCAACCATCCGCCGATGCGCTCGTTCATGGGCGTTCCCGTGGTTGCGCAGGGACGCGTGTTCGGGAACCTCTACGTGACCGAGAAGATCGGCGCCGACGAGTTCAGCGAAGAGGACCTTGCGCTGCTGGAAGTGCTGGCGACGCAGGCTGCCGTCGCGATCGAGCGAGCGAGGCTGCGCGCCGGGAGCGATCGGCTCACCTCTGCCGCGAGTCACGCCCTGGGGAATGCGCTGGCGGCCGTACGGCTGTGGGCGGGGACGTTGCTGCAGACGCCGCCTTCGACGCAGGGGGGGTGGATCGAGGGGGTGACGCACATCGCCGGGAGCGCGGCGCAGTCGGCGCGTCTGGTGGATGATCTCGTCACGCTCACCCGCATTCAGGACGACAGCATCGCTCTTCACGCGGAGCGCGTGGACCTCGCCGATCTCGTGCGCAAATCGGCGCTCGATCTGCAGATCGAATCCGCGGCGCGCGCCGTCTCGCTCGACGTGCGCGTGGAGGGGCCGCTGTTCGTCGAGCTCGATGGCGCGTGCACGCGGCGGCTGCTGCTCAACCTCCTGGCGCATGCGATCGCGATGAGCCCGGAGCGGTCGCGCGTCTGGGCCGAGCTGAGCAGTGCGCCTAACGGC
>JAICOJ010000246.1 GCA_025930755.1 Gemmatimonadaceae bacterium
ATGTTCACGGTGGCCGGCTCGTTCTTCCTCGGCCAGCCCCGGTTCATCCCGGAGCTGCTGAAACCATGGCCGGTGCGGATCATCCTCTCCGTCCTGCCGCTGGTGGTGATGTTCTACTGGCTCTGGCGCGTGCGGAGACGCCGCACTAGCGTCCCCCCGAACGCGCCCCTGACGGCGACACACGCCGCGACTCCGCAGGAGCAGCTCGGATGACCACCTGGAACGACGACCAGCCCATCTATCGCCAGCTACGAGATCGCATGGTCGCGATGATCCTCGAGCACGCGGTGGCGGAAGGCGACGCGCTGCCGTCGGCCCGAACCGTGTCCGCCGAGTATCGCATCAACCACCTAACGGTCCTGAAGGCGTACCAGGAGCTTGCCGACGAAGGGCTGGTGGAGAACCGGCGCGGCGTGGGGCTCTTCGTGAACCCGGGGGCGCGCGAGCGGCTGCTGCGCAGCGAGCGCCGTCGCTTTCTCGACGAGGAGTGGCCGCGCGTGCGCGCCACCATCCAGCGGCTCGGGCTGAGCCCTGAAGAGCTGCTGCGCGCGAAGTCGGCGCCGGCACGACCAAAGGCCCGGGCGCGCTGAGCCCGATGCACTGTGTGATGGCGCGCGCAGTGCGCCGAACAATCGCTGGCCGGGTAGCGCTGAACGGAGTCGATCTCGAGATAGAAGAAGGGCGCGTCGTAGGCATCATCGGACCGAATGGCGCGGGCAAGACGACGCTCTTGCAGGCGCTGGTCGGTCTCGTTCCCGTCGAGGGTGAGCTCCGCGTCCTCGGACACGATCCGTGGAACGATCGGGCCGCGCTGATGCGCGAGGCGAGCTACGTCGCCGATGTGTCGATCATGCCCCGATGGCTGCGGATCTCGGACGCTGTGGCCTACTATGACGCTGTCCACCCGGCGTTCGACCGCGCTGCGACGGATGAGCTGCTCGAGCGCGGCGCCATTCCGCCGGGCGCGCGAGTCGGAACGCTCTCCAAGGGCCAGGTGGCGCAGGTGCAGCTGGCGCTCGCGATGGGGGTCGACGCGCGCCTGCTGGTGCTCGACGAACCCACGCTCGGCCTCGACATCCTGTACCGCAAGCGGTTCTTCGACATGCTGCTCACGCGCTTCGCGGAGGGCGGTCAGACTGTGCTGATTGCTACGCATGATGTGGACGAGATCCAGGACGTCCTCACAGACCTCGTGTTCATCGACCGCGGACGTGTCGTCTTTCAGTGCACGGTGGAGGAATACGAGAAGCGCTTTGTCGAGGTGCACGTGCATCCCGAGCATGTCGAGATCGCGCGCGGGATGGGGCCCATGTACGAACGGCCTGCGCTCGCTGGACGGGTACTCATCTTCGATAATGGCGATCGGAGTCGGCTGAGTCTTTTCGGTGACCTGCGGAGGCCCAGCGTCGCCACCCTGTTCGCCGCGATGGTGCACGACGGTGAGACACCGGAATGAGGATCTTCATCTGGTCCGTTCGACGCGAGCTCTGGGAGCATCGCTGGGTATACCTGGTGCCGCTGCTATTTGGCGGAGCGCTCATGGCCGTGGCGGCGTGGCAGACGGGCGTGAACGTCTCCGGGTTTGATGCCGTTGCGCATCCCATGTCCGCCGCCGTCGCACGAAGACTCTCGTTGGGCTTCGACACCGCCGCGCGCATGAACCTGCTCATCGGGGTGCTCGTGGCGTTCGTCTACTGTGCCGAAGCGCTTCATTCGGAGCGCCACGACCGCAGCATCCTGTTCTGGAAGTCTCTTCCGGTCGGAGACGGGATGGCGATCGCCGGGAAGGCAGCCGTCCCGCTCCTGTTCATTCCGGCACTGACCTTCGCGATGGTGCTCGTCTGCCAGCTCGTCGCGCGAGTGACGTTCGCCGGTACCGGCGGCCATTTCCAATCAGCGCTGGCCTCACCCAGTGCGGCAATCGTCGAAGCTGCCGTCGGCGCGCTGTGGATCGGTCCTCTGTATGCCTGGGTCTTGCTCGTGTCAGCGCGGGCCCCTCGGGCAGTGCTCCTGGTTGCGTTGGCACCGTTGATGTTGGTGAGCATGGTCGAGCGCCTGGCCACCAGTGACAACACCATCACTCAGGCGCTTTTCCATCGCGGCGTCGGCCGCTATTGGCCGCGCGGGCATCTGGATCTCGTCGGCGGGATCGACGCGCTGGCGATGGCGCCCGCGACGGTGCTGCTGCGCTCGGCCTCGTTATGGGTGGGAGCCGTCGTGGCCGCGCTCCTGCTCGTCGGTGTGGTGCGGGCACGGCGACGGTCCGCGGAGTCTCTATGATGCACGGGTCACGATAGATGGACAGGTGATCGCAGGGCGCTAGATTACGCACCGTGTTCATCTTCATCTCTCACCTGACGATTCCGGTCGCGGACCAGGGCGAGCTGGAGCGACACTTTCGCGAGCGCGCCCGTCTCGTCGATGCCTTTCCCGGCTTTCTCTACCTTCAGCTGCTCAAGCCACAGGCGGGCGAGGCGACGCATACCTTCCTCACCGCCTGGAGAGATCGGGATGCCTTCCGCGCCTACATGCGCAGTGCCGAGCACGCGACATCCCACTCGCGTGAGCCGGCCGCGATCATGAGTCGAAGCGACGTGCGGCACGAAGCTTTCGAGGTCCTCATGGACTCGCGCGCGCAGCCGGAATGGCTCGCCGACGCGTCCACGCTCTAGCGCGATGACGTCGCTTCCCGAGGCGATCGACGCGAATGCGTCCCGCATCGCGTCGTTGATCACCGAGCGGCAGTTCGCGGCCGACCCCTCGCTCGCGGCACGCTTCGGCGATCGCGGTCGCCTCAAGTGCACCGAGGACGCACGCCGTCATCTCGAATACCTCTCGTCCGCGGCGGCCACGAGCAGCGATTCGCTCTTCGCCGACTACGTCG
>JAICOJ010000230.1 GCA_025930755.1 Gemmatimonadaceae bacterium
ACACTGCTTCCATTCCGCGCCAGATCGATCAACGCTGGAACGCCGACGTCGCCTTCCATCGTGCCCAGCGCCGCCATCGCCGCGCTACCGAGTCCTTTCTTTCTGCCCTTCCTGTTCTCGCCGTCATCAGCATCGTCACGGGCGAACTCGACGAGCGCGGGGATCACGCTGGCGTCGCCGAGCAACCCGAGCCAGTGTATCGCCTGGCTACGGGTGTGCTGCGCGCGCTGTTCATCGCGCGCGAGCGCGAGCAGGGGCTGGATGACTGGTGCGTCATCGGCGAGCACCGCGGGGAGCAACGTGCGATCCTTGCCGGACGTTGACTCCAGCCGCGGCACGAGCGCGAAGAAGTACGACGACGCCTCGTGCGGCGGTACCGCGCCGAGATCCGTTACCCGTGACTCGGTGCTTGGCCACGAGCCGCCGACCTGCGTCCGCACCCGCGTGACCTGGCCATCACCGACGGTCAGCGTGACCCGCAAGGGGCCGGGCACGCAGTCGCTGCTGTTCCAGCTGCCGCCGATCGACTGAAAGTTGCCGGCGAAGATCGCGCTCTTGTAGCCGACGACGTCGCGGCCGTTGCCGCACACGCCCATCCGGCTTTCGATCTCCATCCGGACCACGCCGTCGGGCGCGTTGGCGACGCGCGAGGCGAGGGACTGGGCAGAAGCAGAGGCGCTGAGGGCGCCAAATGCGCTGAGGACGCTCAGGGCGCTGAGAATGCGCATGGGGTTCACGGCTTGTTGAGAATGTCGATGAGGATCTGCCTGACGCGCGGATCGTTCTTCTGGCCGAGCCAGAACAACGCCTTCTTGCGCATCTCGCGATTGGGGTCCTTCTGCGCGATCTCGATGAGCTTGTCCGTCGCCGCGCGATCGCGCGATTCCGACATCACCCAGATCAGCTTCTCCTTGACCTCCTGATCCGACAGGCGGTCGTAGACGGTCACGAGCTCGCTCCCCGGGATGCCGGCTTCTCCGGCGGTCCAGAGCGCGTGCCCGCGTACCTCCGAGCTGTTCGACTGGTCGAGCGCGATGCCGAGCAGCCAGCGGTCGTTCCCGAAGCCGTCCATCTGCGACAGCGAGAACAGGATCTTCTTCCGAGAATCTTCGTCGCTGGTCTTCGCGAAGAGCGAGCGGAGAAACTCCGCGTTGTCTCTGGACTCCCGCTGCCCGATCCAGAAAATCGCCTTCTCTCGAACGCGCGCGGGCGTTTGCGCGCTTTCGGCCAAATGGCGGAGCAGCGCGTCCGCACGGGGCGACTCCTGCTCGTGCAGTGCATGGATGGCCTTTTCGCGGAGCTCCATGTCCGGCGACGACGTCACGATCTCCTCGAGCGCCCCCGCCGCTTTGTCCGAGTGAACCTGACCCAGCCAGAACACCGCCTTCTCGCGGACCGATCGGGCAGGATCGTTGTGCAAGACGTCGATCAACAACGTCTCCGTCTCGGATGACTCCTTCTGCGAGAGGAGGAACACCGCCTTTTCCCGGAGCTCGACGGAGCACCCGTCACGCTTTTGAAGCACCTGTCGAATGATGGGAAGCGCGCTCTCGGCGTCCATCTGGAGCAGCGCGTTCATCGCCGCCGCGCGAATTTCGTTGTCCTCGTCATTGCGGTCGCACGGCTGTGACGCTGCCCGCGTCACCGCCTCGGCGGATTCGACGTCGCCTTGCCTGGCGAGCACGCCGCGGATGCGAATGGCGAGCTCCCGGCCGTCCGCGATCGTCGTCGCCCGAGGGAAGCGCCGTTGCTGCGCGTCCAGTGTCTTGAGCGCCTCGCGCAGATCCTCTTCGCCCCCGACCCGGTAGAGCGCGAAGGAGCGCCAGTACGGCGCGTCGGGCGCGTACTCCGAGCGCGGATACTTCTCGCTGATCTCGGCGAAGAGCCGCGCGGCGCGACGGAAGTCGCCTCGATTGATCGCTTCGCGACCCAGGCGGTAGAGCGAGTCGGCCGGGTCCGCCTCGGCCCAGGGCTCGGGTGGCGTCTGCGCGAAGCCGGGCTCCAGCGCAACGACGGCGGACTCGAGGTGCGTGTCCCCCCAGAGCGTGTTGTAGGTAACACCAGGAGCGGTGGCGAGCAGGGCGGCGGCGGTCGCGCCAAGGAAGAGCTTGTTGATCATTGGGAGGTCCTCAATCGCCTGACACAGCGTTCGTGCCGGGTGCGCCGGCGGGCACCGCTGTGCGGATTCGTGGAAGTAGGTCGCTGTGCTCCAGCGCGCCTTCGATCAGCGCGCGGTCGGTCGGGCTCAGCTCGGCGCCCGACAGCTGGATGATCTGCACGAGCACGAGCTCGAGATCCTCGAGCAGCGCGCGCAGCTTCGGGTCGGTTCCGGCTGGGGAATCAATGAGAAGGCGCGTGCTGCCGAGGACCTGGCGTCCCCAGGTTCCGAGCTGCTGCGTGCCGACGGGACTCTGCGGACTGGTGCGAAACGCGGTGAGCAGCGCCTCGGCCTGTGTGAGCGTTTGCGTGGCAGCCATGCGGTAGAGGCGCGACGGATCATTTGCCTCGGGAGGCGGCGCCGGGAGCGCAACCACCGGAGCGCCCGGGCCCTCGACGCTTCGGAGCGCGACACGATCGATCGCGACGCCGAGCAGCAACGCCGCGGCGATCGCGGAGATCAGAAGCCAGGGCTTGCGACGCGGCGGCGCGACGGCGGTCCTGCGTGCCGTCTGAATCGCCGCCCACATCTCGAGACGCGGCGTTGCATTCGGCGCGTTCAGCGTCGGCGCGACCGTGCGGATCCACGCGTCGAACGCGGGATCGTCGTCAGGCACGACGTCCGCGTCCGGCCCGAAATCGGGGCGCGCGGTCCGGTCGATGCGAAAGCGATCGTCATTCATCTCGTTCTTCATGTCTCCCATTCCTCCGCGAACATCGCGAGTGCGACGCGAAGCTTTCCGCGGGCCCGCGACAGTTGCGCCTTCGACGTCCCTACACTCACTCCGAGCGCCGCGGCGATTTCCTGATGCGTGTAGCCTTCGGCGTCATGCATCAGGAACACCGCGCGACATCCCTCCGGCAGATCCTTCACGGCGTCCATCACCCTCTCACGCAGATACGGGTCCGACTTCGGCGCTGATTCGGCGAGTGCGGTGGCCTCGTCGAGCGGTGCATTCCGGGTCCACTCGCGCTTGCGTCGTCTGATCTCGTTGAGCGACAGTGAAACGGCGATCGCGTGCAGCCACGTTCCAAATGCCGACTCGCCCCGAAATCCATCGAGCGAAGCGAACGCCCGAACGAAGACGTTCTGCGTCACCTCACGCGCCGTGTGCTCGGCTCCGGTCAACCGATAGGTGAGCCGGTAGATCTGATCCACGTGCGCGTCGTACAAGGCACGGTGCGCGGATGCGTCCCCCCGGCGCGCGCGCTCGATGAGCGCGCGCTGGTCCGCGAGCTGGTGCGCTCGCTCCGGTGCCAGGGTGCTATCCATCTCCATGTCTCGCTCGTGGGACAACGGGTTGCGGACTATGGTTGACTGGGGAGGCGCTAGAGGCGCTAGAGGCGCTAGAGGGGCGAGAGGCGCTGGAGGCTCTAGTGCGGCGACAGGCGCTTAACGGGCG
>JAICOJ010000037.1 GCA_025930755.1 Gemmatimonadaceae bacterium
AGACCATGGTGAGGTTGCACTCATTTTCGCCAAGTCTCTACCGCTACCGTTTTGAGCAGACTGCCGACATTCGTGCGCAGAATTCAACAGACACTGTTCCAGGAAGCATAACGAGCAGAGCAGTATTTCTGATTACGGTTCACGAAGAATCCGATTCCAGCATTCAGGTGGTGGTTACGGTCGATTCAATCTCCATCATGCCTCAGGGCTCAATCCTGCCACGAGCGGTTGGAGAGAACCTACGACTGGATTCAGTCTTGACTGTGAAGTTCTCTGCAACTGGTGTAGTCACCAGGAGCCAACTTCCGGACTCGTTATGCATGTACGGCCAGTTCGTGAGCGCTGCCCGGGAGGTCGTACTGCCTGAACTCCCACCACAATTACATAGCCCTGCTGGCGAGGTTTACACGGATACGGCTGTCGACCGTACTTGCAGAGCGGGAGCTGAGATTGAGCTGACCACCACTCGTGAACTCCGTGACCTTAGACGGCACCCAACAGAATTGGCGATTCGACAACTCACACAAATGCAGGGCGCGGGGCTGCTCAGAAGAGATTCAATCAGAGTGAGCGGATCAGTTACCTCGCATGGAACCATCTCCTTCGCAACAGCTAACCGCTTACCTTCGCTCATCCAGACACAGTCCACAGGAACGATTGCCATTCAGCTTGGCAGCCTCGCTACTGTTTTTCAGCAGACATCGGCTCAGACTATTCGACTTGAGGGGATTGAATCACCGAGCTCAAACCCCTAGTCAACAAGCCGTAACGGCATCACAAGACATAGATACTTCGCTGGATCACTCCAGCCCATGGGTTCGACGGTCGCAGCACGCTCAGGTGCCTTGAAAGTCATGCGGACCTCATCCGTCGGCATATACCGGAGAATCTCCAGCAAATAGCTGGCATTGAACCCAATCTCAAGCGGATCCCCCTCATAGCTCACTGATAATTCATCCTGAGCTTCACCAAGGTCAGGGGTTTGGACGCTGAACTTCACCATACCAGCATTGAATGCTAGACGAATCCGATGAGTTTGATCGGATGCTATGATCGACATTCGCTTCAATGCCTGAAAGAGCGCATTCCGGTCAGCTACTGCCACACGTTCATTATCTCGAGGAATTACCTGCTCATAATTGGGATACGGCCCCTCAATAAGCCGTGTAAAGACAGCGGTAAATGGTGAGCGAAAGCCAAGGTGATTATCCCCTCGTGCAATCTCGAGATCTTCCTCAGCTGCAAAAAGTCGACGGATTTGCTCCAAAGCTTTCGGTGGAACAATGAGGTCCGCCGATGGTGCTCCTACAGACTCCAGTGGTAGTTCAATTTTAGCCAAACGGTGACCATTCGTAGCAACCATTCTCATGTGACCTGGGCGCATCTCCCAAAGCACACCATTGAGAATCGGACGCGACTCCTCAGTTGATGCAGCAAATGCTGTATGAGAGATCAGCTTCTGAAGATCACCAGATCGTACACGCCAGCTCTCAGAGAAGCGGACTGATGGAAAACTCGGGAATTCATCCTTTGGTAACCCAAGGAGACGAAATCGAGTCTTGCCACACTCGAGCGTAACTCTCTGCTCGCCTGTCGCAGAGACACGTACAGGAGCAGAAGGTAGCTCCCTAGCGATTTCAGCAAGTTTTTTTGCAGGTATGGTTATAGCCCCCTGACTATCTACATCAGCAATAACCTCTGTGCTCACAGCAATATCGAGATCCGTTCCTGAGAGCCTAATACCTCGCTCTGTTGTCTCGACTAAAAGATTAGCCAAGACTGGAAGGGTAGTCTTGGCTGGAATGCTAGCTGTCACTGCGCTGAGGCCTTCCTGAAGTTTCTCTCGAGTTATGGTAAAGCGCATGCCAGCTCCATGATCGCATTTGGGGAGGAATGCTCTAGTACTTCTCTATTTATCAAAGAGCTAGTAGTAGCAGTAGAGGCTGTCTACTTGTGGAAGAGCTCTGGAAGCTACGATATCTGATTTAGTTACGTGATGGTAGTATATGTTGATAGCTTGGGGGTAGCTGCAGATAGATAGGGATAAGGGGTTTCTGGAAGCCTTTGATGTAGATAACAAAGTGACGCCTTCTTATGGTGCTGTACTTAATTAGTGTCGGAGTAGCTCTAATTGCTGTCGGAGTCGCTGGATCCTACTCTGAAAGGCTAGGTTAGCTTTTAGCTCGTCTTGCACGCGATCCAGACTGTGAATCACCGTTGAATGGTCGCGGCCCCCGAATGCTGCTCCAATCTCGACGAGTTGCAATCCTAGAAGCTCGCGGATCAAATACATGGATACCTGTCGGGGGACTGTCAGTGTCTTCGTTCTTACCTTTGAACGGAGTCCTTCGATAGTTACTCCCCACTCCTTTGCTACTAGACTCTGGATTGTTGCTACCGAGATCCCAGCATTGTGCGTTTCTGAAGTTTGATTGCTGTCTTTGAGCTTGTCACGTAACGCTTCTCGGGCTAATTCAATGGTTATATCTCGATGTCGGAGTGAAGCATAGGCTAGCAGTCGAATTATCGAACCTTCCAGCTCTCGCACGCTTGAGCGCACGTTCTCCGCGATGAATCCGATCACATCTTCTGGAATCGTCAGCTCAAGGTGGTCGAGAGCGGCCTTGTTCTTCAGAATTGCAGTTCTGTGCTCGAGGTCGGGCTGCTCGATGTCAGCCACCATTCCCCACTGGAATCGGCTTACTAGCCGTGCCTCAAGTCCAGGGATCTCTGAGGGTGGGCGATCACTCGTCAGAATGATCTGTCGGCCGGCTTCGTAAAGGGCATTGAAAGTGTGGAAGAACTCCTCCTGGGTTGCTTCTTTGCTCTTTAGAAAGTGGATGTCGTCGACTAGGAGCAGATCAATCTCACGATAGCGTCGGCGAAACTCCTGGGTAGTACGGCTCTGGATGGAGCTGACGAGCTCGTTGGTAAATTGCTCAGTCCCTATAAAGGCCAGTCGAGTGCGCGGGTTTCGGCTCAGAATGTCGTGGGCAACAGCCTGCATGAGGTGTGTCTTTCCAAGACCTGTCTCGCCGTAGATGAAGAGGGGGTTGTAGACCTTCCCGGGAGCTTCGGCAACCGCCTGGGCAGCAGCTGCAGCGAGCTCATTCGACTTTCCGATCACGAAATTTCTAAAGGTGTAGCGGCCGCTAAGTTGGCCATTTGCACTCGCTAATGTATCTGCTACTGCTCCCTTCTCAGGTAGGGGGGCTACAAAGAAGTCCATTTGCGGGCGCGTTTTCTGCTCGTCATGGACCCGAAAGACCACATTCAGTGGGTGCCCGAGTGCAACGGGTGCTAACGACGCCAGCAGTTGGCCATGCTTGGATTCGTTCCAATCAGCGGCAAAGCGGTCGGGCACACCGATGAACAGTGTGTTGCCCTCTACTTTCAGAGCCTCGGATGGCTCGAGCCAGGTTCGAATCACCTGCTCGGGAAGCTGGCGTCGGGCCTGGTCGAGCAGGCGGGTCCAGACGTCGGAGGGGGCTAGTGACATTTATGTGGAAAAGTAGCGAGGGGGGCCGAAGGTACCCCCTCGATGTGGAAATGTCAAATAAGCCTTGCTGGACGCGGAACATCGCTGCTTGACGTATCTTGGTGTCGAGGCTAGGTTTACGGTTCTCTGTCGCCGTTACCTGAAGTTGGAGATTTCATGGGTAAGCCTACTTACCGCCCCCGCAACAAGCGTCGCGTCAAAACACACGGGTTCCGTACGCGCATGTCCACGCGGTGGGGGAGGGAGACCCTAAGTCGTCGTCGGAAGAAGGGGCGCAAGCGCCTCACAGTTCAACTGCCTTCGAAGTACGCCAGCGCCTGACAGACGTCGATTTCCGCCAACCCATCGCCTGACGGGTAAGACGGATCTGACAGCTGTTTTGCGAGAGGGGAAGCGTACTCGGACGAAGCTCCTTGACGTCCGAGCAATCGCTTCCCCTTTGGCTCATCCGCGAGTCGGTATTGTGGTTCCCAAGCGGGGTCGCACGACGACAGACCGAAACAGGGTGAAACGGAGACTTCGCGAACTCGTACGCCTCCACATCCTCCCGATTTTGCCATCGCTGGATGTTGTCATCTATGCTCGGGTCGAAGCGTACGACGCACCCTTCGAGAAACTCCGGGCTGATCTCCTCAAAGGTATGCGTGAGATGGTGCGGGCCCTTGGGGAGACCGAGCGGGCTTAGCGCAATGATCCGATGGCTACTAATTGCACTCGTGCGCGGCTACCAGATCATTATTTCTCCGCTGCTTCCCGCGGCGTGCCGTTACTATCCTAGCTGTTCGGCATACGCGGTTGAGGCGCTGGAGAAACACGGAGCCTGGCGCGGCGGCTGGCTCGCGGTAAAGCGCATAGGTCGATGCCACCCCTTTCGGGCTGGCGGATACGACCCTGTCCCATGACCGACCTACTTGCACATGGATAGACGACTAGCACTTGCTCTTCTGTTGTCGGGACTCGCGGTGGTTGTGAGTTCGATGATCTTTCCTCCCGCACCTCGGCGTACAGCACCCACCACTGAAGTCAGCGACAGTCCACGAGTCGTTGTCGCCGAGCCTCCGCCTTCTGCTGCAGCTCTTCAGGAAGTACCTACTCCTTCGATTCTATCCCAGGGCATCCGCGCCGATACTCTCACTCTCGAAACACGGCGGGCGGTCTACCAATTCAGCACACTTGGAGCTGCTCCTGTCGGCGTCACCCTACGAGACTACGAGGCACTCAACAGGGACTCCGGAAGCGTGCAGCTCGTCCGGGATTCTGTAGCACTCGTCTCATTTCGCCTGATTTCCGGTACCGATACCATCGCACTCGATCGGACGATTTTCGACCTCGCGTCAGCGGGTGCAACCAGTCGCGATTCGGTTGTCTTTTCCACCCCCATGGCGGTCGGGCCAGTTCGCCTGGTCTACCACCTGGATTCCGAAGGCTACCTGCTCCGAGTCAATGGAGAGGTGCCTGCTAACATCCGTGAGCTCGTTATAACACTTCCTCGCGGTCTGCGCTCTGAGGAAGCAAATATCGAGGATGACCGCCGCTATCTGGCGTTCGCGGTGAAGCCTGTACGCAATGATGCACGGAGTGTCGACTTCTCCAAGCTGGACTCAGCGGAACGCCGCGTCGAAAGCGGACCGTTCACATGGGTTGCCAGCAAGAACAAGTACTTCCTGGTAAGCCTGCTAACGCCGGCAAGCAACGGGAGTCCGTTCTCGCGTGCCCACCTCGTTGGCGCACCCCGGAGTGAAGGTCCTGCCACGACAGCCGATGTGCATGTCGTCCTTCCTGTCGAGAATGGAAGGTTCTCTTTCGAGATCTATGCAGGCCCACAGGAGTGGCGCCGACTCCGCGCCCTCGGGCGTGACATGGAGCACGCCAATCCATACGGTGGGTTCATGAAGGGTGTCGTTCAGCCATTCGCGACAATCGTCATGCGAGCACTGCTGTGGATGCACGACAAGCTGCGCCTCTCCTACGGGTGGGTCCTCGTCATCTTCGGAATCGCAGTACGCATCATCCTCTGGCCACTGAACCACCGGGCAATGCGGAGTAGCCTGAAGATGCAGGCAATCCAGCCGGAAATGGCCGCGATTCAGAAGAAGTATCGGAACAATCCGCAAAAACAGCAGGAGGAGATGGTCCGGATCTATCGTGAACATGGAATGAGCCCGTTCAGCATGTTCAGCGGCTGTCTACCAATGCTCATCCCCATGCCGGTGTTGTTTGCTCTCTTTTTCGTTTTTCAGAATACAATCGAGTTTCGTGGTGTCTCCTTTCTGTGGCTCGCTGACATCTCGCTCAAGGACCCCTACTACATTCTGCCCCTGATCATGGGGGCTTCGATGTACGTGCTGTCATGGATCGGTATGCGGAATGCACCGCCGAATCCACAGGCGAAGATGATGATGTACATGTTTCCGGTGATCATGACCGTTGCGCTCTTGAACATGGCCGGTGGGCTGAACCTCTACTATGCCGTGCAGAACATCGCGGCACTACCACAGCAGTGGCTCATTGCGCGGGAGCGTGCTCGGCAGACAGCGTCACCTGCACGCCGATGAATGCTGGAGGTCCGCGCAGTGCCTCGCAGTTAGAGGCGGGCCAGGTCTCGCTCCCGCTGCGCATCACCTACATAGGACACGCAACGCTGCTGCTGGAGCTCGGTGGCGTGCGGGTTCTCACGGATCCGCACTTTGGTGGGCGGCTCGGTCGATTTCTCCCTCGAGTCAGTGCGCCAGGTATTTCGATCAGCGATCTTCCACGCATTGATGCATTGCTGCTGACGCATGCGCATGCAGATCATCTGTCCTTTGCGTGCCTCGATGCCTTGCCACGGGACATTCCGCTCTTCAGCCCACCAGCCGTGGCGCGCTGGCTGACACGGCGAGGCTACGTGCATGCTCAACCGCTTGCGCCGGACGAACACACTGCCATCGGCGGGTTGACGATTCGTGCTGCACCGGCCAAGCACTATGGCAGCCGATATGGGATCGATCGCTGGCGCTCCGCGGCCAATATGTATCTGCTACTCACGGATCAGCACACCGTGTTCTTCGCCGGGGACACGGCGCTCACGGAGCATACCGACCGGATCGTCCACGATCACGTCACTGATACCGGCCGCCAGCTCGACGTCGCCCTGCTGCCCATCGGTCACGCTCCCTGGTGGAAGCCGGGCTTTCGGAAAGGCCACCTCACCTCTGCGGACGCGCTGAGCCTGTTCGAGCGAACCCAGGCTCGGCACTTCGTTCCCTTCCACTGGGGAACCTTTCACCACGTGAGTGCCACTGCGTTCGATGCGATCGACCGGCTACGGGCACGACTTCCCAGCTACGAGCACCGTCAGCGTGTGCGAATACTCGAGCCGGGTGAAACGCTCACGCTTCCCTGAGGCATCGTGAGCGCCTCTGCGCTTCCCGGTTCGGACGATACCATTGCCGCGATCGCGACTGCGCCTGGGCGAGGTGCAATCGCAGTGATTCGCCTCAGCGGCCCCCGGGCAGCAGAGATCGTACGTCAGGTCGTGCCAGGCTTCGACACGGAGACCTCCCGTGTTAGTCACCTTGCCAAGATTCGGCACCCGACTACCGGAACAGTACTCGATGAAGCACTGGTCACTCTCTTCCGTCGTCCGCACAGCTACACCGGCGAAGATGTTGTCGAAATCTCGGTGCATGGCGGTGCTGTCGTCCCGTCGCTTGTCCTGGCGGCCCTGATTGCTGCGGGTGCACGTCAAGCGCTCCCGGGAGAGTTCACTCGACGCGCCGTGGCCAGTGGCCGCATGGACCTCTTGCAGGCGGAAGCAGTCGCTGATCTCATCGATGCCCGCTCGCGCATGGGCCACCAGGTCGCGCTCAGCCAACTCGAAGGCGGCCTGTCCCGGCGAATCGCCGACCTTCGCAATGCCATTCTCGACCTGGAAGCGCTCATGGCGTACGACATCGATTTCCCTGAGGAGGACGAAGGGACCGTCGACCGACGCCGAGTTACAGAGGCACTGGACCGAACGCTGCACGCGCTGGATGGGCTTCTCGCGACGGGTGATACGGGAGAGATGGTTCGCGCGGGTGCACTCGTTGTAATTGGAGGTGCGCCGAACGCTGGCAAATCATCCCTCTTCAATGCGCTCGTCGGCCGTGAACGCGCGATCGTGACTGAGCTCGCCGGAACGACCCGCGACGCGATTGAAGCCGTCGTCGAGGTACGAGGCTGGCCAGTTCGACTCGTCGACACGGCTGGATTGCGGGAATCGACCGACATAGTCGAGCGACTGGGCATGGAAATCAGCGAACGCTACCTCGCCGATGCCGACGTCGTGCTGCTCTGTGCCGAATTGAGCGAAGAGTTGGCGATGCTCCTCAAGCGGTCACAAACGATCACATCCGCCCAGGTCATACCAGTGCTGACCAAGGTGGATCTGAGACCCATGGCCGTCGAGGGGTGGGACTCCACACCGTTGGTTCACGTGAGCGCGCGAACGGGAGCAGGGATCGACACGCTGACTGAGCGCATCTCGTCATCGCTCGGGGAGCGTTTCGCTCAGGGAGTTGCCGACGTCCCCCTGCTGACGCGGGAACGCCATCGCAAGGCCGTTGCGGCGGCGCGGTCAGAACTCGCGGCTTTCCGCGAGGCATGGGCGGTCAATGATCCACCGAGCTCCGTGGCTGCGATCCATTTGCACGCAGCCGCGCATCACCTGGGGGAGCTAATCGGGTCGATCGACGTGGAGGATGTGCTCGGCCGAGTCTTCTCGACGTTCTGCGTCGGTAAATAGCGTGTGTTAGGCGCACGGTCACGCACTGGCGCCGGCGACCCTGCTACGGCTCGCTTCGCCAAGCTCACGGGCGCTCGCGCGAATGGCCCAGCTCAGGCCGCGTGCAGCGATTGCCGGCTCGACCATCCGGGCACCGAGGTAGTAGCCGGCGCGCTCGGGAATGATGTGGCCATCGTCGATCGCACGCGCACTATCGCTCATTCCACCGGAGAGGTACTTCAAGCGGAGCCCCAGCCCGGCGCGATCCAGGTCGTCCGAAATCGCTCGGATGAGGAGAGGCTCCATCTCGCGAACCCGGGCGTATTGCCGCCGGGCGTAGCCGAAGTATTCCCATTCGGCATGCCCCGGGCTGATTGCCCGCGCCGTTTCGACCGCGAGCCCCTCGTTGAGCACCAGCTCGCGCAGGCTGGCTCGCCGACCGGTTTCCCAGTAGGAGTAGTAGCCGTTCACGTCGTCGATCAGCGCCTTCATCTCGGACCGGCTACTCGGCGACGTATACCGGACGCAATGCGCGGTCTCGTGGGCGATCCAGAGCGGGATCACTTCCGGGTCAAGCCCGAGTCCTTGTGTGTCCGGGTTCTGCGTACTGGTGAAATGCTCGAGGCACACGAAGGCAATTCCGCGATGATCGGCGACCAGCTCTCCGGCATTCGCAGCTCCGACGCCGATCATGAGCACGGTGTCGATTTCCACGTCCAAGCTCAGCAGCGCTGCGCACTTTGCTTCGGTGTCGCGCGCGAGCGCTTCGACATCCGTGCGCTCCAGCATCAGTCGGAGGTCGTCGCGTTCGGCGTGAACCGTGGATCGCACTACCTCGAGGAAATGTGGGCCTTCCGGGTCCACGACGTAGTTGTGCCAATACGGCTCGAGAATTCTGCGATGGGTCGCGTAATAGCGGTGGTAGGCCGCCACCCGATCGCTGGCGCTCAACACTGCGAAAAAGTCAGGCAGCAGATTGATCAGCATCAGTGCCCGGAGCGCTGGAAAGCCGTCGGCGGAGGGAGGGTCAACCGCGCGCCAAGATACCAGCCCCTGTCGGCACCAACAAGGGGAACGGCTGCCGTGGCACGCGATTTTCAATACAGCCCGCAGCGGAGGTTAGCGAGAGGCCAAATGACAACGCTGCGACAAATAGAGCTGGCCTGTCCGATCTGCTACAATCGGTTCAATTCACAGGCCGTTATCTCCACCAACTCGTTTGGTGGGAAACGCACTGATTTCCATGAGCGGGCAGCTGGCGCGCAGCCACTGCCGTTCTTCATACACACGTGCTCGCGGTGCGGCTACTCGGGAAGCGAACGGGACTTCACCGAGGAAACCGACGTGAGTCCGATTCTCAAAGAACACGTGTGGGACGAGCTGGCGCCCAAGCTTTCGTCAGGGCCGGTCGGGGGATCAGACAAATACGAGTTCGCAGCCAAGGTGGCCCTCTGGCAGGGATCGGAGCCGCGGCGTGTCGCCGATCTCCTTCTTCGTGCGGCGTGGTGCTGCGTGGACGAAGGCGACATCGAGGCCGAGCGCTACTTCCGTCGTCAGGCCGCCTGGATGTTCGAGAAGGCCCTGTCAACGTACGATGGTGTCGATCGCGACGAGCGCGCCGTGCTGACGTACCTCGTGGGTGAGCTCTGGCGCCGAGTTGGCGACAACGCCCAGGCGAACGAGTGGTTCGACCGCGTGAGCAACGAAATCACGAACGCCGAGACGCAGCAGTGGATTCTCGATGCCGCGCGCCAGCAGCGCGACTACCCACGGGAGTGGTTCGGTTGATGTAATCGCAGTACGCGTCGGGCTGGGGGCGAGGAGAGAGAACGTTACCTTGCAGGTGGATCTCGCTACCGGGTCTTCTCGCTTCCAGCCTGACGTCTTCTCTCCTCGACGGCAAACACCGTCTAGCGGGTCCCGAACAGCCGATCTCCCGCGTCCCCAAGGCCTGGCAGGATGTATCCGTGCGTATTGAGCTCGCGGTCGAGCGATGCGCAGTAGACGGGCACGTCGGGGTGTGCCTTCGCGAGGCGACGCACTCCCTCGGGTGCAGCGACGAGGCACAGAAAGCGGATTCTCGTCGCCCCTGCCCTCTTGAGTGAAGTCACTGCTGCGGCCGCACTCCCGCCGGTTGCGAGCATCGGGTCGAGCACGAAGAAGTCACGCTCAGCCGCGTCGCTTGGCACCTTGAAGTAGTAGTCGACCGGCTCGAGGGTGTCGTGATCACGGTATAGCCCGATATGCCCAACGCGTGCCCCGGGGACGAGTCGCAGGATGCCCTCGACCATCCCGAGGCCGGCGCGAAGAATCGGAACGAGCGTGAGCTTCTTGCCACTCACCTGCCACCCTGTCGCGGGCTCCAGGGGCGTCTCGACCGGCACCGCCTCGAGTTGGAGGCCACTCGTCGCCTCGTACGCCATCAGCATGGCGATCTCATCGACCAGCTCCTTGAAGATCTTTGTGGGCGTCCGCCGGTCGCGGAGGATCGTCAGCTTGTGCTGAATGAGCGGATGCCGCGTGATGGAGAGCGTCGGGAACGCGGGCGCAGTGTCCATTGCCGGGAGTCAGGATTGCCAAACGAGCAGATACGGGAGTCGGTCCCATTATGGCGGACCGCGCGGGCTACCCGCTACCCGCCACCCGAAGTACCTTCCCGCCCATGAACGAATATCAGGCGGTGATCCTCAAGCTGACGCGGCACGTGCAGGAGGATGAGGATGCCCTCACCGATCTCCTGAATGAGCGCAGCCGTGGTGGCTGGGAGCTGGCGATGATGGCGCAGGGGACAACGCGCCTGACCGTCGTCTTCAGCCGCCGCGCGGGCGCGCCCCCTAACGAGTGAGACGTGGAGGGTACGCGCGCATGATCGGCCGGCTCGGTGAGCCGCGGGCAACCTCCTCGAAGCCGGCCGCGCGAAACGCCGGAAGCGTTCCGGTCCACGCGAAGGCATCGGGCATTCGGCCGGAACGCGCGATAACGGGGTAGCCCTCGACAATCTCGGCGCCGGACTCACCGGCCATGTGCACTGCGGCCTGGAGAAGCCGTACGGAAATGCCGCGGCCACGGTGTGGTTTCGCGACCAGGAGACAGGAAATCGACCAAACCGGTTGGTCGTCGAGAGGCCGGAGCACGCGGGATCGGGCGAGGTAGTCGTATTCCGCCCGAGGCGCCACGGCGCACCAACCCACCGGCTCCTTGTCGAGGTAAGCGAGGACTCCCGGCGGCACACCGGACCGCACACGCCGCTTGAATGCGGCGCGGTTGCCGGCACCCTTTCCCCGTTCGTACTGTGCGCGAGGAAGTCGCCACGTCATGCACCAGCAGCCTCCACATCCGCCGCGCTGTCCGAACAGTACCTCAAGGTCTGACCAGCGATCGACGGTGAGCGGACGAAAAGCGAGGCGAAGCTCAGCCGCGTCCGGTGACGATTTCGCGAAGCGCTTCGACGGCAGCGTCGACCTCCTCGAGCGTGTTGTAGTAGTGCGGAGACAAGCGCACCGCTGACTCCGCGTGCTTTTCGGCCATGTCGATCAGCGCGTACCACCCGAGCGACGCCGAGCTGTTGATGTGTCTGCGTCGCAACTCGGCGACGAGGTGTGTCGCGTTCCAGCCTCGGATGTCGACGGTGACGATCGCGCACCGGTGTCGACCACGATCGAGCACGCGAGCGCCATCGATCGTCGTGAGCCGATCCCGGAGGTAGGTCGCCAGCGCGAGCGCGCGTCCTCCTCCGCGCGGAATGCCAATCGAACTGGCGTACTCCACGGCCGCGCCCAGCCCGAGGACCAGCGCATATGGAAATTCCCAGTCCTCGAACCGACGGGCGTCGTCGACGAGTGAGAGCGCATCAGGCCCGGTCCATGTCGCCCCGCGCATGTCGACGTACAGGGGGTGATCCCCACGTGCCAACGCCCTATCGGACACGTACAGGAATGCAATGCCACGCGGGCCTCGGAGGAACTTCCGCGCCGTCGCGGAGAGAAAGTCGCACCGGAGGCGACTGACATCGATTGGAAGCTGTCCCGCGGCCTGACACGCATCGACGAGGTAAGGTAGCGCGAGGTCCTCGCAGATCTCGCCAATGCCTCCGACGTCCTGCACGAGACCGGAGTTGGTCGGCACCCATGATATGGCGACGAGTCGCGGCCGCGTCTGTCGCGCGATGGCGCGTACGGAGTCGGGGTCGACGCCACCTTCAGGGAGATCCTCCGCGCGGATAATGCGTACGCCGTGCCGGCGGGCGAGCGACAGGTAGTGAAGCTGATTCGATGTGTAATCGCATCGCGATGTGAGGATGACGTCGCCCGCCGCAAAGTCGATCGTTGACAGCGCCTGAATGAACGCCACGGTCGAGCTCGACGTGATAGCGATGTTCCGGGCGTTGGCATTGACGAGGCCGGCAATGGACTCGTAGGCGGAGTCCGTCTGCGAAACGCGCTCTTCCGCAGCCTCGTAGCCACCGATGTGCGCTTCGAGCGTCAGGTGATCGTTGATCGCGCGAAGCACCGCGGCGGGCATGAGGGCAGCGCCGGCATTGTTGAGATGATTTCGATGCGCGCACCCTGGCGTTTCGTCACGCCAGCGCCCGAGATCCGGCTCGGCAGTGAGGGTCGAAGTCAATCTGGTGGCGAGGGCCCCCGAGGTCATACGCCTGCTCCCGTGATCGCGGCGACCAACATATCACACGGATGCGCGCGAAACTACGTTCGGCTGGTCTTTACACTTCCATGCGAGAGTGCCACACTGACCGATCCTCGAGCCGAGAAGTGCATGGAGATCACGTTCGCGGGCGCCGCACGCGAAGTCACCGGATCGTGCCACATCGTGCACGTGAATGGAAAGCACATCCTGCTCGACTGTGGTCTCTTTCAGGGGCGGCGGAACGAGACGCACGAAAAGAACGTGCGATTACCGTTGGATGTGTCTCGGATCGATACGGTCGTTCTTTCGCACGCACACATCGATCACGCGGGGCGCATTCCACTCCTGGTGAGGGAAGGTTATCGCGGAACGGTCTGGTGTACGGCAGCGACCCGTGACCTCGCCGTCATCATGCTGGCCGATTCGGCGCACATTCAGGAGAGGGATGCCGAGTTCCTCGCCCGGCACCGCAAGGGTGTCGTTCCGCCCCTGTATTCGATAGTCGACGCGACCCGCACGGCCGACCTCATGGCCGGTGTTCCGTACGAGAAGGCGTTCGAGGTCACCACTGGCGTTCGGGTGACTTTCGTCGACGCGGGTCACATCCTCGGCTCTGCATCCGTCGTTCTCGATGTGGAGGAACACGGACGAAAACAACGCCTCGTGTTCTCGGGAGACATCGGACGGAGCGGCCTTCCAATCATTCGCGATCCCAAGGCTCCCGAGGGAGCCGACGTCGTCATCATGGAATCGACGTATGGCGATCGGGATCATGCGCCGTACACGTCGGCCCGTCAGGCGCTGGCGAGGATCGTGACCGAGACGGCCGCACGAGGCGGCCGCATTCTCATTCCGGCGTTCGCGGTGGGTCGCGCCCAGGAGATCGTCTACGATCTTCACTCGCTGGCGCTGGCCGGCGAGATTCCCGCGATTCCCATCTACATCGACAGTCCCTTGGCGATCGAGGCGACGGCCGTGTTCGAGACCCACCCGGAGATCTTCGATCGCACCGAGGATTTCGTGCAGCGCGTCCAGACGCTCTTCCGCTTTCAGCAGGCCCATTATACTCGTCAGGCGGAGGAGTCGAAGGCGCTGAACACCGCGGTGGGTCCCATGGTGATCATCGCCCCCTCGGGAATGGCGGAGGCCGGACGGATCGTGCATCACCTGAAGCACGGCGCTTCGAATCCGCGAAACACGATTCTCATCGTCGGCTTTCAGGCTGAGCACACCCTTGGCCGACGGATCGTGGAGCGGCAGCCGACGATCAAGATTCACGGGGACGAGATTCCGCTGCGCGCCCAGGTGGAGGTGCTCGACGGGTACAGCGCGCACGCCGACCGCACGGAGCTCACTCGCTGGCTCGACACGGTTCGTTCGACGTCCCCGGCACTGCGCGACGTTTACCTCGTTCATGGCGAGCCGGGCCCGCAGGATGCGCTGGCGGAACGGCTGCGTGACGGAGGCTATCGAGTCAGCTGCCCCGAACAATTCACTACGGTCGAGAGCTGACAATGACAACGCTGCCTCCGGTCCCGCTTCCCGGCGCGCGCGCGCGCCCGGACGCGACGGAGCGGATCCTGAAGGCCGCCGCCACGCGCCTTGCCATCTCGGGAGCGAGCGCGATGACGATGCAGGAGGTGGCCGAGGAAGCGGGCGTGAGCAAGGGGCTGATTCACTACCACTTCCAGGACAAGGACACGCTGCTGGTCCGGCTCGTCGTTTGGATTACCGAAGGACTCGTGAGGCGTGAACAGTCTGCGCTGGCGCGATCCACGCCGCATGGCGCCATCGATGATCTGTGGCGCTGGCTGGAAGCGGAGCTGGCGCGAGGACACGTCCGTGCACTCGTCGAGCTCGCCGGATGGCGCGGGGGCAGTGTGCGGCCGGCGGCTACAGAGGCCATGCGGATGCGGCGCGTGGCGGCGACCGCGAGCGCGGAGCGACTGTTCTCTCTCCTGGCGCTTCGGCCGCGGGTTCCTGCCGTGCTGCTGGGAGATTTGCTCGTGGCGTTCGTCGATGGCCTGGCGTGCTCGCCCGCCGGTACGGGAGGAACGGACGCGCGAGCCGCGTTCGACGTGCTCTGGCTCGCACTCCTCGGCCTCGCCGAATAGCTCGTGATGTGAGGCTTCACCGCGTGCGCGTGCCGTCGTAGCTTCCCCGGATGCCGAAGCCGCGCTCCTACCTCCGGATGACGGTCGCCACCGCGGCCGTCGTGCTGGTCGCGTGGGCCATCTCGATGGTACTGGTGGACCGCATCGGGCGGCGTGATGAGGCTCAGCACGCTGATGCCATCGTGGTTTTGGGAGCGGCGCAGTACGTCGGCCGGCCGTCGCCGGTGCTGCGGGCCCGCGTAGACCACGCTGTGTCCCTGTGGAAGCGCGGCCTGGCCCCGACGTTGATCCTTACCGGTGGGACGGGGGTAGGGGACACCACCAGTGAAGCAGCAGTCGCACGAAAATACGCGATGTCGAAAGGGGTGCCCGACCGTGCCATCGTGGTCGAGATCAAGGGGCGGACGACGAGCGAATCGATGCGCGCGGTGGCGCGGATCATGGAGGATCGAGAGCAGAGCTCGGTGATTCTGGTGAGTGATCCCTTTCACATGCTTCGATTGTCTATTCTGGCAAGGCGCTTTGGACTGGAGCCGTACACCTCGCCGACTCGCACGAGCCCCATTACGTCGAATCGGGAGGAGCACTGGAAGTACATGGTCAGCGAGTCGGTGAAGGTACCACTCGCGTACATCTTCGAACGGAGGTCGCAGTGAGACACGCGATGTTCGCCATGGCTGGGTGCGCGCTGGTCGCGACGGCGGCGGCCGCCCAGGGAATCCCGTCGCTGACGCACGAGCGGTACACGCTCGACAATGGGCTAACGGTGATCCTTCATGAGGATCGCTCCACGCCGATGGTGGCCGTCAACGTCTGGTATCATGTGGGGTCGGCCGATGAGCAGCCCGGGCGCACCGGGTTCGCGCACCTCTTCGAGCACGTCATGTTCATGGGGTCGCAGCACGTTCCCGTGGGCGCCTTCGACCAGTGGCTGGAGGCGGCCGGCGCCAACAACAATGGATCGACGTCCCAGGACCGGACGAACTACTTCGAGTGGATGCCGTCGAATGCGCTTCCGCTCGCCTTGTGGCTCGAGGCGGACCGGATGGGCTGGCTACTTCCGACGATGGATCAGGCCAAGCTCGACGTCCAGCGCGACGTCGTCAAAAACGAGCGCCGCCAGCGTGTCGACAACGTCCCGTATGGCCGAGCGTTCGAGACGATGCTGGGCGCGGTCTTTCCGGCCGGGCACCCGTACTCGTGGCCGACGATCGGCTCGATGGCCGATCTGTCGGCGGCATCCCTCGACGATGTCACGCAATTCTTCCGCACGTACTACGCGCCGAACAACGCAACGCTGGCCATTGCGGGCGATTTCGACCGTGATTCGGTGAAGGTGTGGGTTCAGCGCTATTTCGGCGAGATTCCACGCGGCCCGGCGATGCCGGCGCGCCCTTCGCTCAAGGAGGTCACGATCCCGAGGGACACGTTCCTCGTGCTGGAAGACAAGGTCCAGCTGCCGCGCCTGTACTACGCGTGGCCCTCGGTGAAGCTCTTTCATGCCGACGATGCCTCGCTCGACTTGCTCGCCTACGTGCTGGCGGGGGACAAGAACTCGCGGCTGTACAAGCGCCTCGTGTATGAAATGCAGGTGGCGCAGGACGTCACGGCGTTCCAGATGAGCGGGCGCGAGGGCATGTTCATGGTCAGCGTCACGCCGAAGCCGGGACAGACGCCTGCCCGAATGGCTCAGCTGGTCAACGAGGAAATCCGGAAGCTGAGCAGTCAGGCTGTCAGCGATCGAGAGCTCGCGCGGGCACAGAACAGCTATCGCGCGCAATTCCTGGATCGCCTGGCCAGCGTCAACGGCAAGGCCGACCAGCTCAACTCTTACAATTATTACGCGGGAACGCCGGACTACGTGCGCCAGGACGCTGCGCGATATGACGCGGTGACGGCGGCGGACATCCAGCGCGTCGTTCGAGACTACCTCGGCAAGCCCAAGGTCGTTCTGACCGTGGTGCCCGAAGGGAAACCCGACCTCATGGTGAAGGAGATGGGCGATGTCCGGATTCCGTAATTGCCTAACGGCTGCGATCCTCGGCGGCGTCCTCGGCGCGTGCGCCCAGGCGCCAACCCCTGAGCCGGTCCCGGCACCAGTCACGCCGCCGGTCGCCGTAGCCGCCGATACGCCTCGGGCCCCGGCCTTCGATCGAACGAAGCCGCCGGCCCTCGGGGCGCTGGGTCGGCTGACGCTCCCCCCGGTGACGCGTCGGCAGCTCGAGAACGGGCTCGAGGTTCTCGTCGTCGAGCATCACGAGCTCCCGCTGGTCGACATGATCCTGGTCGTAAAAACGGGCGGCGAAGGGGATCCCGCGAACAAGGCGGGCGTGGCGACACTCACGGCCTCGATGCTGGACGAAGGTGCTGGACGACGCAGCTCGCTCGACATTGCCGACCAGGAAGCGTTCCTCGGTGTCCAGGTTGGGACCGGGAGTGGGTGGGACCAGTCGATCGTCTCGCTGCATGCGCCGGTTGCGGTGCTCGACAGCGCGATGGCGCTGTTCGCCGATGTCGCGCTTCGCCCGACGTTCCCCGTCAGCGACCTCGAGCGGCTGCGGAAAGAGCGACTGACCGATCTGCTGCAGCTGAAGGATCGCGCGCCTCAGATCGCCGATCGCGCCTACGCGTCGATTCTCTACGGCGAGCGGCATCCCTATGGCCGGCCCCTCACCGGCACCGAGGCGTCAACGCGCGCGATCGCGCGTGCCGACATCCAGCGCTTCTATCAGACCTACTATCGGCCTAACAACGCGACGCTGATCGTCGTCGGCGACGTCACGGCGGACGATGTCGAGCGACGCGTGCGCACACTCTTCGGGAGCTGGGCTCGCGGGAACGTGCCGGCACCACGGTACACGGATCCGCCGGCCGGTCTCGCGACGGCGATCTATCTCATCGACAAGCCGGGCGCTCCTCAGTCATCGGTCCGCATTGGCTCGGTTGGGGTTCCGCGCTCGACGGACGATTACTTCGCGATTCAGGTGATGAACACGATTCTCGGAGGCGCGTTCACGAGTCGCCTCATGACCAACCTGCGTGAAACGCATGGATACACCTACGGCGCGAGCTCCGGCTTCTCCATGCGTCGCTCGGCGGGGCCATTCACGGCCCGAGCCGAGGTCGTCGGTGCGAAGAGTGATTCGTCGCTGATCGAGTTCATGAAGGAGCTCCGCGCCATTCGGGAGGCCGTTCCGGAGACGGAGCTGGAGAAGGCGAAGGCCTATTTGCAACTCCAGCTGCCCGGGGAATTCGAAACCACGGGGGACATCGCGAATCAGCTCGTTCCAGTCGTGCTGTACGGCCTGCCGCTCGATTATTACAACTCCTACGTCCAGCGCATCGAGGAAGTCACGGTCGCCGATGTGCAGCGTGTGGCCGAGCGGTACGTCGATCCCTCGAAGCTCGCGGTAGTGGTCGTGGGCGACCGGAAGGCAATCGAGGCGGGCCTGCGATCACTCAATCTCGGCGAGATCTCGATTCGCGATATCACGGGACAGCCCATCAGGTGAGGAACGAGGAACGAGGAAGACGCCATCGTGCGTCGGCTCCCCGGGGCCGTTGATGCGACTTCCTCGTTCCTCGTTCCTCGTTCTGGTTGCCAGCGTTGCCGCCGCGCAGGAGCCGGTCGCGCCGACCACCCTGCCGCCCGTTATCGTCACGGTGACGCGGGATGTCGCACGCTCGCCGCTCGAGCTGCCATTCGCGATTACGCGGGTCGCGCCTGACAGCCTTCGACCAGGGCAGCGGAACCTCGCGGCCGACGAAACGCTGATGCTCGTGCCGGGAGTGTCGGTGGCCAACCGGAACAACCCGACGCAGGATCCGCGCATCGCCGTACGCGGCTTCGGCGCCCGCGCGGCCTTCGGCGTGCGCAGCGTGCGTATTCTGCGTGACGGGATTCCACTCACGCTTCCCGATGGTCAGACGCCAACGGACTATCTCGATCTCGCATCGGTCGGATCGGTCGAGGTGATCCGGGGCAGCGCCTCTGCTCTGTATGGTAACGCGGCGGGAGGGGTCGTCGACTTTCGATCGAGCCCGCCGCCCGTGTCGCCCGTGAGCGTCGATCTTCGCGGGCTTGGGGGGAGCCATGATCTGCAGCGGTGGAGCGCCGGGCTGGGCGGCACCCTCACTCCACTTCGCTATCAGGCGCTGGTCACTCGCACCGTCCAGGATGGCTATCGGCGATACGCACAGCAGAAGACCACGCACGCTACCGGACGCGTCCTGCACAATCTCGGCGGGACTGAGCTGACGTGGCAAGCCCAGCTCTTCTCGATGCCGGTGGCGGAAAATCCGGGAGCGCTCACTGCCACCGAGCTGGCGGTGGACCCTCGTCAGGCGGTCCCATTCTCCGTCGTGAAGCGGGCGCGCAAGGAAGTGAGCCAGAACCAGCTCTCGGTGACTGCGACGCGACCGCTCGCGGCGGGCGAGCTGACGGCCTCGCTCTACGGTGGCACGCGTGACCTCGACAATCCGCTGACGTTTGCCGTCGTCGCGATCGATCGCACGACGCTCGGGGGCTCGATCCGGATGACGTCCGCGGCGTCGCCCTTTGGGCGGCGCCACCGGCTGAGTGCAGGCGTGGACGTCCAGCGACTGGACGATGACAGGAAGAACTTCGAGAACTGCAACGGGGTGCCGGCACCGACGGCAGCCTGCCCCCGGGCCGACACCGTCGAGCGAGGGGTGTTACGGCTCGACCAGCGCGAGGTCGTCACCAGCATTGGGCCGTTCGTACGCGACGAGCTCACGATCGGCGAGCGTGTTCACGTGCACGCAGGACTGCGGGCGGACTACGTGATCTTCGACATCGAGGATCTGTTCATCATTCCGGCGGGGCCAGGACAGAATCCCGACGACTCCGGTCGGCGCACCCTGCGTGCGTGGAGCCCGATGGCGGGAGTCCTCGCGCGCGTTGGCACGCTCACGTCCGCCTATGCGAACATTTCGACCGCGTTCGAGACTCCAACCGCGACGGAGCTGGGGAACCGGCCCGAGGGGGCCGGGGGCGTCAATCGCGATCTCGAGCCGCAGACGGCGACGACCGTCGAGGTCGGTGTGAAGGGCATCTTCGCGACCCGTCTTCGCTATGACCTCGCCGGATTTTTCACCGGGGTGCAGGATGAGCTCATTCCTTTCGAGGTCCCCGGCGGCGCGGGCCGACGATACTTTCGCAACGCGGGCAGGACGGTTCGACGCGGGCTCGAGGCGGGACTCGAGCTCACCGTCGGCACCGCCACGTTCGCGTCCGCGTACAGCTACTCGGATTTTCGATTCGACGAGTACGCGGTCACCACGGGCGCCGTGACGGAGCGATACGATGACAACCGTATCCCGGGCATCCCATTGCACCAGGTGCAGGCGAGCGTGACCTGGCGTTGGAGCGAGCTCTTTCTGACGGCGGAAGGAATCGGGTCGAGCCGTGTGCTCGTCGATGACGCCAACAGCAGCGGTGCGGCTGGCTGGGGAATCGCCAACGTGCGCCTGGGCGGACGCGTCCCGATCGGGGGAACGACACTGGTCCCTGTGGTGGGCGTGCACAACCTCTTCGACCGGCGCTACGTCGGCTCCGTCGTCATCAACGCCGCCGCCGGTCGCTACTATGAGCCCGCGCCGGAACGGACTCTCTCGGTCGGGGTGAGCCTCACGACCGGTCGTTAGGTCCGGTCAGCGGGCGGCATCGCGCTTCACGAACGGGCGCTTGACGCCACGGAGCGGACTGTCGGCCGCGGGCCGCCAGAGGGCAAGGCGCTCGATCTCGCGAGCGAGCGCGATGTCCTTGTCGGTGATGCCGCCGGCGCTGTGCGTCGACAGGCGCACGGCTACCTTCGGCCACGAGACCTCGAGGTCGGGATGATGATCGGCCGCCTCGGCGACAAAACCGATCGCGTTCACGAGCATCAGCGTGGTCGACCAGCCATCGGTGTCGTACGTGCGGCTGAGGGACCCGCGCTCGACGCGCCATGCGGGAAGATCACTGAGCGCGCGGGATGCTTCCTGCTCGGAGTACACTCGCTCTGCCATGGTCAGGCTCTCCGGGACCGCGGTGGCGCGACCGCATCCGTAAGTGGTGATTCACGGTACGTCGCCGACTGGCCGAAATTCTCTTCGACCTCGAGCTCGATAGCGGTCAAGGTGCGGACGCCGAGGTCATTCAGGGCACTGCGCACGCGCCCCGCGAGGAACTGGGCGAGCATCTCCACCGTCGTGTTCGGAATGTCGAGCAGCGCGCAATCTTCGACGGGGAAGACGTACTTGGCCTTCCCCTCGTAGGCTACGGTCACCGACCCGTCGTGCTCTCGCACGTCCAGCTTCGGATTCTGTAGCGGCAGCAGCACCTTGTGGTCGATCTCATCGCACAGCTGACGCATGATGCGCTTGAGCTCCGAGAAATCGACGACATACCAGCTTTCCTCGTCGAGCGCGCCTTCGAGCACGACCGCCACCCGGTAATTATGACCGTGCAACGGCTCGCACCGGTGCCCCGCGAAGGTGATGAAGTGCGCGGAGGCGAAGACGAGATAATCCTTGGTGACCGCGACCTTGAATGACCGCATGGGGTTTGCGATTGCGGATTGCTGATTGCGGATTGCTGATGTGGTCCAGGCGTGTGCCGACCCGCGTTCCCAATGTCGTCAATTCCCTGGACAGGGCAAGGCTGTCGGGGTTCCAACCGAGCACTGGTGGTGATTACTTAGGATCATGCGTATTCCGATCGAGACATTCCGACTCGACAACGGCCTGCTCGTCACTCTCTCCGAGGACCATACGGCGCCGATCGTCGCCGTGAATCTCTGGTACCACGTAGGGTCTGCGAACGAGCGAGCTGGCCGCACTGGCTTCGCTCACCTGTTCGAGCACATGCTCTTCCAGGGCTCGGCGAATGTGGCGGCGAACGAGCATTTCGAGCTCGTGCAGCGCGCCGGGGGCACCCTGAACGGATCGACGTGGCTGGACCGCACGAACTACTTCGAGACCCTGCCGTCGAATCAACTCGCTCTCGCGCTGTGGCTCGAGGCTGATCGCATGGGGGCGCTGCTCCCGGCGATGACGCAGCAGAAGCTCGACACGCAGCGCGACGTCGTGAAGAACGAACGGCGGTGGTCCGTCGACAATCAGCCATACGGCACCTGGTGGGAGCGCTTGCCGGCGCTTGCCTATCCGCCAGACCATCCGTTCCACCACTCGCTCATCGGATCGATGGAAGATCTGACGGCGGCGAGCCTCGAGGACGTCGAGCATTTCTTCGCAACGTTCTACACGCCCGATAACGCCGTCCTGTCGATCGCCGGCGACTTCGATCCCTCCGAGGCCCGCGAGCTCGTCAGGCGACACTTCGGTCCGATCCCGCGTGGCGCTCGCAAGCCACCGCTCCCGGACATGTCGCTGCCCGATCGCTTCGGGCGATGGCTGCGAGCGACGGTGCCCGACGAGGTGATGGTACCGCGCCTTTTCCTCGCATTTCGTTCCCCGGTCTTCGGGAGCGAGGAGTACTACAGCGCCAGCGTCGCCTCGGCGATTCTGGGTGTCGGCAAGAGCAGCCGGCTGCAGCGCGTTCTCGTACGGGAGCGCGAGATCGCCAGTGAGGCAACCGGATTCACGTTCGACCTTTCCAAGGGCGCGGACTTGCTCGTGCTGGACGTAACGGGGCGGCCGGAGGTATCGGGGGACACCATCGAGGGGGCCGTGGGCGACCTGGTCGACGACCTGCGGACGAACGGTGTGTCGCGCGAGGAGGTCGAGCGCGCCATCGCACTCGTCGAGACCGCATTCGTGACATCGATGCAATCGGCGGGTGAACGTGCGGACAAGCTGTCGATGTTCGCGACGTACTTCGGTGATCCATCGCTCATCAACGACCAGGTCGACCGATACCGCGCGGTCACCGCGGAGCAGGTGACGCAGTTCGCGCGAGCGCGGCTCGGCAAAGACAACCGCGCCTCGTTGCTCTATGTGCCGGCGAGCGCCGCGCGTAGCGGAGTGGTCGAGACGCGTGCTGCGGCGGAGGTCGTCTCCTGACTCGCTCCACGACCTCGGCCGTGAAAGAATCGGCGCACCGTCCGGCACCCGGACCAGCGCGTCCGTATCACTTTCCGCACTTCGAGCGGGCGACGCTCGACAATGGCTTGTCCGTGATCGTCGTTCCGGTGCGGAAGCTGCCCGTCGTCACCGTGTCGCTCGTTGCCGATGCCGGCGCGGTGACGGAGCCCGCCGGTCAAGACGGCATTGCGCGACTCACAGCGCGGGCACTTCTCGAGGGTACGAGGTCGCGCTCCGTCGATGCGCTCACCGAGAGTCTCGAGCGCCTCGGTGCCTCGCTCGATGCCGATGCAGAGTGGGACAGCGGCGCACTCACCATGACGGTGCTCACGAGCCGGCTGTCGGAGGCGATGGCCCTCGTCGCCGAGGTGGTGCTCGAGCCCGCGTTCCCCGAGCGTGAGCTCGAGCGACTCAAGGCCGAGCGGCTGGCCGAGATTCTCCAGCGCCGCGCGGAGCCGCGGGGTCTCGCCGATGAGCTGTTCTCACGGTTTCTCTACGCAAGCGACTCACGGTACGCGTTGCCTGACGGGGGCTCCGCCGCATCAGTCTCGGCCATCCACCGCGATCACGTGGCAGCATTCCACGCGGCGCGGTACCGGCCCGGCAGCACGACGGCGATCATCGTTGGCGACATTGGCGTCGATGATGCCTTACGAGTCGTGCGGTCGCGGCTCAATGCGTGGCCCGCCGAGCGGGCTCCAGGCGTCGACGCGGACGACCGGCCCGCGCGACGCACTCGAGCCGTTCATCTCGTGGAGAAGGCGGACGCACCGCAGTCGGAGCTTCGCATCGGACACATCGGGATCCCGCGAGTGCACCCCGACTACTTCGCCGCGCTCGTGATGAACATGCTCCTCGGCGGCCTCTTCTCCTCACGCATCAACCTCAACCTGCGAGAGGCGCACGGGTACACGTACGGGGCATCCTCGTTTTTCGACTGGCGCCGCCAGGCCGGCCCCTTCGTGGTAGCCACCGCCGTGCGAAGCGACGTCACCGCCGCGGCCGCACGGGAGGTGCTCACCGAGATCGATCGGATGCGCGCCGAGAAGGTGAGCGCAGAGGAGTTGTCGCTGGCGACCAGCTATCTCGAGGGCGTCTTTCCGATTCGCTATGAAACGACGGCGGCCATCGCCCGCGCCCTCACGGCCATGGTCATCTACGGTCTCCCGCCCGACTACTTCGACACGTACCGGGACCGGGTGCGGGCGGTATCGGCGGCCGACGTCCTGCGTGCGGCGCGCGAGTTCCTCCGCCCGGAGGAGCTCCAGCTCGTCGCGGTTGGCGATCCGGCCGTGGTCCGGGAGCCACTCGAGGCGATGGACCTGGGACCGATGCAGTCGTACGACACTGCCGGGGTCACGAGTCAGGAGGCAGGGGTCAGGGGCGATACCTGAACTCCTCCGCGTCGCCAGCCCTGTGACTTTGACGAGGAGCCGAGGGTGATTAAGCCAGGCGCGCTGGAGAGTCGACGAGTCTACACGGGCAAGGTCCTGAATCTCGACGTCGACCGCGTACGATTCCCCGACGGCTCGGTCGGCGAGCTCGAGATGATCAGGCATTCGGGGGCAAGTGCCGTCGTCCCATTCCTCGGCGACCCGGCGGGAGACGATCCGCAACTGCTGCTGATCAAACAGTATCGGTACGCCGCCAACGGCTATCTGTACGAGCTGCCGGCCGGCCGGCTCGATCCGGGAGAGGCCCCTGAGGATTGCGCCCGGCGGGAGCTTCGAGAAGAGACTGGGTGTTCCGCTGAGCGAGTGGAGCTCCTGTACACGATGTACACGACGCCCGGGTTCACGGACGAACGGATCCACCTTTTCATGGCGACGGGGCTGACGCACGGGGAGACCGGCCACGAATCGGACGAATTCCTGACAATGGAGACCGTGCCGCTGTCGCAAGCGTTGGAGATGATTAGGGACGGACTGATCCAGGACGCGAAGACAGCGCTGGGCATCCTCTACGCGGCCGGATTTCGCGCCGGACGCTGATGTGCCAAGGGCGACGCTTGGTGGCCAGCGGATGTCCAATAGGAAGAACTGTCGCGGTCGATGTCACGGGAAGTGGACAGTTCGGCATTTATTCGCTATATTCCACGAAACGTTTCAATATCGGAAGTCGTTGAATAGAAAGGAATTACGCGATATCGCGGCCTCGATCTCAATCCGGCATGTCCCCTGCTTTTCACCATGGCGTCCGACAAGAGGAGCGTGAATCACCTGAACTTTCTCGTCGAACGAGTCACCCTTTCGCTGTCGAGGGACGGACCAATGGCTGAAGTCGCGCTGAAGCACACCGTGCCGGCGCAGAGTGCAACCGTTCGAGAACGGCTGCATTCCATGGATGATGCGGGGGTGGTGGGGGCCTTTCTGGGTGGGGAGGAGCGAGCGTTTCAGGAGCTCGTCGAACGATACCAGACTCGTCTCCTGAACTTCGTGTTCCGCACCATCGGCGACCGGGAACGAGCGGAGGACCTCGTGCAGGAGGTTTTCATCCGCGTGTACCGGCACCTGCACCGATTCGACCAGTCGAAGAAGTTTTCGACCTGGATCTACACGATCGCCTCCAACCTGGCGAAAAACGAGTTGCGGAACCGCTCGCGGAATCCGCTGGTGCTCTTCCAGGCGATTCGGCGACCGTGGCAGGAGGATGACCGTCCGCTGCAGTTCGAGGATTCGACGGCGCGGCCGGATGATCTGTATCGCAAGCGTCACCTGCGGGAACTGGTCGAGACATCGGTTGCTCAGCTTCCCGAGCATCACCGCCAGGTCTTCGTCCTGCGCGAGCTGGAAGGGAAGTCGTACGAGGAAATCGCCGAGATCACCGGCTGTAACCTGGGCACGGTGAAGAGCCGCCTGAACCGGGCGAGAAATTCGTTCGCGGCGATCATAGAGCCGGGGCTCGAATAGCAACTGCGAACTGCGAACTGCGAACTGCGAACTGCGAACGAGAACCCCCGGGAAGCCATTTAAGAGCCTCCCGGGGGTTCTCGTTCGCAGTACGCAGTTCGCAGTGGTAGTTTAGGAACTCGCCCGGTCCCGTCGGGTACTCCCAGCAGCCCCCGTACCGGCCCACTCCAACCCTACGCCATGCACTGCAGCGAATTCCGCAAGCGTCACCTTCCATTCGTCGATGGCACCATGTCCGAGGCGGACATGGTCGCGATGCAAGGCCATCTGAGCGAATGCGATGAGTGCACGCGGCACGACACGGCGCTGCGTCGCGGGCTTCTCGTCTTCCGCAACCTCTCACCAGTCGAGCCTTCTCCCGACTTCGCAACGCGTTTGCACGCGCGTCTGCGTGCGCTGGGTCAGCCAGACCAGCGGGGGGAGCTCTTTCGGGCACCTGGCACGGGCGCGTTCGTCGCAGCCGCGGGTGTAGTGGCGCTCGGGTTCGCCGCGGCATCGATGCTTCACTGGACGGAGATGCGCCGCGACCTCATGCTCGACCCGGTAATCGCCACGAGCCCCGCACTGCCGCCGCCACTCGTCGACTATCCATTCGTGGCCGCATCCTCAACCGGGATGCCCATGTGGCCTGCGGCGGTGCTCGCCGAGCAGGCGAGTGCGCACTTCGTGCACGCCGAGGCGCACTTCGCGACGCTGTCGCGCTGACGTCAACGACTCGCGGGATGTAGCTTGACCCCTCGGGATGCGGCCGCATCTTCCCGAGGGGTTTGTCGTCTTCCCTCCGCCACGTCCGCATGGCTCTCTCGCGCCGCGAGGCACTCAAGGCACTCGGCGCGCTTGCGACGCTTCGGCTCGATCCGAAAGCGCTGGCGCCATCGCGGGCGCATCGTGCGGCCGCGCCGAACATCGTCTTCATCATGACGGACGATCAGCGGCACGATGCGCTGAGCGCTGCCGGGAATACGATTCTGCGGACGCCGAACATCGATCGCATCGCCAGCGAAGGTGTGCGCTTCGCCGACGCCTTCGTCACCAACGCCCTCTGTGCGCCAAGCCGCGCGACGATCCTCACCGGTCTGTATTCGCACGCGCACGGCGTGATCACGAACGGCGGGGGGCCACAGTATTACAACCAGCCCGGCCTGCGCACCGAGCAAACCACGTTCGTCAGCCTGCTGCAAAGTGCGGGGTACCACACGGCATTGATCGGGAAATGGCACCTGCGATCGGAGCCGCAGGCCTTCGACCGGTGGGTCGTCTTTCCGGGCCAGGGTGCGTATCACGATCCCGAGATGATCGCGAATGGCGTTCGCATGAAGCTGCGCGGACACGCCGATGACATCGTCGGCGATCAGGGGCTCCTCTTTCTGCGCGACCGACCGCGCGACCGCCCCTTCTGCCTCCTCTACCAATTCAAGTCGCCGCACCGAGCGTGGATGCCCGCGGAGCGGTTCGCCCGCACGTACGAGGACGTCGAGATTCCGCTGCCGAGGACGTTCGAAGACAAGCTCGCGGGACGACCGGAGGCGCTCCGCCGCGCCGAGATGGCAATCGCAGACATGCCGGACTTTCGCGACCGCGGTGTCGATCCATCGCTGCCGCCTGACGAGCGCAAGCGACTCAACCTGCAGCACCTGGTGAAGAACTACTATCGCGTGCTGCTCTCGGTCGATGAGAACGTCGGCCGGCTCCTCGAGGCGCTCGATCGCGACGGTCTCGCCGAGAACACGATCGTCATCTACACGTCCGACAACGGGTTCTTTCTCGGCGAGCATGGGCTCTTCGACAAGCGGCTCATGTACGAGCCCTCCATTCGCGTGCCCATGCTCGTGCGCTTTCCAGCGCGCGTTCGTCGGGGGACGGTCGACCGCTCGCACATGACGCTCAACGTCGATGTCGCGCCGACGCTGCTCGAGCTTGCCGGCGTTCCTGTTCCGGGGTGGATGCACGGCCGAAGCATGGTCCCGATTCTCACCGGCCAGGCCAACGCGCCATGGCGGGACGCCTTTCTCTACGAGTACTACGAGTATCCCGCCGAGCATTGCGTCCGAAAGCATCGGGGCGTCCGTACGGCGCGCTGGAAGCTCATGCACTTCTGGGAGCATCCGGAGGAGTGGGAGCTCTACGATCTCGCGAACGATCCCGATGAGGTGAACAACCTCGCCGGACGACGCGAGCATGCTCGCACCGTCCGTGAGCTTCGTGCCCGCATGGCAACGCTCCGCGAGGAAGTGGGCGATGCGGACCCACCAGGCCCCGCACCGGTCGCCGCGCCGTGCGGGAACGGCGTGAATACGGGCTACGGTCCGCCCTAGCGCGCTATATTCCGCAGATGCCCGCCCCCGACGCCGAGAAGGCGCTGCGAAGAGCCATCCGCGCGCATGGTCCATTCGAGCCGGTCTATTATCTCCATGGCGCGGACGATTACCTGAAGGAGGACGCGCTTCGGGATCTCCTTGCGAGCGCGGTCGATCCGGCGACGCGCGACTTCAATCTCGACATCCGCAGTGCGCCGGAGCTCGACGCGGAATCGCTCGGGTCGCTCCTTGGTACGCCTCCGATGATGGCCGAGCGGCGCGTCGTCGTCCTGCGCGACGTGCAGGCGATGAAGAAGGACACGCGCGGGGCCCTCGAGCGCTACCTCGCGCAGCCTGCACCCGACCTCATGCTCGTGATGGTCGCACCCGCGGGCGACTCGAAGAAAAGCGACGACGGCCTGCGCGCTCGATCATGCCCCGTCGAGTTCGCACCGCTGGACGATGAGCGCCTCCCCAAGTGGATCGCCCATCATGCGAAGGAGGAGCACGGTGCCACGATCACCCCCGAGGCGTGCGCCATGCTCTCCAGCATCGTGGGAAACGACCTGCCGGCGCTGGCCGGGGAAATCGACAAGCTGGCGAGCTATGCTTCCGGTGGGACGATCGATGAGGATGGGGTAGCGGCGGTCGTGGGCGTGCGTCGCGGAGAGACGTTGGCCGATCTGCTCGATCGCGTGGCGCAGCGGGACGCGGCAGGGGCGCTCGGCGTTCTCTCCCATGTGATGGAGCAGCCGAAGATGGGCGGCGTTCCGGTCGTGATGGCGCTCACCGCGCAAATGCTCGCGCTTGGCTACGGTGCGGCCCTCCGTGCGGCGGGAACTTCCAGCCGCACATTGGAGTCCGAATACTGGAAGTTCCTGAAATCTGGTGGGGGCGTCATGACCGGCCGTCCGTGGGGGGACGCCGTGAGGGCCTGGGTGCGCGACGTGGACCGGTGGGATGTTCGGGCGGTGGATCGCGCGCTCGCACTCCTGTACGATGCCGACATCGCGCTCAAGGACACACGGGTCTCCACCGAGGACCGGGTGATCGCCACCACGATACTCGCTATCTGCTCACCCGAGCGGGTACCGGCCTAACCAGCTTCACCGACCCGTCACATGCATCGTTTCCTTGGCATCCTCTGCCTCTCCGTCGCTCCGTTCGGCATTCTCGACGCGCAGTCGGGCGGCGCGACCACGGACACGACCTTCCTCGCCGCGCAGCGGCTGGTCGTGGAGGGCCGCGGCCAGGAAGGTCGCGCCATCATTGCCCGCGAGCTCGCGGCGGCCCCCGAGGGCTCGCCACAGTACATCGAGGCGCTCTATTGGCGAGCGGCACTCGCGGCAACCGCGGCGGATGCCGAGCGAGACTACAAGCGCATCATCATTGAGTTTCCGGTGTCGCGCCGTGCGGAGAGTGCGCTCGTCGGTCTGGCGCAGCTCGAGCTGGCGCGCGGAGACCGGTCGCAGGCCATGCAACATCTCGAGCGCGTGGTCCGCGAGCATCCCACCGGACCCTCCCGTGCTCGTGCGAGCTTCTGGATGGCGCGCGTCCACTTCGATGAGGG
>JAICOJ010000259.1 GCA_025930755.1 Gemmatimonadaceae bacterium
AGCGCGGAGCAGTTCAGCGACACCATCGCCGCCGGGGCGCGCCGGCTCTCCGCGTGCAGCGCCCGCGCGACCAGCTCCTTCCCCGTCCCGCTCTCCCCCTCGATGAGCACCGTGCTCGACACCGGCGCCATCTGCTCGATCTTCACCAGCACTTCGCGAATCGCGTCGCTCTCCCCGCTCAACCCCGTCACCTCGGCCAGCCGGCGCCGCTCGAGGATGCGCCTGATGCCGTCGAACACCTCGTTCACATCCACCGGCTTCGTCCAGATCTCGACGTAGCCGAGCGCGCGGAGGCGGTCGCGAACGGTGGGATCGTCGAGGTCGGAGAGGCCGACGACGGCCGTCCCGTCCCACAGCTGCCGCTTGACGAGCTGCACGTTAGGCTGGTCGACGAGACCGCCGGTGAGCACGATGACGTCGGGCTTCTGCTTCTCGACGGCGGTGCGCAGGTCGTCGTAGGGCGACACGACCTCGGTCTCGACGCCCGAGCGCTCGAGGAGATTCTTGAGGCGGACGGCCGGCTCGACGTCGGTGAGCGTGATTAGGACCTTCATAAGGGCGGCTGTGAGCTGCGAGCTGCGAGCCGCGAGCTGCGAACTGCGAGCTGCGAGCACTTCATCGCGCGCTTCCCGGTTCGTGATCGGTCGATTCGCCGCGCAGGATCTGGATTGCGTGGTCAATGATCGGCTCCAGCGCGGCCAGACCATCGCGCACGCCGCCGGGGGAGCCGGGGAGATTCACGATCAGCGTGCGCGCGCGGGTGCCGGAGATTCCGCGCGACAGCGCGGCTCGTGGAAAGGACGACATGCACGCGACGCGCAGCCGCTCGGCGATCCCGGGCGCGTCGCGCTCGATCGCGGCGCGCGTCGCCTCCGGCGTGACATCGCGCGGCGAGAGGCCGGTGCCGCCCGTGGTGAGGATGACGTCGGCCGCGTCATCGTCGGACCACTTCGTCAGCCAGCGCACGATCTCGACGGTGTCGTCAGGCACGAGCTCACGCACCACGACCTGGCTGCCGCGCGCCTTCGCCCACGCGACGATGGCGTCGCCCGAGGTGTCGGCGCGCTCGCCGCGGAAGCCGGCGTCGGAGGTGGTGAGGAGGGCGATTCTCAAAGGCGCGGGAGGCGCGGGAAGCGCTGGAGGCGCTGAAGGGGCGGAAAAGCATCCAGCGCCTTCGGCGCCTTCAGCGCGTTCAGCGCTTCTTCCTCTCGTAGAACGGCATCTTCACTACCTCCGCCGGCACCCGCTTGCCGCGGATCTCGATCTCGATCGCGGTGCCCTCCTTCGCGGCGGCGGGCGGGAGATAGCAGGTGCCGATCGCGATGCCTAACGTCGGGCTCACCGTGCCGCTGCGGACGAGGCCGTGCTGCTTGCCGCCGTGGAACACCGGGTAGCCGTGGCGCGGGAACGCCTTGTCGCGCATCACGAAGCCGGCGAGCTTGCGGTCGAGGCCCTTTTCCTTCTGCCTGACGAGTGCCTCCCGTCCCACGAAGTCGCCCTTCTGCAGCTTCACCAGCCAGCCGAGTCCGCCCTCGAGCGGGGTGGTCGTCGAGTCGATGTCGTTGCCGTAGAGCGCGAAGCCCATCTCGAGCCGCAGGGTGTCGCGCGCGCCGAGCCCGGCGGGAGTGACCTCGGTATTCTCGGTGAGCGCGTCCCACATGGCCGCCGCGTGCTCGGGGCGGAAGTAGAGCTCGAAGCCGTCTTCCCCGGTATAGCCCGTGCGCGAGATGACGGTGGGGATGCGGGCGACGTCGCCTTCGTCGAAGTGGTAGTACTCGATGGCGCCGAGATTCGCGTCGGTGAGGCGTGAAAGCACCTGCTCGGCCTTGGGCCCCTGAAGCGCGAGGAGCGCGACGTCGTCGCTCAAGTCCTCCAGCGTCACCTCGAAGCGCGGCGCGTAGCGCGAGATGTGCTCGAAGTCTTTCTCCCGGTTCGATGCGTTGACGACCATCATGATGCGGTCGGCGAACCGGTAGACGAGGCAGTCGTCCTCGATCGTGCCGCCTTCATTGAGGATGGTCGAGTACTGCACCTGGCCCACCGCGAGGGCGGCGACGTCGTTCGACGTCACGTAGTTGGTGAACGCGACGGCGTCCTTGCCGCGGATCATGAACTCGCCCATGTGGCTCACGTCGAACAGCCCGCAGCTCTCGCGCACCGCCCTGTGCTCG
>JAICOJ010000068.1 GCA_025930755.1 Gemmatimonadaceae bacterium
CGCGGGCTCGAGGACAAGATCGACATCACGCAGCATCCCGATCTCGCGCCGGAGCGTCTTCCAGAGGTCAGGCAGCAGCTCGCCGATCGCGGACTCAGAGTCATCTGTCTCGGTGCCTCGGCGCGGATGCACGATCTCGATGCCGCGCAGCTCGACGAAGCCGGCCGCTACATCGACCTCGCCCGTGCGCTCGGCACGCCGTACGTGCGGGTCTTCGGTGACCGGTACGTCGCCGCGGAATCGCGCGAGGCCACACGCGAGCGGATCGCGGCGAACCTTCGCAGGGTCGGCGAGCGCGCGCACAGCCAGGGCGTCACGCTGCTCATCGAATCTCACGGCGATTTCACCGACTCACCCTCGCTGCTCGAGATCGTTCAACGGGCCGATTCACCGGCCGTGGCGATCCTCTGGGACGCGCACCACACGTTCGTCGCCTCTGGGGAGACGCCCGCGGACACCGTTAGGCAGCTCGGACGGTGGATTCGGCACACGCACCTCAAGGACTCCGTCGCGGCGGGGGCGGACCGGCGGTACGTCCTCACGGGCACCGGAGAGGTGCCCGTCAGACAGCAGGTCGAGGCGTTAGCGGCGATCGGGTACCGCGGGTTCTACAGCTTCGAGTGGGAGAAGCGCTGGCACCCGGACATCGAGGAGCCCGAGATCGCGATTCGGCAGTACGCGGAGGTTGCGAGCGAATACCTGCGCGCGGCTGGCGTGGGACCTGGACCGTAGCGCTCGAGAAGGGGCAGCGCCACGCCAGCACTGCACGGCCGCGCTCTCGGCCACTGGATATCCACGAGGGGGGATATGGCAGAACTGCCATATCCCCCCTCGTGCAGCCATCAGTCGCGGAACGGCGTCGCCACCGCGAAACTCGACTGTCCGCTATCTCGTGGCGGTCACCGCCCCGAGCTCATCCTGAATCGACTTCAGCGGACTGAACACGAACGTCGTGCTGCCGCTCCCGCCCCAGAGGATGCCGAGCAGCCTGACGTGGTCACGGCCGCGAATCGAGAACACGCCGGAGCCGCTGTCTCCCCCGCCGACCACGGCTGCGCCCCCGGGATCGCTCACGAACGTCTGGCAGAGCAGCACGGTGTTGGATCCGAAGACGCCGGTGTGGACACAGGTCCGCGTCACCTCACCCTGCGTCCATCCGGTCGTGCGTCCCACCTTGTTGACGACCATCCCGATGGGGAAGCTCGTCGTCTCGGTATCCTGCGACGTGATCGTGAAGACGCCCGCGACGTTGAGATCCCCATTGTTCGGCCCGCTGGTCCTGAGGATCTCACCCTGAACCGAAGGCACATCTGCCGAATACAACGCTCGGGAGGCATCGCTGTAGCGACACTTCGCCCCTAACGGGCACACACCGCCTCGGAAGTACTCGGGATCGTCGGCCTCGGTGGCGATGACGGTCGGGTCGACACTGCTCAGCGGCTGGAAATATTGCGTCCCTTCCACGCCTCCCTGTCGCTGCGTGCAGTGCGAATTGGTGATGAAGGAACGGCCGCCGCTGTGCGACACGTTGAAGCCCATGGTGCAAACGTACAGAAAGAAATGGATCTGGCTGCCGGCCTGTGTCGGACGAAAGCGGTCGCGTAGCGTCGCCATCGGATGAATGGGCGGCGTCACCTCCACGGAATAGTCGGCGCTCGGGATGCCGAGGCGGGCGAGCGTCGCGCGGACATCAGCGATGGCGCTGGCGTCTTCGACACCGAAGACCAGCTTGCCGGCCTTCTCGTCGTTGTCGGCGAATACGGTTCGCGGGAGTGCGAGCACCGCCGCCGCGGCGGGGTTGAACCATGCGCCGAGACGATCCTGACTTCCCTGCACCGCGAGGCTGGCGTCGGGAGACGGGGCAGTCGGAATGGAGTCGGCGCAGGCGACGGCGCCTGCAAGGCACGCGAACACGGAAAATCGCTGCAGAGTATGTCTGATCATGAGCACCTCGCTGCGCGACGTTGCACGGGGAATGGAGCCGGCGGCAATCATTGGCTGCCGACTGGTGCGCGTCAAGGGACAACGGTACGAGTGCGGTTCCCATACGGAGGCGGTAAGTTCCGCGCGTGAGCACGATCGAGCAGCTCGACACCGCTCTCGCCGGCCGATACCACGTCGACCGTCAGATCGGCATCGGCGGGATGGCGACCGTCTACCTCGCGCGGGACCTCCGGCACGACCGAACCGTCGCCATCAAAGTTCTGCATGCCGACCTGGCGCGGACGGTGAGCGCTGAGCGCTTTCTGGCGGAGATTCGAACGACGGCGCGCCTGGTACATCCCAATATTCTTCCGCTGCACGATTCCGGGAGCGCGGGCGGCTTCCTGTACTACGTCATGCCCTTCGTCGACGGCGAGTCGCTGCGCGCCCGGCTCGAACGGGAGAAGCGGCTCTCCGTCGACGAGTCGGTTCGTCTCGTTCGCGAGGCGGCCGACGCCCTCGACTATGCGCACCGGCAGCAGGTGGTGCACCGCGACATCAAGCCCGAGAACATCCTGCTGCAATCCGGACACGCGCTGGTGGCCGACTTCGGTATCGCCCGCGCGCTATCGGTCACCGAGAGCGAGCGGATGACCGTGTCGGGCATGGCGTTAGGCACGCCGGCCTACATGAGCCCGGAGCAGGCCGCCGGCGAGATCGACATCGATGGGCGAAGCGATCTCTACTCGCTCGCGAGCGTGCTGTACGAGATGCTCGCCGGGGAGCCGCCCTTCACCGGGCCGACAGCGGAATCGGTCATCGCGCAGCGATTCATGCGTGCGGCGCCGCGAGTCACCGCCAAGCGCACCGGCGTACCGCGAGCGGTGGAGGCGGCGATTGCGGTCGCCCTCGCGCGGGCGCCGGAGGACCGCTTCGCGACGATGGAGCGGTTCCAGGCGGCGCTGACCTCGAAGGTGCCGGCGTCCGGCGAGGAGGGCGTCGAGCGGTCGATCGCCGTCCTCCCCTTCGTCAACATGAGCGGCGATCCGGCCAACGACTTCTTCTCGGACGGAATCTCCGAGGAGATCATCAACGCGCTCACGCAGCTGCGTGACCTGCGCGTCGCCGCGCGAACGTCCGCCTTCTCATTCAAGGGGAAGAGCGTCGACCTTCGCCAGATCGGCGATCAGCTGGGTGTCGCCACCGTGCTCGAAGGGAGCGTGCGGCAATCGGGGAATCGCATCCGGATCACGGCGCAGCTCACCAACGTCATGGACGGATACCATCTCTGGTCGGAGCGGTACGATCGCGAGCTCACCGACGTGTTCGCCATTCAGGACGAGATCGCCAACGCCATCGCGACGAAGCTGCGGGTGAGCGTCGACCGCAGCACAGAGCTCGTGAAACCGGCGACCGCGAACGTCGATGCGTACAGCCTGTACCTCAAGGGACGCGCGCTCGAGTTGCAGCGCGGGCCGGCGTTGATTTCGGCGGTCGAGTGCTTCGAGCAGGCGGTGGCGCTCGATCCGGGGTACGCCGCCGCATACGCCGAGCTCGCCAAGTCGCTGCTCCTGCTCAGCCAGTGGGGGATGCGTCACCCGCGTGAGACGCATGCGCGGGCCTCGGCCGCCAGCGCCCGAGCGCTCGAGCTGGATCCCATGCTCGACCAGGCGCACGTCGCCGATGCGCTGCTGGCGTTCTGCATCGAATACGATCGAGAGCGGGCGGCTCGCGCCTGGGCGCGCGCGGTCGAGCTCGATCCCGCTGATCCGGAGGCGCGTGCACTGCGCGCGGCGTACGATCTGGTGTACGCGCGAGGAGCCTATCGCGATGCCATTCGCGAGATCGAGGTGGCATTGGCATCGGATCCGCTCAACGTCAACATTCGCGCGCACCTGGCGCTGATCCTCGGCTGGTCGGGAGACTACGCCTCGGCAGAAGCCGAAGCTCGGCAGGCCATCGAGCTCGGACCAACCATCTTCTACGCGCATTGGACGCTCGTACACGCCCGGATGCTGGGGCCCGATCCGGAGACCGCGGTGGCGGCCGCCAGAGCCATGCTGTCGACGTTCGGTCGGCACCCCTGGCCGATGATGGCGCTGGCGCTGACGAGTGATGCTGCCGGGAGACGGGACGTGGCGGACGCGGTCTACACCGAGCTGGACGCCCGGTCCCGGACCGAGTACGTGCAACCGATGGTTCGGGCGATCGCGGCGTTAGGCGGGGGACGGCGGGCCGAAGCGTTCCGCAACCTGCGGGAAGCGGTGGAGATTCGCGACCCCTTCTTCGCGCTGTTGGCGCTGCATTGGCCCCCGCTGGCGCGAGTGCGGACCGACCCCGAGTTCGTGCGGATTCTTCGGGGGATAGGCTGGGACCGTCCGTTCGTTACCCAGATGCGGCACGATCGTGAGTCTCCGTAGGCCGACAAGTCACCCTAACGGGCCGGAGACTCTCATGAATACCAAACGCATCATGGCCGGTGGATCGCTCGCTGGAGCGGTCATCGTCATCGGCGATGTCGTCAGGCAGACGGTACTCGCCGAGGGGACGTCGGCGACCGGCGGGTCGATGCCGGTGGGCGTGTTCATCTTGCGCGGCGCGAGCCTTGGCATCGTCTGCGTGCTCCTGTACGCCGCGGCTCGGCCCGGGCTTGGAGCCGGCCTCAAGACGGCGCTGACGATCGGGTTCCTCGTCTTCCTCGTGGGCACGCTGTTCCCGCCGTTTGGCCTGACGATGCAGACCTTCTCTCCTTCACAGCTCCTGCTGGAGACGATCATCTGGAACGCTGTCCTGCTTCCGGTGGCCACCGCCGCAGGCGCGTGGCTATACCGCGAAGCCGCTTCGCTGCGCGACCCCGCACAACTCGTTCTCGGCGACCCTCTGCGGTAGAACCTGGCGCAAGCCGACGGTCCCAGCGGCCAGCGAACGAACGCCGCAGGCCCGCTCGACTTCTGTCAAGGCTTTCGCGAGGCTCCGCAATCACCCATGTTGGCGTGCCTGACGACGGCCGACGCGGGCCGTTCGTCGCCCCACCCGAAGCATTCTCCATGAAGTACCCCCTCCGCATTGCCTCGCTCTCCTCAGTGGCGCTGCTGGCTACCCTCGCGGCGTGCAGCGGCGATTCCACGGGGCCATCGCTTGGCACCAGAATCAGCGTCAGCGTCGCGTCCGTCGACGATCCGATCCTGTACGAGGACGTGCCCGGGGAGCCGCGCATTCGGTGTGCGGTGACATTTCGTGCCGCGGCGTCGGGCGGCGTTAGGGCAACCTGGCGCGATGCGAGCTTCAAGTTTTTCATGGGCCCGAATCGCACGACGGCGGTGGACACCCTGACATTTTCCGCGGAGGAGATCGGAGGGTCGTGGGGCAGCTCGACGCTGAGCGATGGCCAAAGCGTCGAGTCGGCATGGGTCTTCCACGGCAACGCTCCGTTTGTCGTCGCGGCGACGTATCGATATTCTCCGTCCGGAGGCAATTCCGTCGCCGAGGCGACTACGCGGTTCGCGTGCGGTCCGGAGCCGTCGGCGAATTCCCCGCTGCCCACGATCTCCGACGTCAGCGTGGCGCCTCCGTGGGACGGTCTCGAGCCCGGCGATGTGCTATCCGTCGGATACACGATCAACGCGCCGCTCGGGATCTGGGCGGTCGTGATCGAGCTCTCGGGAGCATGCCAGAGCTTCGTCGAGTTCAGTGAGCAACTCCAGACGACGGTGTCCCGCACCCGGTTGGTGCAGATGCCGGCTGACTGCGCCCTCGGGGTCCCCCTGCACGTCACCGTGTATGCCGTCGACGCCGCGCTCCGGTTCTCTTCGCGCGCGGTGCCGGGGCCGATGCTCGTCGATCACACCCCGCCGATTATCGACGTTGGTTTCTTCCCGCCGTTTGGCGGGAGCCTCACGACCAACATCCGCGGCACGTACTTCGTGCGCGACACGATGGAGCTGGTGGTGTGGTCCAGCGACAACAACGTCGTTCGGTGGATCGACTACGAGATCCTCCCGTCTGGTATTCGTCAGTCGGTCGAAGTCACTCCGGCGTTTGGCGACCGGCTCCGCCTCGTTCTCCCGCCGGAGGCAACCGGCGCGATCCAGGTGCGCCTGGTGGCCCGCGATGCCCAGGGCTTAACGAGCGCGCCGTACACGACGCGTCCCGACAGCATCCATGTCTACCCAACCGTCGATCGACCGACGCTTCAGACCTCGCTCGATAACCGGGTGGAGGACATCGTCATCGACGCCGAGCGGGGGGCGATCTACGTCATGCAGTGGGGCGTGATTCGCGTCCTCAGTGCGACAACGCTCCAAACCATCCGGACGATCCAGCTCCCGTACGTTCCGAATTCGCTCGACTTCACCCCTGGTGGCGATTCGCTCGTCGTTACGCACGAGACCGGCCTCGACGTCATCGATCTCCGTCAGGAGACACCTGTGTTGTCGCGGTTTCCACTCGTCCTCGACACCAGCGTCATGCAGCGGCCGGGGCGCGTCGTGGTGATGGCGAACGGCAAGGCGTTCGTCACGCTGGGCGGGAACGCGCCGAGCGCATCCGTGCTTCTCGAGGTGAACCTTGCCACAGGGGAGCAGCGCGTGCGAGCCGATGCGGCTGACGCCAGCGGGGTGACCGTCACTGGCGTAATGCAGCGCTCGCCCGATCGGTTGGCGTTCGTCTTCCACGGCGGGCCGGGTCATTTCCGTCGCTACGATGCGACGACCGACCAGTTCACTCCATCCGGTACCACCGTCCAAATGTCCGGCGGCGGCTTTCTCTCGGTTGCCGGAAGTGGACCGTACACCGCATTCGGCCGCCTCATCTACGACGGATCGCTGACGTTCGTGCGACGTGTCGAGTCGGTTTGGGGCGACGCCAATCTCGGTGTGCCCACGGCGCTCTCCACCGACGGTGAATATCTGTACATCGGTGGTCGGCCGGGTCTCATGCGATCGCGGGTGAGCGATGGGAAGATCGTCGATCGGACCATGAACCCCATCCCCGCCCACATCTTCCGCGTGGCAGGCGACGATAGCTTCGTGGTCACCGCGACGCAGTCCGGGCCAACCGAGCTCAGTCTCATCAGGATGCGGTGAAGCCTCGATCGGCGCAGTTCAGCGGTGGCCCAAAGGTGATAACCGCGGGCGCACCGTGAGGTCGCGCAGCGAACCGAAGTCGACCGTTCGCCTTGGAGCGCGCGCCTCAGCCTCCCTCTGCCACATGTTCGGTGAATCGCTCGCACTGAAACGTCGCGCGAATCGAACGACCCTCGGCGTCCTTTCCGACAACCACGAAATGCGCACCGTCTCCAAGGGGGTGCATTTCGACGCTGCCGCTACCGACGATCTCGCCGCCCTTCACGGTGCTGATGCGATGCTGGCGGTCGCCGCTCCCGATCGCCATGGAGAATTGGTCGGCACCGCTTCCAGACGCGGGACGCCACACGGTGAGCGTGGCGTGGCCGATCTCACCGGTCCCTGAATCCTGAATCTGCCACAACGCGGCCGGCATCCCATAGATCGATGCCTGCTCCGCGTGCGTGCACCGGCCCATCCCCGACAGCTCGGCGCGGTCGCCTCCAGCCGAGAGCTCGATCTTCAGTGGCACCTCGCCAGGCGCGCCGGTGGCGTCACTCACCGCATCCCCAGCGCCCCCGCCACGACGCTGTACCGAAGGGTCTGACGACGGTGCCGTGTCGTTCGCCGCGGCACCATCGCCACCGTCGCCGCACGCGATCACCAGCAGGACTACCAGGGAACGGAATCGCCTCATCGCTCACCACATCGGTCAGGGGGAGTTGCCCGGCGTGGGGGCAGAACGACCATCCCGAGCGGGACCGAGCGAAATCCGCGCCATTCCCGTACCGCTCCGCCCTCACTCCGCACCAGCATCTGCGCTGAAATTCCACCGTCGAGCATCACCGCGTCGCGGGCGCCGAGCGCCCCCATGAGCGCGGCGGTCTCGGGGGTCGTCAGACCGAAGGGGATGAAACCGGCCACGCCACGCAGGCCATCGAAGCGGGTGATGACGAAGAGCAGACGACCGTCGGCGAGCTGACCCATCGCGGCGCGGGCGTCGCGGTGTGCGACGTCGACCCCTCCGCCCGCACCGCGAAGCGCCGGGGGCACCTCGCCGCCCCGCAACAGCGTCGGATACGACTGAAAGGCCCACACGCCGCGAACGTCGGCGCCGGCTCGCCGCCATGCAGTCCGCAGCGCACCGGCGGCCGAGTCGACCGCGGCCGTTCCGTGCAGCCATCGCACGACACCGGACCTGTCGGCGACGACGGCACTGGACAACGGGCCAACACCCGGTGGCAGGAATTGTCGTCCATCGAGCACGACCCATCCCCACGGCAGCGTCTCGAGAAACTGACCGGCATTTACCGCGAGCAGCGCGCGAGCTGGTGCGCGGTCCGCTCGCCATCCCGCTCGAAACCCCTCGGTGAACGCCGTATCGAGCGTAATGCGCACCTGCGCCGGATCAACTCGGGCAACGATGACTCTCGTTCGCCATGCCTCTCCGGTCCCGGCGATCAGCAGCTCTCCCCATTCGACGCCATCGGACACGCGCTGCCACGTGATGTGACGCGCGAGTGCTGCTCGATCATCCCAGCGCGCAGGCGCGTCCGCGGATCGCCACCACGTGCGCCACGCGTCGCCGTCGCGCACACGAAGCCACGAGCGCGGCAGCTCGTCGGGCCCGAGCGGCAGCGCCACGAACAGCGCCGTCAGAACGACGTGGCGAATGGACATCGTGGGGCGCCTACGTGCCGTAGCCGAGGGCCTGACGAATCTCGTCGCGGCGACGCTCGAACATCTCGCGCTCGCGCCGCGGCCAGCGCGACATGTCACCGTCGCCCGACTGGTCCGCGTACCAGGTGAGGATCCGCTCGCGCGCGAGCGCAAACCGCTGCGGAGGAAGCCCGCTCGCCCGGGCGGCGTTAGGCATGGTCTGTTCCTGGATCGTGCGCTCCCGCACCATCAGGCTGTCGATCTCGGCGCGAACCCGTTCGAGCTCGAGGGCGGCGGCGGGACGCGCGGGGAGCTCTCCGCACTGCCTCGCCGCGGCGGCGCTGTCGGCCGCGACATCGATGCCGTACGTCACTTTCATCAGACGGCGATTCACCCGCTCGACCGTTACGGAATCACCACGCTGCGCCGCCTGGGTTGCCGAGTCGGTGAGCGCCATCGTGAGACGGATTTGTTCCTGACTCATTGATGGCACGACGGCTCGAGCCTGCAGCTGCGCCTGACGTCTCTGCATCAGCGCATCCGTATAGTCTCGCTGACACTGTTCGACGCGCGCGCGGCGTTCTCGCCAGGCGGAATCAAGGGGGATTGCGGTTGGCAGCAGCTCGTTGACGCGAGTCGATAGACGAGTGCGCTCCGCCTGGACGCCGGTGAACTCGCGCTGCACCGCGCTCATCCCGCGCAGCGCGGCGTTGAAGGTTGCTTCGTCCAGCTCCCGACCGATCGTGGCCTCCGTGTACCGCTCGGCGTGGTGCGTCTGCGTTCCCTGGCTGACCCCAGCCTGCTCGGCCGCCTTACGAGTTACCCGCTCGGCGGCCTTCTGCTTGATGATCTTGCCGAGCTGCGCCTGCCCGATACTCGGGAGGGTGAGCAGCATCGCGACCAGCATGAATCTCCTGAGCATTGAGCACTCCTGTTGTCGTAGGAAGTTTGCGGAAGTGAGACCCGAGGGGTCAGGAGTCAGGAGTCAGGAGTCAGGGGGTGTCAGGGGAAGGTTGTGCAGTTCCATCGTGAAACCCTTTCCCTCACACCCCCGACTCCTGACTCCTGACTCCTGACCCCTGACCCCCTGGCTCCGCACTTGTCATCTGCACGTACCCATCGGTGCCTTGCCGAGCGGACTCTCCTCGGACTTGAAGCGCTGGCTCTTGCAGAACGCGGCGTCGGTGCCGTCGAGCTTGGTGCCCGGCGGCGCCAGCAGCACGATCGTCGCCTTGCGCTCCTGGCCACGATAGGGCTGATCGAGAATCGGGAGCCCGAGTGGGCCGAGGGGGGCGGCCATCATCGTCCGGCGCGCTTTCACTGGACGAACATCGTCGTACCATGAGCGCCGCGCGGAGATATTGGTCGGGTACGGGCCGAACACCGCGCGCCAGCCACGCTGGTCGATCACGTTCCACGTGGCCTTGTGCCACTCGAGCGCGCCTGGAACGCCAGCGTGCTTGGTGAGATCGGTGACGAGCTCCCAGCCCTGACACGCGATCGCCGTTCCCTGCTGCGCGTCCATGCACACGTTGTCGTGCAGGATGCTGCCGACGACGACGCCCATCTCGACGTAGGCCATCTCGGTGCCGTCGGGCATTGTGAAGTAGTCGTGCCACCGTGGGTGAACCCAGGCGTACAGGTCGGGCACCCCGCCCTCGCACTTCGGTCCCACCCCGCCGAAGCACTGCTCCGCCGTGCGCAGTCCAGGAAAGCCGAACGTCACCTTCGCCTCCTGAAGCGTCATCGGCGCCGACGCCCAGAACCCGAAGCGCTGCTCGCGCTCCGGTGATTGTGCGAGCTCGCGCCAGATCACGCGCCAGTCCTTGCCGCCGTTCAGCGCGGCGATCTGCCGGGAGAGCTCGTCGGCGTTAGGCGCTCGCGAGAGCAGCGCGCCGTAGATGACGGCCGCCGTCGCGATGTGCCGCCACGAGGCGACGAGCTGCTCCGGGGTGAGGCCCGATGCCTTGGCCGTCTCGATCCACCGAGATCGCCACAGGCGCTCACCCTTGAGCCACCACCGCGTGTTCCTCGCTCGCCCACTCAGATAGGCGTTCTCCACTTCCGCGTCGCGATCGACGACCGTGGTCGTATCGCGCGCGCCGTCCGCTGGCTGGGCGGTGAACACCCCCTCGGCAACGAGCACCGTGTCGGAGGTGACGCGTCGCGTGACGCGATCGCCAATCTGCGCCGCGACCTGATAGGTGTATTTGCGGCCGATGGCGACGTTGCGGTCGACGAACAGCGTATCCCGCGGGTTTACGGGATACAGGCGCTGCCAGCCGGAGGGCGGTGCCAGCCGGGCGATGTAGTAGGTGGTGACGGCGCCGACCGGCGTCCAGGACACGGTGATTTCGGCGGGCCCGCTCTGACGAGCGTCGATCTCGAGGACTTGACTGCCAACGTCTCGCGTGCCCTGCGGCAGCGGACGTTGCGCCGTTAGGTGAGCGAACGGGATGACGAGTGCGGCCATCGACAGGATGGCATTGCGAGCTGCGCTCATGCTGGGGTCAGAATGTGAAATACGTGTCCGGGTACCCGCTGATCGTGACCACGCCCTCGCACGGCACGCGAACGGTTCGCGTCCGCGTGACGCCGCGCGTGTCCTCGAACTCCACAGTCTCCGTGCACCGTGTGAAGCTGATCGCCTGACCCGTCGCGCCGGCGGCGCCGTTGATCGTGACCTGGCCGGTGAGCGGCGCACCGGTGTTGGCATCCTGCGCCTCGACGGTCACCGCGAGCGTGGTCGTGAGTGCGGTTGCAGGGGTGCCGGTGAGCGAGAGCAGGACCGGCTGGGGGGGCTCTGGAGGCGGAGCCGTCGCGGTGTGCGTTATCTGCGTACCGGGGCAGCTGACGTCGGCGAGATCGTGCCTGTAAAACGCCATGTCCCCAGGCTGGAGGAAGTGCGGGCCCAGTCCAATGAGACCCTTCAGCGAGTGCGCCCTCACGTAGTGAACCACGTTCTGCACCACGAGCTTGATGCCGGAGACGGTGGCCGTCGGGCTCAGAGCGAGGTCGCGTGGCTTGATGAGGACCAGCATGGGCCCGCGGACGTTCACTCGAACCGGGACGGTGCCGCTGTTCACGGCGAGGCGCAGATGGCTGCCGTAGTAGTTCGTCCCGTCGTTTCGCCGCTTTTCATACGCCCAGTCGGTGGCGAAGACTCTGTTCTGCCCCGCCTGGAGCGTGAGCGTCTCGGCCCCCAGGTTCCCGGTTCCCCAGGTGGCCCACATGTTGTCGGCCCGGTAGTACTGGAGGGTGCAGGACTGGGCTGCGATGGCTCTGGCAGGGATTGCCAGAGAAAGAAGAAGCCCCAGCCCGAGAGACACGTCGAGTGAACCACGACAACGCATGAGAAACCTCGGAATGAATGATTGGTGACAGTGCGGCTGAAACGCTTTCAGTTCATGCGCGCGACTTCGATCCGCGCGTGGCTCGCCTTCGGGCCGGTCGGCGGCCGCGTGGCACCCAGGCCAATCGCGAAGAGTCGCTCGGCCGGCACGCCGGCGGCGACGAGCCGAGCCTTCACTGCCGCCGAGCGCTTTTCCGAGAGCGCCTGATTGGCGGCGGCATTTCCGGCATCGTCCACGTGCCCCTCGATCAGGAAGGTCGCTGACTGCTCCTCGAGCAGCCTCGCCAGGCGCTCGAGTTGCGGCTCCGAGTCGTCGGCGAGCTCGTCCGTTGTGCCGACGAAGAGCACCTCGAGCACGACCCGTCCCGTTGCGAGCTGGGCGGCAAGCTTCTCGTCGTCGTCCGCGGCACCCAAGGCACCCGCCGCACTGGACACGATGGCTCGCGTCTTGTCGACCACGGCGTCGGCAACCCCGGCGGTCTTGCTCACCGCCGTGTCCACGGCGCGGCCGGTCTTGGCCAGCGTGGAATCCACGGTCCGGCCGGCGCGGGCGACGGCGGCGCTGTCGGCCCTCGCCTTGGCCGCCTCGACCTTCTGTCCCACCTGGTCGCGGATCTTCTTCAGAACCTGCGCGCCAGCGTGTGCCGGAGTAGCGAGCTGACCGGCCGCCACCGCGATGGCGAGCACGACGATCGATCTCATCATTGCCCTATCCTCACATGCCCTTGGGTGTGTCGATGGGCGAGAAATCTGGGCGACGATCTCGACAGCGCTTCAACACCGTCAACACGTTGGGGCACCGACGCTTCGCTCATCTCGCCGTTGCGCACCTTTGGTCCCCCGCCCATCATTGCGAGCCGCATCGCCGCCGACGCATGCATTCATCCTCGTCCACCACCTCGCTGCTGATCACGCTGGGCCGTCTGGCGCTCCTCTCGCCGGATGGCAGCGAGGAGGAATCGCTCCGCAAGCGGCGACGCAAGATCGCCGTGCTCGCGGTGCTCGCCCTCGAGCGTCGCCCCCTGTCGCGCGACGTGCTGGTCGAGATGTTCTGGGGTGATCAGGAGGAGACGCGAGCCCGCCACTCGCTGAGCGACGCCCTCTCCCACCTGCGTCGCGTGCTCGGACGCGACGCGATCTCGGTCGGCCGGTCGGAAGTCGCGCTTGCCCGTGATGCGCCACTGGCGGTGGACGCGGCGGATTTCGCCGCCGCCGTCCAGCGGCAGGACTACGACGGGGCGCTCGCGATGTACGGCGGCGCGTTTCTCGATGGCGTGTACGTCGGCGGCTCGACGCGTCTCGAGCACTGGGTCGAGCGCCAGCGCGCACGCCTCCACGAGCTCTTCCTCAAGGCGTGTCGGGAGGAGTGCGCGAAACTCGAGCGCGCCGGCCGGTTGGAGCAGTGCGCCGCTGTCGCGGGCCGGTGGCTCGACGTCGAGCCGCTGTCGGAAGACGCTGCGCTGCACCGACTGAAGGCTCTCGCGGCACCAGGCACGCCGGACGCCATACTGGCCGCGCGCGACGAATATCAGCGACTGCGGGCCCGGCTCGAGCGCGAGTTCCAGCTCGCCCCGGGTGCCCGTGTCATCGCGTTAGGCACCGACCTCGGCGCCCGGGTGGTCGCTCGCCCGGCCGCGCCGGCGCCGGTCGCACCGACGGAACCGCCGGTTGCCGAGCCTCACGTCAGCGTACCCGTACCGGCGTCGCGGCCGACCGCGCTCGAGCCGCCGCGACGCCGGTGGCGCCCACACCTCGTGGTCCCGGTGGTCGCCATCCTCATCGCCGTGACGGCGGCGCTCGGCAGGCTCGTCGACCGGCGCGAGCCGCGTGTACCGCTCTCGGCGAACACCATTGCCGTGATTCCGTTCGCGGTCCGGGGCGGCACCGACATCGACTATCTCGCCCACGGGATGGTCGATCTCCTCAGCACCAACTTCGACGGGGCCGGCTCGCTGCGCGTCGTCGACCCACGCGCCCTGCTCACCGAATCGTCGAAAACCGATTCGGCGAGCCTGACGACGCTGGCCGGTGCGCGGACGCTCGCGAGTCGCTTCGGTGCGGCGCTCTTCGTTCTCGGTGACGTCGTCGTCGCTGGCGATCGCTTGCGCATCACCGCCGCGCTGTACGACCAGCATCGTGGCACCAGTGCCCTGGCCCGCGGGACCGTCGAGGGACGAAGCGCCGACATCTTCGCCCTGGTCGACGAGCTCACCCGGCGGCTGCTCGCTGGCTACCCGGATCAGACGCCCGACCGGCTCACCGGCCTGGCCGCGCACACGACGACGTCGCTGCCCGCGCTCAAGGCGTACCTGGAGGGTGTGTCGCATTACCGCGCGGCGCGCTACGAGGCGGCATTGGCCGCGTTCGAGCGCGCCGCGGCAGGCGACAGCACGTTCGCGCTCGCGCACTATCAGTTGAGCAACACCGCGCTGTGGGCCGCGCAGGGCGGATGGGATTCCGTCATCAACACCAGCCGCCGTGCCGTGCGGTACGCGACCCGCCTCACGAGGCGCGCCCGACTGCTCGTCGAGGCGTACGAGGCGTTTCGCACCGGGCGGCTGGACCGCGCGGAGGCGCAGTATCGGTATCTCATCGCCAACTACCCCGACGAGGTCGAAGGATGGTACCAGCTCGGCGATCTGCTCTACCACGGGAATCCCCCGCGCGGACGATCCTTCGCCGAGTCTCGTGAGGCATTCGAGCACGTCCTCGCGCTCGAGCCCGAGCACCGCGGCGCGATGCTCCACCTGATGCGCATCGCCATGTGGGAGCGCCGCGTGAACGAGGTCGATTCACTGATCCAGGAGCTCCTTCCCCGCACGCAGCCGCCGGAGGTGGCGGAGCTCGAGGCCGAGCGCGCCTTCATCCATCGCGATACGGCGGCGCAGCGAGCGGCGGTGGCGCGCCTTCGCGATGCACCCGATGAGGTAGTCCGAGTGGCGGCGATGCGCGTGGCGCTGTACGCGCGCGATCTCGATGGCGCGGACCGCATCAGCAGGCTGCTGCTCGAGCCGAAGCGTGCGCCGGAATACCGCGCTGTCGGTCATCTCCACCTCGCCGACCTGGCGGTGGCGCGCGGGCGCTGGCGTGAGGCGCTGGAGCACGTGGACAGCGTTGCGCCGATCGTTCCGGTGATCGCCCTCGAGTCTCGGGCCCGTATCCTGACACTGCCGTTCGTGGGCGCGCCGCGCGAGCTGCTCCAGGCAACCCATGACACGCTCGAGCGATGGGATGGAACGGCGCCGACGACCACCTTCCCGATTTTCGCGGTCTTCAACGGGCTGCACGAGCATCTCCGAGTGTATTACCTCGCGCTGCTTCGCGTTCGGCTCGGTGATCTCGAGGGTGCGGAGCACGCCGCTCGACGCTTGGGGACGCTTCGCGGCGCGGCCGGGGCGGCCGAGTGGGAGGCGCGCGAGCTGGCGCGTGGGTTGAGCGAGAGTGTGCGCGGGCATGTGCTCGCCGCGCGCGGCGAGCATGAGGCAGCTTTGGAGAAGCTCGAGCGCGGCCGGCTCACGATTTCGGAAGGGCTGCTCGACTCGCCAGTCGGAAGCCAGGCGCTCGAGCGGTACGTGCGGGGCGAGGTGCTGCGCGCGCTTGGGCGGACGGCGGAAGCCCGGCGCTGGCACGGGTCGTTAGGCCAGACGGCGATCGATCAGGTCGACTTCGTGCACGCGCTGCCGCACTGAACACTAGTCCTCGCGCCAGCTCCCTGCCCGCCGCTTTGTCGCCCCCTCCTCGCGCGGCTGATCAATGGCGCCGGAGGTGCTTCGCTCCCCACGCCTGCGGGATGGAGATGTCGAAGTACAGGATGCTCGTGGTGCGACTCCTGGAATCGATCACCTCCATCTGCTCGCACATCGACCGACCGCACTGGAACATGGCCACCGTCGTGCGCTCCAGTCCTCGGGCCTGGAGCAGCGCATACTCCTCCTGAAGCGTGATGACGATAATGGCGGAGTCGAGCGTGCGGCCGCTCCGGGCACCGATCGAGCGGATGAGCCCCCGATACACCGCGCCGTGGAACTGGCCGCGGCTAGTATCACCCATGTGCAACGCGGCAGACATGGCGCCCAGATGCGCGTCAGGGTCCACGTAATTCGTGGAGAGAATCGAATCAGCGAGCCGGCGAAGCTCGGCGTACTTCTCGCGCTCGAGCGCGGCGTACATCGCCTGATATCCCTCCCACCGTACCGGGTACGGCTTGTACTGCGGCGTTTTCGTGTACGCCATCCGGGCCGCGGTGTAGTCCACGAGCGTGTCACCGGCGCGCAATCGGCCGACGAGGTGGTCATAGGCGGATGACTCGGCGGCTGGTGTCGACGGTGTGCTGTCGCCCGCGGCCGCGACGGCGGGCGGAATAGCGTGAGCCACTCCCAGGAGCGTATCCATTCGCGCGCTCACCGAGATGATGGCGCACATCTTCACGATGACGTCCGCATTCATGCGCTTGCCGCCCACGGTCACGTCGGGCACCCGGCGTCGGTTGTGAGCTCCAACGTTCGACTCGGTCGAATCGCCATCCCGATTGGTGATCACGAACACCTCGACGATCGGATGCTGCGACGCCGCGCGAATCTCGGCCTTCACGCAGTCATCCCACGTTGCGCGGGGCGCTGCGTGCACGTACCGGCTTCCCTCCCCGCTATCCCGTGCGATGGTGTATCCGAGGTCGAGAAGCGCGCGTGCTGCTGCGCTGTCGACGCGCGCCACCGATGCCGCGTAGCGCTTCTCGATGAGGAACCCTTTGTCCGCCAAGTCGTTCGGCCGCGCAGCGCCGCTGGCGCACCCGACGAGTGCGAAGGCGATGAGCGCTGAAGGCGCTTCCAACGGGGTCCGTCGATACGTCAGCATTGGACCTCCTTCGCTGTATTACGAACGCACGGCCAGTGTGACGAGCCGACCCTTCGCGTTCTCCACCAGCCCACGCACGCCGGGGTCACACCCGCTCCACATCTCCACAAACCGCTGGTAATGCGTCACCGCCTCCGCTCGCCGGCCACGCCGGTCGTGGATCTCCGCCATCCGGAGGTGTTTGGCGGCGAGCATTCCGGCATCGCCCCACATGAACCCGAGCGGAGCGAGTAGTCGCAGCGCTTCATCGTCCCGGCCGACTGCCATCAGGAGCTCCGCTCTGAGCCACACCTGCATCGCGTCGACGCCGAACCCGCCTAACCGCGCTCGCTGCCACCAGCGCTCGGGCCGGAGCTGATCGAGAAGCTCCATCGCCTCGCGCGACCGCCCGCGCATCCATGCGTCCCAAGCGCGTACTCCGAGCGCGAGATCGCCCGCCAGCGCTGCCTCGCGGCGCTGCGCTCCACTCGTCGCCGGCACAGCCGCTCGAGCACCCAGCTCCGCCACGATTGATGCGACGCCTGACGAATCGCGGAGCCGCGCCTTGATGATGCCGAGGTAGTACGTTCGCGCGAGGCGATGTTGCCCGGAGGCCGGCGCCCACGACTCCAGCATCCGCGCAACCGACTCGAGTGTCGTCTCCGTGGACGGCGACAGCGGAGCGAGGTGAAAACGCACCAGCGTCTGATACCATGCATCAGGCATCACCGACCTCACTCCTTCGAGCTCCTGGAACGCTTCCGTCCACCGTCCGTGATCCACCAGATAGCGCGAGATCACCGTGTGCCCGAGTCGCTGCGACCGATCCGATCGGAACGGCTCCGTGAGCAGGCGCGCCACCCGCATGCGGCCCTCGAGATTCCCGCTGAAGTGCGCGTCACGCTGGGCCCAATTGACATAATTCCAGTGCTTCGCTCCCAGCTCCGCGGTCGCCGCCCGCTCCGCGCGCTCGTCGCGCCGCGCGAGCGCGAGACGCATTCGTGAGGCGGCGGCGTGATGTCCGTCCGGCTGTAGCGTAAGCATCCGTTCGGTGAGTGCCGCTCCTTCCTCGAACCGCTCCTCCATGGCCGCGATCCAGCCCAGGTTGTCGAGCGCCGCGATGTTGGTCGAGTCGAGCGCCAGCGCACGCTCGAAGGCATGTCGCGCCTCGGCGATCGCACGCCCACGCCAGAGTCCGTAGAAGCTGATGACTTCGCCGAGGAAGACCCACGCTTCCACATCGTCGGGATGGCTGCTCAGCACCTCGCGATAGAGGCGCTCCGCCTCTACATCCTGGTGACGGTGCACGGCGTCGAAAGCCGCGAGCAGCAGACGGTCGCGCGGCGCCAGACGCGATGCGTGCGCGAGCGCACGCTGGTGCGCATCGGAGTCCTCGCCGCTGGTGGCATTCCGCCACCGCGCGACGGCCATCCGGTACCAGGCCAGCGCAAAGGTGCTGTCGAGTGCGGTGGCGTGCCCGTAGGCGGCTTCGGCGGAATCGAAGATGCCGGCGCGAAGGAGTCGCTCGCCGGACAGGTAGGCCTTGAGGGCGGGAAACGACTCGGTCGTGACGGCACCGAGACGGGCCAGTCGCTCAGGCGGGCGCAACGGAGGCAACATAACGAGTCGCTGGGCCAGCTCGTCGACGAGGGAAAAGAGCTGTCGCTCTCCGTTCGCGTGCGCCTCCACCGTCCCGAGAGCCGCGCCACGCGCAGTGAACAGCGTTGCCCTCGCGCGAAGCTGGCCGCCAGCCTCGATGACGCCGCCGAGGATGAACAGGCCGGCATTGAGCTCCTCGGCGACCTCGCGTCCGAAGGCAGGGTCGATCTTCCGATCTCTCGCGCGGGCGATCGCCGCCAGCAAGGCATCGGCATCGACTGTGCGCACGTCGCCGGCGCCATCGAGTCGTGTTCCGAGGAGATCGGGGATCCCCTCGCGCAGCCACGCAAGGTCCGTGGGTCCCTCGATGGCGAAGGGGAGCACGGCGATGCGGCGGCTCGACTCCGCCTCGTGCGCGTCAGCCGCTGAGCGGCGACCGATGGCGTACGTCGCAGCGACCACGACGAGCAGTACGGTCGTGATGATCCAGGTTCGCCGGCGGCTGCGCGCGCGGTGCACGTGTGGACGCTCATCACTTCGCCGGCTCGAGCTCGTCGAGACTTCCGCGGCCAGCCGCGGGGCTCGGTCGTCGACAGGATCGGCAGCTTTTGGCGTGCGCGACGCCGCGTGGCGCCGGCGAATCGTTTGCACGAGGGCGC
>JAICOJ010000078.1 GCA_025930755.1 Gemmatimonadaceae bacterium
CATCAGCGCGTCGGTCTCATCCGTCGCATAGCCGAACATGAGCCCCTGATCGCCGGCGCCGCCGATGTCGACGCCCTGCTTGATCTCCTGAGCCTGGTGCGAGAGGAGCTGCGTCACGCGCACGCCATTCGCGTGAAACGCCTCGGCCGGATCGGTGTAGCCGATCGCGCGGATAGCGGTGCGGGCGATCTGCTCGTGATCGACGCGGGCGCTCGATGTGATTTCGCCAGCCAGAACGACGTTTCCCGCCTTGCAGAGGACTTCGCACGCGACGCGCGCGGAGGCGTCCTGCTCGAGATGCGCATCGAGCACGCTGTCGGCCACGAAGTCACACACCTTGTCCGGGTGGCCTTCGGAGACCGACTCCGAGGTGAAAACGTGGAGCACGCTGCGGGAAGCGGGGCGAGGCCGTGTCGCGATTGCCATGGTCATGTCCTTCCGGTTGAGGTCCCCCGCCTCACGAGAAAACGGCCCGCGACTCCGAGGAGTCGCAGGCCGTTTCGCCGCGACTTAGACGGTTTGGTGCGGGATCGCTCCCGTGCGCGGCCCGTCAAATCGGGGAAATCGCCGCGCACCCGCAACATGCCTGGCTCGAGGCCCCGCGTCAACCCTGCGCCGCCCGCTAATTGCATTGCGACACGATGTGACGATGAAGCTCGGGATGTGCGGCTTCACCATCGGCGCAGCCGCCTACATGAAGCAGTTCCCGGTCGTGGAGGTGCAGCAGACCTTCTACGACCCGCCGCCGCCGGCGACGCTCGAGCGGTGGCGCTCACGTGCGCCCGAAACGTTCGAGTTCACGATGAAGGCGTGGCAGGTAATCACCCACTTCGGCACGAGTCGGACGTACCGGCGCCTCCGACGGCCCTTCGACGAACGCGCCAAAGCGGAAGCCGGTGGCTTTCGCGTCACTGATACCGTCCTCGCCGCGTGGCAGACGACGCTCGAGGCCGCGCGCATCCTTCGCGCAACGGCGATCCTCTTCCAGTGCCCGGCAAGCTTTCGTGAGACGCCGGAGAACATCGAGGCAATGCGGGACTTCTTCGCGACGATCGGAGGTGAGAAGGGTGTGCGGTTTCTGTGGGAGCCCCGTGGCCCGTGGTCCGACGACGTCGTGCGCGGCCTGTGCCGAGATCTCGGGCTCGTTCACGCGGTGGATCCGTTCATTCGACCGTCGCTCACTCCGGAGCTTACGTACTGGCGTCTCCACGGCAACAAGAGCCACTACGCGTCATACACCGACGCGGAGCTCGAGCAGATTCGTCGATGGATCCCAGAGGGCAGGGAATGCTACGTCATGTTCAACAACATCCCGCGGGTGGCCGACGTGAGGCGCTTTCGGGCGCTCCTCGCCTCGCCCCTACCATCGAGGGAGTAGGCACGCCGGCGTCCGCGCGATAGTTTCGAGATACCACCCTCTCTGTCTTCCGCCAAATCACTGCATATGTGCCGGAACATCAAGACACTCGCCAACTTCGAGCCGCCGGCCACCGAGGATGAGATCCGCGCGTCGGCGCTGCAGTTCGTTCGCAAGCTGAGCGGCACTACGCGGCCCTCCAAGGCGAACGAAGCCGCGTTCAACCTCGCCGTCGAAGAAGTCACCGACGCGGCGAACCGGCTCATCGCGTCGCTGAAGACGAACGCGCCTCCGCGCAACCGCGACATCGAGGCGCAGAAGGCGCGCGAGCGATCGTTGAAACGCTTCGCCTAGAGCGGCAACAGGGCGATGACGTAGCGCCGGTCGGGGCAGCGCAGCGTGCGGGGTGCAACACTCTTGCATCCCCGCAGCCGCCGAGGCGAGACTATGGGCATGGCCGCCCCGCTGTACCACACCGCTGAGATGGTGCGCGCGCTCATCGACGAGACGCGCCACTGGCCGCGGTACGAGACCGTGTACGGCGAGCTGCTGGTGACGCCGGCCCCGCGTCTGTGGCACCAGGAGATCGTCGCCCGCTTGCTCGTGGCGCTCCGGACCTACGTCGCGCGCGAAGGTGTCGGGCATGCTTTCGCCTCACCGTCGGACATTTCCTGGGGGCCCGACACGCTCGTTCAGCCCGACGTTTTCGTCGTGCCCACCGAAGAAGCGCGCACGCTGACCTGGTCGAAGGTCACGACGCTGCACCTGGCCATCGAGGTGTTGAGCCCAAGCAGCGTCCGCGCCGACCGGTTCACGAAGCGCCATCTGTATCAGGACGTCGGCGTTCCACTCTACTGGGTCATCGACGCCGAAAATCGCAGCGCCGAGGTCTGGAGGCAGGTCGACCTCTTCCCACGCACGGAGAATGAATGTCTCGTCTGGACGCCTAACGGCGCCGCCGAGCCGTTCGAGGTGCCGCTCGAGGAGCTGTTCAGGCCGATCTAGTGTTGGCGTCCGAGTTGGTGAGCGCAGGGCATGTAACCGCAGAAGGCCGCAACGGGACGGGCACTCCGTACGATCAAGGCGTCGACCCCTCGCCCAAATGGCCGCAAATGCTGCAAAAGGCAATGCGTTGTGGTTTCTCTGCGGCCATTGGACGAGGGGAAAGGCTATCAGCGAGGGAACGATTAGGTCCTGTTGCGGCCTCTGCGGTTACATGCCCAGCGCACCAACGCGGATGCGGGCTACCAGCCGCTACGTGCCGGCGTACCACTCGTAGCCTTGATCGCTCCAGTAGCCGCCGTTGCGCCGCGGCATGAAGACGACGCGCGTCAGGAACTTGGTGCTCTTGTAGCCGAGCTTGATCGGTGAGTGCAGCCGAGCCGGGGCGCCGTGCGCGGGCGCGAGGAGGCGGCCGTCCATCGCGTACGCGATCAGCGTTTGGCGATGAAGGGCGCTGTCAATGTCCCAGCTCTCGTGATAGCCATCGTCGAACGATTGAAAGTCGACGTACTTCGCGTCCGGCGACACGTCGGCCAGTCGCGCGAGCTCCGACACGCGGACGCCCCACCAGTCGGCCACCGCGGTCCATCCCTCCACGCAGTAGTGGTTCACACGCTGCCGAGTCTGCTTGAGGTTGAGGAGGTCGTCGAGCGAGAGCTTGAGCGGGCGCCTGACGAGTCCGCTGACCTCGAGCGACCACGGCCCCCGCACCGAAGCATCCCACACCGGAAGCGTTTTCGACACGTAGTAGACGGGGAAGGCTTCGCCGGCGAGCTTGGCGGAGCGCGAGGCGCGATCGATCGATGTGTGTCGAAAGAGCGCGCGCTCGACGCCTTCGTTCCTGCCTTCCGCCCACCGCAACACTTTCTGTGCGTCTTCGGGGCCGCGTGAGCCGCAGCCCAGCAGTGCCGTCGTGACGGCCGTGCCGGTGAGCTGAATGAATGACCGGCGATCCAGGAAGCGTGACGGGTCACGATCGTCCTTCATGGTTGCCTCGGCTGCTGGTCCATGTCGACAGAGGAGCCCCGGCGTGGCAGCAGGTGCACGAAGGGTCGCGCGTTGCGGGATTCCGGAGACCACGACTCCTTGTAACGGCCGGTGACCATCGCGCGGATCGAGTACGGATCGACGGCGATCACCATGAACACGTGCACGACGGACAGGAGGACGAGCAGCCACGTCGCGACGAAATGCCAGTATCTGGCCCACACGAAGCCGCCGAACATGGTCGTGATCAGGCCGAGCTGCACCGGCTTCCAGATCGCGAGCCCGGTCAGCACGAGCACGAGGCCGACGATCGGCATCGCGAAGTAGGCGCCGCGCTGCAGCGCGTTATGCTTCCCCTGTGTCGGGTGATTCTTGCGGAGAAAGAGATAGAACTTGACCATCTCCCACGAGTCGCGGAAATGTCCGCGGCGAGGCACGAGGTCGCGCCACTCGCCGTGCAGGTAAATGAATGCGAGGTAGATGAGGCCGTTTACGACCAACAGCCACATCGCCGCGAAATGCCAGTTCCGCGCGCCGGCGAGCCATCCGCCGAAGGTCATCCACGGAGGAAGCGGATCGCCTTCGAAGGGATAACAGCAAAACGTCTCGCCCTTGCGAGCGAACGCGGGATAGGCGTTGAAGATCTGGAACCCGCTGCCGACCATGAGCACGACGGCGAGCACGTTCACCCAGTGGGTGACGCGGACCACCCAGTGATGACGGGGGTGAACGTCGGGGCTTGGGGAGGGTTGCATGGGTCGCGTGACCGTCCGAATATGCCAGCGCGCCGACGTGATGCCAGAGGGAGAAGCGAATCAACCCCTGGGCCTTCACGACTGTCCAAGCGGTATGCCTCGATGGCCCGTGAGAGTCTGCCCCGTCACCGCCGCCTGTCTCTTGGCGTGCGACGTCGCCGTCGCGCAGCGCCTGGACGTGCCTCGCGTGGCACCGATCGATCGACCCGTCTCCATTCGGGCATCGGGCCTTTCCCCGGGGCGCGTCGTTCGTGTGCAGACCGCGGTCATCGATGATGCTGGGCGGCGCTGGACGGCATTTGCCTCCTACCGCGCGGACGCACGCGGGACGATCGACATCGAGCGCGATGCCCCGCTATCGACGAGCTACGGAGACCTCGGCCCAGGCGGCATCTTCAGCGGCATGCGGGCCGAGGGGGACGACAACGAGCGCCTTCGATTTCTGACTCGTGAGGCCGCGAGCGTCGGCACGAGCATCGTCCTGACAGATTCGAGCGAAGCTCGGCTCGACTCGGTATCGGTCGAGCGGCAATTCCGCGGACCGACCGTGCGCGAGGTGGCGGTCACCGAGGGCGGCCTGCGTGGGCATCTCTATCTCCCCGCACGCGCTCCCGCACCGGGGGTTCTCGTCCTGGGTGGATCGGAGGGCGGGTACGCGGACCAGGTTGCCGCGTTGCTGGCCAGTAACGGGTTTGCCGCGCTCAGCCTCGCGTACTTCGGCGTCGACAGCCTTCCGACGGAGCTCGGCGACATTCCACTGGAGTACTTCGAGCGCGCGCTTGCCTGGCTCGACTCGCATGCGGAGGTCGCGCGCGGGGGAGTTGCTCTCCTCGGAACGTCGAAGGGGGCGGAAGCCGCGCTGCTCGTCGCGAGTCGTTCGCCGCCGGTGAAGGCGGTCGTCGCCTACGCGCCGAGCTCAGTCGCGTGGAATTGCATCTGCTCGGGTGCGTCGCGGCCGTCGTGGACGTCGAGCGGGACGGGGATCATTTCCGTCCCGCAACTGCCGCCCGTTCCAGTACCGCCGGGAGAGCCCGTTAGGCCGGGCGTCAACTACCTCAACCGGCTTCAGCGTGCACCGGCGGGCGCGACGATCGCCGTCGAGCAGATTCGAGGACCCCTGTTGTTGATCGCCGGCGACGACGATCAACTGTGGCCCTCGCTGCTCATGGCGCAGCGAATCATGCGGCGGCGGGTGGAGCGTGGCGGTCACCCGGGCGATCGGCTGCTGTCGTACGCCGGCGCGGGTCACCTCATTGGAAAGGCATTTCTCCCGGCGGGCTCCACGCGCATTGCGGGCGGCAGAATCGAAACGGGCGGAACGCCGGGCGCGAACGCGCGCGCGCAGGCGGATGCGTGGCCGAACGTCGTCGAGTTCTTGCGACGGCACCTTCACTGACGAACGAGGAACGAGGAAGTGGCGGGCACGCTTTGGCGCGCCGAGCTCGAACGGCCACGTCCTCGTTCCCCGTTCCTCGTTCGTTTCGTTACTGCGCTATCGCGTACCCGGAGAGATGGTCCGTCGTGAACGAAATCTTCCGTTGCACGGGGTCGTTCACGCCGTGCATGTTCTCGATCAACACCTTCGTCTGCGTGTTGATGTGCCAGACGGTGAGCGTCTTGCCCGCCGTGACGCTGGTGGGGCAGCGCGAGTAGTCGATCGTGATCGTGACCGGCTTCAGGAAGAGGAAGCTCAGTAGATCATTGGCGGTGACGTCGATCTCCATGTAGGTCGACGCTGGCACGGTCACGCGAATGAGGGTCCCGACGAGCACCGCGCCGGCGGGCAGCGAGATGGAGGTTCCCGCCGCCGCGACCGTGCCGCCGAGCACTCCGAGCAGGGCGGAGTTGGTCGACGTCTGCGTCGTGGGACATTCGATGAGCCGCCGCTGTGAGATGCCAGTGGTGTCGACGGGCACCTGCGTCGTGTCTCGACGCTGGGTCGTATCCGGCCGGACGCCACCCTCCTCGGGGCGGGTGGATACGTCGGAGCACGCCGCGAGCGTGAAGACGAAGGCCGTGATCCCCAGCGAAAGCCGCTTGTTCATACGGCCCGCTAGTGCAAAATTCGGGCGGCCTGCCGCCCGGCCCGGCGAAACTCGCGCCCGCACAACCCCGTCAGGGTACTCATGAACCCGACGCAACCCGTCTCTCCGCTCGTACCTGCCTCCGAGCGTGGGTCATCGCCGATGGTGATCGCCGAGGCGCTCGTGCCCGACCGTCGCGGCGCTGTCGCCTTTCTTTCGAGCACCAACCGCGACGGCGACTGGATTCTCCCCCGCTCGTTCCGCGTGGTCGCGTTCATGGGGAATGTCGAGCTCGACCTCACGAACGTCCGTCTCGGCTCCGGGGAATCACACATCGAGATCCGGTGCATTTTTGGGAACGTGGAGATCACCGTTCCCCCGGACCTCCGTATCGAGGTCGAAGGCCAACCGTTCGTCGGGATCTTCGAGGTCACGCGGTCGGCGCCGAGCACGACGGCCCCGGAGGCGCCCCTGCTGCGTGTCACGGGGTCATCGCACTTCGGCGCCGTGACGGTGAAGATCGTCGATCCCAATGCACCGGGGTGGATCGAGCGAATCCGCGCGAGGCTGTCGTCCAGGAAGGGGTGAGCGGCGTGCTCTACATGATCATCGAGCGATTTCGCGATGGCGATGCGGTGCCCGTCTATCGCCGCTTTCGCGACCGGGGCCGCCTCGCGCCCGAGGGTCTACGCTACGTCGCGAGCTGGATTACGCGGGACATGACCATCTGTTACCAGGTCATGGAAACGGACGACCCTGCTTTGATCTCGCAGTGGACGGACCGGTGGAGCGATCTCGTCGACTTCGAGATCATCCCGGTGCGAACGTCGGAAGAAACGCAGGCGGCGATCGCGCCAAAACTCTGAGGTCGTCGAGGATGTCGAGGTGATCCAGGTGAGTCCACCTCGACGACCTCGACGACCCCGACGACCTACGTCGTTCCGGCGAGCTTGATGTCGAACGGCCCGATCCCGTGAAGCTGGATCACCGTCTCGCCCTTCGCCCCGCCGTAGTGCGGCTTCTTGGACGGGATGTAGAGAAAGTCGCCCGGCTGGTACTCGCGCAGTGGTCCGCCTTCCTTCTCGCCCATCGACAGCAGGAAGGTGCCCGATAGCACCGTTAGGTGCTCGGCGTTCGGATGGTAGTGAGCGGGGAATGTGTATCCCGCGGGGAACTTGAGGCGGATCGTGTAGTCGCCCTTGCCGGCGGGGTCGCCGTGCAAGACCGCGAGCTGCATTCCCGACTTGAATCCAGGCACCTCGAGCGGCTGAAAGGTGAGGCCGGCGGCGGCGTTCATCGTCATGTCATCGCCGGATGGCTCGAGGACGACGAGCGTCACCGGCGCCGCCGCGGGCGCCTGCGGCGGGAGATCGCTGTTGAAGATGTCGTGCGCGATCTTCCACTCGGTGCCGACCTTGCGGAATTGCACCATGTACTTCCCGCGGTCTGTCACCGGGCCCTGGTCGCCGGTGAACGAGAACGTATAGGTGCCGACGTCGGTCGCGAGCTCGCCGCTACTCGCGACGTCGATCCTCGTCGGGGACAAGCTGAGCGACACGTTTGGCGTGAGAAATTCCGCCCAGGCGCTTCGGATCCCGGCCTGCCCTCGAGCGGCGGGCGCGTTCGGTATCATGAAGACCGCGTCGGTTGCGTAGAGCTGGGCGATCGCGTCCGCGTTCCTCGATGCGACTGCTTGCTCCATCCGGCGATTGACGGCTCTGATCGCCGCCTCTTCGCTCGCCACGTCCACGCGCGACGTCGTCGCGCACGCCGCCGCGAGAACGGCGGCCAGCAGATGGATGGGCTTTCCTCGAATCATGACGGCCTCCAGGAGGAAGGTGCCTCTATCCTGGCGCTGAAGGCAGAGGGTGTCCAGGTCAATCGAGGATGCCGACGTGATCAGGTGAAGTCACCTCGATCACGTCGACGACCTCGACTGCCTGCGCCCCTATTGTGCGATGGCGTATCCCGAGAGATGCCCCGTTTGAAACGTGATCCGCCGGCGTACGGGATCATCGACGCCGCCCATCGGCTCGAGCAGCGCCTTCGTCAGGGGATCAATGTGCCAGACGGTCAACGTCGCACCCGCGGTCGCCTCGGCCGGGCATCGCGAATAGTCGATCGTGATCGACACGGGGCGTCCGAAGATGAAGCTCGGCAGGTCGTTGGCGGTGACGTCGATCTCGACGTGGCTCGACGCGGGCGCGCGAAGGGTGATGAGCGTCGGCAGCGATACCGCACCGAACGGTAGCGCCACCGAATGCCCGCCGACCGACACCACGCCGCCGAGAAGCCCCAGCAGCCCGACGGCCGACGCCGATTGTGATGTGGGGCACTGGAGCAAGGTCCGGCCCGCCGACACGTCGAGCGAGGGAGGCCCGACGATCCTGTCGGTACGGCGCGGAGAGTCGGCGCACCCGATGACCGCCAGTGCGGCGAGGACGACGAACGCGGAACGAGCGGGGAGCGACATCGATCCTCCTTGAAGGCGACCCATGTCACATAAGACGAAGAGCGGTGCTCGATCGTCATCACTGACACCCCTCTTCCCCCACGGTTCGAGCATGCCCCCCGCTTCCGACCCTCTCGCCGCCCGCAACGACATCGAGGAAGGCCTGCGCTTCGAGCAGCACGGCGTTCTCGACAGTGCGCTCGCGCATTACGAGCGTGCCGCGCTCACGACGAAGGATGCCGCGCTGCTTTCGGAGGCGTTTCGTCGACAGAGCAGCATCCACCGAACACGGTGCGAATGGACGCTCGCGGTCGCGTGCGCCGAGCGCGCCATCGTGGCGGCTCGTGAGGCGCGGCTGGATGATCTGCATTCGGAGGCGCTGTCAGCACTTGCCGCGGTGCATCGCAGCCGCGGCGATCTCGACGAGGCGGAAGTGATGCTCGAGGGTGCGCTTCGCCTGGCGCACGATGAGCGTGTGCGCGGCATCATTCTTCAGAACCTCGGGGGCGTCGCCGCCGAGAAGCGCGACCTGGAGGCGGCGCAGCACAAGTTCGTCGAGTCCTACGGGTGTTTTCGTCGGTCCGGCTATCGCCGCGGCGAGGCATTCGCGCTCAACAACTACGGACGCGTGCTCCTCGAGGGTGGTCAGGAAGCGCAGGCGGCGCGGGTGCTTGCCCAGGCAGTGGCCATCGCGCGCGACGTCGAGGACGAGGAGCTGGTCGCGCTGGCGACGCTCAACGTCGCGGAGACGCTGTATCTCGTCGGCGACCTAACGAGCGCCGAAAGTCACGTGAGCGAGGCGCTGGGCTACTTCAATCACACGCAGAACGCCTGGCGGCAGATCGAATGTCTCCGTCTGCTCGGCGACATCACGGTGAAGGCGCAAGAGCTGGCGACCGCCGTGCAGTGCTACGTTCGAGGAATGCAGCTCGCGTTGCGAATCGGGGCGAGGCAGGAAATGACGGTGCTGGCCGAGTGCCTCACGAAGGTTCGACCGCTGTTGGGGAGCGTCTAGCTCGCGGTTGCAACGGCACGGATGACAGCATTCAGAATACGGAATACAGAATTGAGCGCTCGGCGGTCCGGCATCACGCTTCTTTCCGCGAACTCCGCATCGCCCCTTTGAACCTTGGCGCCAGAGCGGCGAATGGCCAGGCGCCGAAATGAAAACGGGGAGCCGCGAGCCGGCTCCCCGTTGGTTCATCTGAATTCTGAATTCCGTACTCTGAATGCGGTCATCTTTGCCGTTGAGCCTCGAGCCCTTTTCAACGCAACGGAAGCACTCTCCCGTCGAGATCCCCTGGATACCGAACGCCCACAAAGCTGGCCAGCGTCGGAGCAAAGTCCACCGTCGCCGCCCGCGCGGTGACCCGCCCGGCGCGAATGCCGGGACCCATGAAGATGATCGGAACGTGCCGATCGTACCAATACGGCGAGCCGTGCGTCGTTCCCGTTCGCTCGTTCCCCAGGATGTTGGGACGGAGCCACGCCTCGACCCCCTCGCGGCTGAACGTGCCGCCGGCGCGCCCCGGATAGAGCGAGCGGCGCATCAGGACCACGAACGAATCCGTGGGGGTACGCCGCATGATCTCCTCGGTCGTCCATGCGTCGGCGATCGCGGGCTGGCCCTTGAGCGCCGCGACGATCCGCGCCGGGGCCGCCGCCCCATCGGTCGCCACCGCCTGCGTCACGATCTGCTGCCACACCTGACGCTCGGCAGCCGTTAGGCGGCGGGAGCCGCTGGGGGCGCGCGCATCCTCGGGCGGCGTCATCACTCCGTGATCGGAGCTGAGCGCGACGACGTACCGGTCGCGCCCGACCGTTCGATCGAGGAAATCGAAGAACGCGCCGAGCCGACGGTCGAGCCGGTAGAGATTGTCGAGCTGCTCGCGGCTGAAGGGGCCGTGCACGTGGCCGATCGCATCCGTCTGAGACACGGAGACGGCGAGCAGATCGATGGACGCATCACGCCCGAGCCCGAGCTCCGTGACCATCACCTCGGCGAACTCGAGTGTGGCGGCGTCGGCCAACGGCGTGCGCTCCATCCAGACCCGCAGCGTATTCGTGTCGCGATTCTCGGTGTGGTCGGCAAGGCGATGCGGGAAGAACGTGTGCGTCCCGTTGCCTTCGTGCGCGCCGGTGTCAGGGCTGCTGAGATGCACGGTCGACGCGGGCGCGGTGAACGTCCACACCGTGTCCACCATGTAACGTGTCACGACGTTGCTGTTGAAGCGCGTCACCCACGTCGGAAGGCTGTCGCGGTAGTACGTCGAAGTGACGAAGCCCCCCGCGGGCTCGAACCAGTACACGTGACCCTTCACGTGTCCCGCGGGGAGAATGGCGCCGCGATCCTTTCCGGAAACGGAGGCGACCATCGAGGCGGGATCGGCGGCCACCATCCAGTCGGCGAGCCCGGTGCGCATGAGATTGCGCGGTGACACGCCGGGGAGCCCCGCCCCAACGGTGCGGACGGTCGAGTCGCCGACATTCGACATCTGCACCCACCGCTCGCCCGAGCGCTCATACCACGCATTTCCCACGATGCCATGCGTCGACGGATGCACCCCCGTCGACAGCGACGCATGCCCGGCCGCGGTGACGGTGCGTCCATGATCGTGCGAGGCGTTCGCGTAGACGCGTCCTTCACTCAGCAGGCGACGAAAACCGCCCGTCCACACAGGCCGATAATGATCGAGGAGGTCGCCGCGGAGCTGATCGACGGTGATCCAGACGATGAGCGCCGGCGCGGCCGCGGGGGCGGGGGGCTCGGGGGCCCGCGCGCAGGCGAGGGCACAGAGGGCGAGGAGAGCGAGGCGGTGGGTCATTGGATGCTGAATTTAAGGTCGGGCATACGGTTGCACGAGCCTACCGCATTTACCTCTGTGGTGAAAAGCCGTTGGCCGCTGGCGCACACGCGCCGCCATGGATTCTCATCGACGGAACTGATACGCCACCTTCACGAAGAACCCGTCGGCGGAGCGACGCACGTGCGACCAGCTCGCTCCCGGGGGCGCTTGCAGGGTACTGCCGTAACCGAGGAACGCGACAGTCCCGGGGGTCGGCTCGTAGGAGATGAGCCAGTCCGCGCGAAGCGTCTTGTCCTCGAAGGCGGCAACCCGTTCCTCGTCCCCCCGGAGCGGGAGACCGGTGCGGGCGTCGCGCAGCGCGTCCTGGCGGTCGTCGCGCCATTCGCCGATCGCGCGAAAGAACAGCGCGCGCCGCGGCTGGTACTCGAGCTTGAGCCGCGGGATGACGGTTCGCCCGAATTCCGACCCGTCGCGGTCGCGATCGATCCGCAGCGCCACGGCGAGGGCTTCGACGCGAATGTTCGGCGTCGGGCGCACGTTCAGGGCGGCAGTGAGGCGCGTGGCATCGCCCTCCGAGCCCTCGAAGAAGATCGGGGTGGCGAACGTGGCAGCGCCTAACGTCGCCTGCCATTTCGAGAAGACGGGCGTCGAGATACTGACCGAGTCGCCCCACAGGTTCGACAGCTCCCGCGGCGCATCGTAGGGCGTGAACGTGCCTGGAGTGGTCTCCGTCTCCAGTCCCGCGAACAGCGCGCGGTCGAAGATGACGAGCTGCCGGAAGACGCCCCAGTTCAACCGCCATCCGCCGCGGAAGATCGTGAAGCCGCCGAGCTGCTCGCCGCCCTCGATCGGGGACCGCTGTGGGAATGCGCGGTATTGCCAGGTGCGCGAGGGGCCGCCGAAGAACGTGAAGTTCTCGATGAGCGCGCCGCGGCCACCGTAGAGAGAAAAGCGATTGAAGAAGTGGCCGTCGACGATGCCCGAGCGGGGAACGAAGCCCGCGCGAGTCCGAAAGTCATCCTCGATGCCGGTGAGCGCATAGTTGAATCCCCACGAGCGCCCGGTGCGGTCGAACTCCGCCTGCCAGAGAGGTGCCGGGCGCGTCCCGGACCCGCCGAAACGGGTCCACGATCCTCCGACCTGTCCCTCGAAATAGTACAGACGGCCGAAGACGTAGCGGACGTCGGCCGCGGCGACCGTGTTGTAGGCCCCAGCCTCGCGCCAGTCGGTCAGCGCGAGACCCGCCAGGGAATTGCCGCCGAAGTCCGCGCGCACCCGCGCGATGTTGAACAGCGGATCGCCGCCGTCGTCGGCGTCGTCGATCGCGGCGAGGTACGCGACGCTATAGCGTCCCAATTTGCCGGTGACCTTCGCGCCCCCCATGGGCTGCGCGATTTGTCGCGTGTAGATGAGCTGGTTCGGCGTCCCGAACAGCTCGATCCCCTCGAGAAAGAAAGGACGTTTCTCGGGAATGAAGAGCGCAAAGCGCTCGTTCACCGTGATGAGGCCGACGTCCGACTCCACCTGGCTGAAGTCGGGATTGAGAGTGGCATCGAGGGAGAATTCCGGAAATCCGAAACGCAGATTGGCGCCCGCGTCTGTTTGGAAGCTACCCCGATGGAACGCTCCGGTGTCGGGCCGCGAGCCGATTCGCGTCAGCGTCACGAACGGCTGCACCTCGGTGACGACGCCGCGCTCGACATTCTCGATGCCCACCATCGTTCCCGACTGCGCGAGGAAGCTGGCGCTCGCCCGACGCACATCCGTCCACGTGTCGCGATAGCCCGTGCTCGGGTTGTCGCGCACGATGTTGATGCCCCAGCGCTGCGGCCCGCTTCCGGGGAAGCGCAGGCTCTTGAACGGAATGCGGACCTCCACGACGTACCCATCCTTCGTGACCTGTCCCTTCGAGTCGAAGAGATAGTCCGGGTTGAGGTCGACGCTGCCACCGAAGATGCTGCCGGCGCTCACCGCACCCTCGGTGCGGACGCCGTCCTCCTGCACACCTAACGGGTTGACGCCGAACATGAACGCCCGGCGCCGGTCGTCGAAGGTGTCGAGGTAGATGGTGACGCGGTCGTCGGAGCCGATGTTGTCCCGATCGGCGAGCGTGGCGCGGATGGTCGAGGGGTCCTTGGCGCTGGCGATGATCCCGAAGTGAATCGCCCGCGGACTGTAGAACACCAGCACCTCCGTCCGCTCCTCCGCGCTGCGGCCATCAACCGGCTCGTACTGATGAAAGTCGGTCAGCCGTGCGGCACTCTGCCAGGCCGCTTCGGTGAGGGCGCCATCGATCGCGACGTCGGCGTCGACGCGCGGAGCGGTGAAGGTCGTGGCCTGGACCTGAAGGGCGAGGACGAGGGGGAGCAAAGGTGATCGAGGTGATCGAGAGTCGTCGAGGTGGTCACGGACCGCGGCGAGCAGAACGTACTAACGACCTATCGGGTTCGCGAGCATCGGGATCACCTCCACGACCTCGATCACCTCGACTACGTCGGTCGACGGCCGCCAGCCACTGACGTCTGATGAGGGCACTCCCAGGGTAAATCAGGCTCCAGTAGCGCGCGAAACGATCGCGCGTGCGAGGGTCCGTGGCAAACACGCGCGTGTCGGTCGTCAGCAGCGAGCCGCCGCCCGGCCGGGACTCGACGCGAAAGTTCATCGCGGCTACCGCGAAGCCAAGAGCAGTGAGTGTCCGGAACTCGTCAGGCGTTCGCGGAGCCGCCGCGCCCCCAGGCGCGATCACCGTCGTTCCCACGACGATCTCTCGATGGGTCTCGGATGCCAGGCGTACGAACGACGTGCTCAGCGCGACGTCCAGGATGGGGCGGTGCGCCGGGGCATTGAGAATGTCCTCCGGGCCCGGGCGCCCCAGTCGCCGGATCGCCGTGAGCGTCCGGAAGAAGCGAATGTCGGTAGCCGTGACTTCGTGCAGTGCACGCCATACCTGTGCCGGCGTCGCCGCAATGTGACGCTCGTGATGCTCCGAGAAGTGATAGCGGGGCAGGATCTCATCGAGGTGCGTGGCGCCCGAGGCCTGCCGCTCGGGGACGGGAAGAGACCATCCCAGGAGCACGAGGAGCACTCCCGCCGCGGCCACCCCCGAACCGCGCAGCCGAGTGGTGAGGCGCAGGCGTCGGATGGGATGGATGACAGCGACAAAGCCGACGAGGACGAGCACCAGGCCGGAGTAGACTGCCAGCGTGGGCCAGATCGTCAAGGCCGTCCCTCGATCACCTCGACGACCGATGACCTATGCGCCTCCGGCGTCTCCCAGCGTCGACTTCCCGCTCTCGGAGAGCCGGACGCCAGCAAGCGGGTCCGCGGCGTCATGTCCATCGAGGAGTCGATCGAGCTCACGTTTGATGACGCGGTAACACTCGCACGCCGCCGATTCCAGGCCATGTCGGTCACGCACGGTGATGCGACCGTACGAGTACACGATGTACCCCTCGCGCTGCAAGGCGCCAGCGACGTCCGTCACCGCCGCGCGGCGCACGCCCAGCATCTGGGCCAGAAAGAGCTGCGTGAGGGGAAACTCGTTGGCGCCGACGCGATCGTGCGTCAACAGGAGCCACCGCGCGCAACGCTCGCGCAGCTCGTGCGCGCGCCCGCATGCGGACGACTGCGACATGAGCGTGAACAGCGCCTGCGTGTATCGGCCAAGCAGGACGGGCAGCCGGCCTCCGCGAGCGATCGCGCGGCGGAACTCGTCTGCCGAGAGTGAGACTGCGTCGCCGGGAATCTGGCAGAACGTCTGCGCGGCCATCCGGTCGGCGCCGAGAAAGATCGGCAGGCCGACGAATCCCTCGTTGCCGATGATCGCGCTTTGCGCGGCGGCGCCACCGGTCATGATCCCGACGATCGATACCGCGGCGCTTTCGGGGAAGTACACGCGCTCGACGGGCTTGTCGTATTCGTGGATGGTCTGACGGAGCTCGAGCTGCTCGCGACGCAGGAGCGGAGCGAGCTGCGCATACTCCGCCTCGGGAAGCGCGGCCAGAAGGCGGTTGCGAGAAGCCACCCGCGTTCCGTTGAAGAGCGATTGTCGCTGCGCAGACGTTCCGATACCAGGCATCTTGACGTCTCCACCCGTTGCCCGAGATTCCGACAGCACAGTCGGCGTCTCGTTTCACCAAGGAGCTTTCATGCGTGCCATCGTCCTGCTGCTGCTCGCCGCGTGTGCGTCTTCGCCTCGTCAGTCGGTGCCCGACGCGCCCCCTCCGATTCCGGAGACGCGGGTTACGCCGACGCCCGCGGCCGTGAATCCCGTCGGTGAATTCGAGTTTTCCAGCGCACTCCCCGACGGCACCCCGATCAAGGGTGCCATCACGATCAGCGGAACCACCGGCGCCTACACCGGCTCGATCAACGCCGGCGAGCATGGGGTCTTCCCGATCAGGAGCGTGCTGGTCACCGGTCAGGCGGTGGTGATCAACGCCGATCATCCCGACGGGCCCCTCGAAGTCCGCCTGACGTTCGTGGCGAACGACTTCAACGGGTCGTGGAGGCTCGGCGACCAGACCGGCGAAATGGTCGGGAAGCGCCGGGCGTAACGACCCGCGGGCCTATCGCGAGAAGAGGAGAATCAGCGGGTAGACCGCCGTCTTCTCCGCCGACTCATCGAAGCGCCAGCGTGCGATGCGGTTCAGCACGCAGGCTTCGACGCCTTTGGCTTTCCCGCGATCCCAGGAGCGTGACTCGACCGCCGCTTCCGTGACGGTGCCGTCGCCGGCGATGCGCACGTGAACGGTGAGGCGTCCTGCGAGATCGGGATGCTGCTTGACACCCTCGAGGTAGCAGAACTGCAGCTCGGCGTCCCGTGCACGCGCGACGCTGCCGACGACGATGGGGTCCCGCGGTCCGAGATGCGCGCGCGATACCTCAGGCAGCGCAGGCGCGGCGCTCGGCGGGGGGGCAATAGGTGCCGGGGCGTGCGTAGCGGTCGTGCGGGGTGCACCGCAGGCCGCGAGGCTGGTGGCGAAGGCCACTACTAAGGAAAGGCTTCTCATACTGGACTGACTGTTTCCGGGAGGCCTCTGTCACGTGTGAGGGACGTCACAGAGGAGCTGGAGTCAGGAGTCAGGGGTCAGGAGTCAGGAGTCAGGGGTCAGGGAAGGAAAGGCGCGGCAGCTTCGCTGCCGCGCTCATCTGATGAGGGCCGCACGCGCGTAGCGCGGCGGCCCCTTTCCACCCCTGACTCCTGACTCCTGAC
>JAICOJ010000117.1 GCA_025930755.1 Gemmatimonadaceae bacterium
AACGCCTATTCTGCAGCAAATTTGCGCGACAAACGCTGCGTCCCCGCCCGTGTCCGTTATCGAACACAAAGGCCCAAGTGCGACCACGGGAACATGATAGCGAATGCGTACCAAAGTATCGCGAACCGTAAGGCTGCGTACAACGTCGGAAAAGGCTATAACGTAGCATTTCCTTCCCACAAACCACCAACCCCACTACAACCGGTCCATCGGGCTCCGCACCCCCAACCCCCCACGATTCAGCACATGCGTGTAGATCATCGTCGTCGCAACGCTCCGATGACCCAGAAGCTCCTGCACCGTCCGGATGTCGTGGCCGTCCTCCAGAAGATGGGTCGCAAACGAATGACGGAACGTGTGACACGTAGCTCGCTTCCCCAGCCGCCCCGCCTTGACCGCCAGATGCATCTCACGCTGCACTACCGTCTCATGCAGGTGATGCCGGTAGCGTCCCTTCGTGGTAGGGTCGATCGCGATCCGACGAGCCGGGAACACCCACTGCCACCCGAGCTCCGTCGCCGCATTCGGATACTTCTTCGCCAACCCATGCGGCAGAAGCGCCCGGCCAGCACCCGCCGCCAGATCCCGCTCGTGCTGCCAACGAACCCGCACCAGCTGCCGCTCCAGCTCGGGACGAACCGCGGCCGGCAACATCGTGACCCGGTCGCGATCTCCCTTCCCACCGCGCACGACGAGCTGGTTCATCCCGAAATCCACGTCCTTCACGCGCAGCCGTAACGCCTCCATCAGCCGCAGCCCCGAACCGTACAGCAACGCCGCCACCAGCCTTGGCGAGCCGCGCATCTTGCCTAGGACCAGGCGCACCTCCTCCCGCGTCATCACCACCGGGAGACGCTGCGGACGGCGCGCGCGGATCACATCCGCGATCCAGGGCACGGGGTCGCGCAGGACTTCCACATACAGAAAGAGAAGAGCGGCCAGGGCCTGGCTCTGCGTGCTCGCGGCCACGTTCTGGTCGATGGCAAGATGCGACAGGAACTCGCGCATCTCCCGCTCGCCTAACGTGCGCGGATGCCGGCGTCCATGAAAGCGCACGTACCGCACGATCCAGCGGACATACGCCTCCTCCGTCAGCCGGCTGAAATGCCTGGTGCGCATCACCCGCCGCGCCGCGGGAATCAGCCGGTCACGCTCCGCACCGTCCGTCATCACCTCAGAAATGCAGCGTCACCGCCCTTCGTCCAAACCCCTCCCACGCAGCCCGCATCACGCCGTCGCGTAAATCCCGCGCGCCTCCGGCGTCACCCGGCTCCGCATCGCCATCACCGCTATTCCAATCGCGATGAACACCAGCGCGATCACCTGCGCCACGGTCAATACCCCGAAGAACCGGTCATCCTTCGCTCTGAAGAACTCGACAATGAACCGCTCCACCCCCGCCATCACACAATACACGCCCATGAGCCACCCCTCGGCGTGCTTGTGATCGCGCAGCCGCCACAGAATCAGGAAGAGGATGAAGGCCATCGTCACTTCATACAGCTGCGTGGGATGGACCGCCAGCACGGTGTTGGGCGGGACATCGGCCGGTACCGGGATGCCGAACATCTCCTGCATGTTCTGCGCGGTCGACGGCGGCGCCCCCTCGGGGAAACGCACCGCGAGCGGACTGTCCCACGGACGACCGTAGTCGTCACCCACCGCCCAGCATCCGGTGCGACCCACCGCGTACGCGGGCATGATCGAAAGACCGGCAACGTCGGCGATTCGCCAGAAGCCCAGCTTCCGCCTCATCACCAGGATCGTCACCGCGAGGATCCCGCCGATGAGCCCGCCCCAGAACACGAAGCCGCCGCGACTGAACAGCGTGTCGATGTCACCCGTCAGCGCCACAAAATACAGCTTCGCGCCGAGCAGGCTCCCCACCACCGCCGCGAAGATCATGTCGCCCACCGGCTCGGGACTGTAGCCGCGACGCTTCAGCTCGTTCTGCGCGACGATCTGCGCCACGACGAACGCGGCCAGCACCGCCAGCCCGAACCCGGTGATCATCAGAGGCCCGACTTCGTACGCCAGCGGGCGATGGTCGATCGTCATGCGGCGATCAGTCCTGGTAAAGGAAGAGATGCATAGGCATTGAGGTCGAGCGGCGCTCGCTCCCCGTGCTCATAGCGAAACAACCCCGCTCGCGCGATCATCGCCGCGTTGTCGGTCGCCAGCCGCGGAGCGGGCGCAAAGACGTCCGCCCCGATCTTCGCCATTCGCGTGCGCATCGCCCCGGCCAGCGTCTGGTTGCAGGCGACGCCCCCGCCTAACACGACCCGGGTGCGCCGATGCGCGCGGGCCGCCCGAGACGTCTTTTCCACGAGCGTCTCGATCAACGCATCCTGAAAGCCGCGCGCGATGTGCGCACGCTCCGTCTCCACGTCCGCGCGCTTCACGGCGTTGAGCACCGCGGTCTTGAGACCGGAGAAGGAGACATCGTAATAATCGGGGTCACCGACGCGCTGGTCGCGCCGGACCATCGGGCGCGAGAAGCGATGCCGCGAGGGATCACCTTCCTTCGCCAGACGCTCGATGTGCGGACCGCCGGGGTAGGGAAGGCCGAGCAGCTTCGCGACCTTGTCGAACGCTTCTCCCGCCGCGTCGTCGCGGGTCTGACCGAGCAGCCGATATCGCCCCCACGCTTCGACGTCCACCAGCAACGTGTGCCCGCCCGAGATGAGCAGCGCCGTGAACGGCGGCACCGCCTCGGGATGCTGGAGCTGCGTCGCGAACAGATGCCCTTCCATGTGATGCACGGCGACGAGCGCGCGGCCACTCGCGAACGCGAGCGACTTCCCATAGCTCACGCCGACGAGCAACGCTCCCACGAGCCCCGGCGCATACGTCACCGCGATCGCGTCGATGTCGCTCAAGGCGAGATCAGCCTCCGACAACGCCCGGTTCACCACCGGCACGATGCTCGTCAGGTGCGCGCGAGAGGCAATCTCCGGCACCACACCGCCGAAGACCTTGTGCACGTCCTGCGAGAGAATCACCAGCGATTTCTGCTCGACCTCGTCGCCCGTGCCTTCCACCACGGCCGCCGAGGTCTCATCACAGGAGGTCTCGATGCCGAGAATCCGTGTCACTGGCGCCGGCGGCTCGTGGACGCGGCCGATGCGGCTGCCGTGGGCTCGACCGCGGCAACCGGCACGCGGACGCGCACGAACGCCGGATTCACGCGCACGCCCAGCCCCGCGGTGTCGAGCGCCACCGTCATCGGCGCCGTGTCGCGCACCACGAGGTCGATCGCCACGGTCGACACCGTGTCGATCCCGCGAACGGTGCGGCGCTCGCCGATCAGCTGCACGCGAATGGGCTCCAGCTGCACCGCGCCGGCAACGCGAAACCCCGAATCGGCACGAACCCGGAGCGCCGACCGCACCGGCACGAAGCGCTTCGTCTGCACATCGAAGTGCAGCCGCAGGCTTCGCGGCTGCACATCCCGGACGATCCCCGCCACCCCGGGTGGCAGCTCCACGTTGTTGACCTCGAGCATGATCGCCAGCGAATCGGGAACATCGCTCCCCAGCCGCTGGGAGATCGTCGGCGGAGTGTCCCAGAGCTTCATGAGATCGCGACCGCGTCCCACCACGAGCGCGCGAACCTCCGGGGTGGGGCCGCGAAGCGTGACCGACGTGTCGACGCCGATCTCCACCCGCACCGGCACCACCATCTCCGTCGGGCGCTCACCGCTCACGACGAGCCACACCACGAAGGCGAAGAAGATGGCGACCAGCTTGAGCGGGAGGTGCTCGGTGAACGCAGACTTGACCCGCCGCTGCCAGGGGGTGGGCGGCGCCATCTACACGCGCTCGGCGAGAAGCTGCCTGACGAGCGCGCGATTCCCCTCGGAGTTCCAGTCCGCCGCGCCGATCACCTTCTTGCGGATGACGCCGTCGCGACCGATCACGAACGTCTCCGGATAGCCCATCACCTGATAGTCGCGCGTAATGTCACCCTCCGGATCGTGTACCACCTCGAAGGTGAGACCGAGCTTCTTCACGAACTCCTGGATCGCATGCTCCGTCTGCGCCTGATCGATGCTGACGGCGACAACGCGAAGATCGGTGTCCGTGAACTCGCGATGCAGCGCCTCGAGCGTGGGCATCTCGACGATGCAGGGGCCACACCAGGTCGCCCAGATGTTGAGCAGCACGACCTTCCCGCGATAGTCTTCCAGCGTGCGCCTCACCGACCGCCCGTCGATCGTGGTCGCCTCGAAGGCGGGCGCCTGGCTCCCGAGCGTGACGGGCGACAGCTGCCCCTTGAGCGCCGTGCCGGCGGCGATGCCGCCTCCCACGAGCACGAGCGCGATCGCGCCCACCCAGGCCCACTGCTCCTTCGACGTCATGCCGCCACCGCGCATTTGGCGCGCAAGGCGCGCAGCTCGGCGCGCGGATCCTTGGCCCTGAAGATCGCGTTCCCGGCGACGAAGGTGTCTGCCCCCGCATGCCACACCTGCGCGATCGTCTCCCGATTGATCCCGCCATCCACCTCGAGCGCCGCGCGGCTGTCGACCTCGTCGAGCATCGCGCGCGCGCGCCGGATCTTGTCGACCGACGACGGGATGAACGACTGGCCGCCGAATCCCGGGTTCACCGACATGATGAGCAGCAGATCGAGATCGCCCGCGACCTCGTACACCGCATCGAGCGGCGTCGATGGATTGAGCGATGCGCCGGCGAGGCAGCCGAGCTCCTTGATGCGCATGAGCTGCCGGTGGAGATGCGGGGACACCTCGGGATGCACCGTCAGCACCGACGCGCCGGCGGCGGCGAAGTCCTCCAGATACTTCTCCGGCTCGACGACCATGAGATGCACGTCGATCGGCAGGTCGGTCAGCTTGCGCACCGTCTCTATTACCTTCGCCCCGAACGTAAGGTTCGGCACGAAGCGCCCGTCCATGACGTCGACGTGGATCCAGTCCGCGCCCGCTTCGGTGACCATGGCGATCTCATCGCCCAGCCGGGCGAAGTCGGCGCTCAGGATCGACGGCGCGATCCGAATGCTCACGGTCGCCCCGAGATCGTGAGGGCCACGCGGGCGCCGGCGCCCACGGCGCGCCCCGCCGCCGGCGTCTGCGCGATCACGATGTTGCCCGGTGCCAGGCTCGTCGAGTCGACGTTGACGTCGCCGATGCGCAGCCCGAGCTGCTCGAGCACGGTCCGCGCGCGTGAATAGTTCTCGCCGACGACGTCCGGCATGTCCACCGACGCCGGTCCGACGCTGACGGTCAGCGTCACCGACGAGGGCACGGTCACGCGGGAGCCCGCCACCGGGCGGGAGGCGGTGACCGTTCCGCGTGGCGTCTGGGCGCGGATCTCCTCGACATCGCCGACGTCGAGCCCGGCGTTCTCGATCGCCAGCTCCGCCTGCTGCCGCGTCATGCCGACGACGTTAGGCACCTCGCCGCGACGCTGCCCGGAGCTCACGTGCAGCACGATTTCTGCGCCCTTGGCCTCGACGGCGCCCGCCGGCGGCTCCTGTTCCAGCACCGTGCCGCTTGGCGCACTGGCGTGGAACCGCTGCTCGCCCGTCGAGGCGCGGAAGCCATCGGTCGTCAGACGCCTCGAGCCTTCCTCGTACGTCATGCCGACGACGTTCGGCACCTTGCGGTCGCTCGGAATGATCGTCGCCGGGAAGACGAAGAACGCGACGATCAGGTACGAGAAGACGAACCCGGCGGTCGCCGCGATCACGTACGGAATGGCGCGGCGCGCATTCCCGCGCCACCTCACCCGCGTGCCCTCCGCAGGCGCGCCGCGAACGCGCCATCGACCCCATGCCGCTGAGGCAGAACGCGAAGACGTCCGGCATCGAGCACGGGCGCGGGCACCGTTCCCTCGGGCGGCGGCTCGAGCTTCCACTCCGGGCTCTCGCGCAGGAACGCCTCGACCTGCGCGTCGTTCTCCTCCGGCTCGAGCGTGCAGGTGCTGTACACGAGCAGGCCACCGGGCTTTACGACGGTCGCCGCGGCGCGCAGCATGCTGCGCTGCGTCGCCGCGAGCACCGCGATGTCGGAGACCTTGAGGCGCCACCGCGCATCGGGGTGACGACGGAACGTTCCCGTTCCCGTGCACGGCACATCGAGCAGCACCGCATCGACCGGGCGAATCGCCGGAGTGCGCGCATCGGCGACCACCGCGAGTACGTTCTTCGCGTCGACGCGCCGGGCATTGCCGATCATGCGCTGGATGCGCTGTATCGAGCGGTCGCCGGCGATGACGAGGGACGCGGCGCGCGCGAGCTCGAGCGCCTTCCCACCCGGCGCCGCGCACAGGTCGGCGACCTCCGCCCCGGTCGGCACGCAGGCGTACTGCGTAACGAGCGTCGCCGCCGGATCCTGTACGAAGAACAGCCCCTGTCGATAGGCGCCGAGCTCGGTGAGCGACACCGGACTCTTGATCGCGAGAGAATCGCGCGCCAGCGGCGCGTCGGTTACGTCGACGCTGCCACTCTCGAGCGTCGCCTCGAGCTGCTCGCGCACAATGTTGTACGGGCGGATGACGAGCGGCGCCTCGGCGTTGTTCGCGATCAACAGACGCTCGGTCTCCTCGGCGCCCCATCGCCCCACCCAGCGCGCGACGAGCCACCGCGGGTGCGAATGGCGAAGAGCGAGCGCGTCCACCGGATCGGTCGGCACCGCGACGTCGAGCATCTCGCGCTCGCGGTCGAGGCGCCGCAGCACGGCGTTGGCGAGCTTGCTCGCGCCCAGGCCGTGCCGCTCCTTGCTGAGCTCGACGGTCTGCGCGATCGCCGCGTAGGCCGGGACGCTCCGCATGTGAAGCAGCTGGTACGCGCCGAGCCGCAGAAGGTCGCCGAGGTCGGGGTCGAGCCTCACGAGTCCACCGCGAACGCGCTCGGAGAGCATCGCGTCGAGCATCGCGCGACGGCGCAGCATCCCGTAGACGAGCTCCTGCGTCCACCGGCGATCGCGGGCGTCGAGCGCCGCCGCGCGCAGCTCGAAGGCAGGGTCGAGCATCTCGCCATGCCGCATGTCGGCGAGGATCTCGGCCGCGGCGCGCCGCGCCTCAGTGACGGATCCGGTTCCGGTGAAAACCATGTGTATAAGATACTTACGTGATCGGGGTCGTCGAGGATATCGAGGTCATGGCGCTGAAGCTCCCGCGATCACCTCGACATCGTCGACCACCTCGACTACCTCGCCGTCCCCAGGACGTCCCCGACGGAAACCCCCCGTCCCCGGGCGAACTCGAGTGCCGAAATTCGGCGTTTCCCCGGGGCCTGCACCTGAAGGACGCGCACCGCCCCGTCTCCGCAAGCGACGAGCATCCCATCCCCGTCGATCGCGAGCACTTGCCCGGCCTTCGTCGACCCCTCGTCGCCTCCCTGCTCGGTGGCCAGGGCGCCGAACAGCTTGAGCTCCTGTCCGTTTCGCATGGTAAACGCGCCCGGCTTGGGATCGTAGGCGCGAATGTGCCGGGCGACGACACCATTCCCCTCCTCCCAGGGCACGAGCGCCATGTCGCGCTCGATCTTCGGTGCGTACGTCGCCAGCTCTTCGTTCTGTTCGCGCTCGCTCGCTTCGCCGAGCACGATGAGCGTGAGCGCCTCGATGAGCGCCAGCGCTCCGAGCTCCGAGAGTCGCAGCTCGAGCTCCCCCGCGGTCTCATCCTCCGCGATCGGCGTACGCGCCTGGAGGACGATCGGTCCGGCGTCGAGCTCGGGCACCATGCGCATGATGGTCACGCCGGTCTCGATGAATCCTTCGCGAATGGCGGCCTGAATGGGCGCGGCCCCGCGCAGCTTGGGCAGCAGCGAAGCGTGCACGTTGAGCGTGCCGCGCGCCGGCAGGTCGATGACCTGCTTGGGAAGGATGTGACCGTACGAGACGACGACGGAAAGCTCGGGCTCGAGCGATCGCAGCTGATCGACGAACTCCTTTCCGCGCGGCTTCTCCGGTTGCAGCACCGGAACGCCTTCGGCGACGGCGATCTCCTTGATCGGCGACGGCACCAGCGTCGAGCGAGAGCGGCCGCGCGGGCGATCGGGCTGCGTGACGACCCCGCAGACGTCGAAGCCTTCGCCCACGAGCGCTCGCAGCGACGGGCCCGCGAACGCGGATGTCCCCCAGAAGAGGACGCGCACGACTACAGCTCCTCGTCGCGGTGGTGGTGCTGCGCGACCTCGAGCGCCGCGACGGTGCGCGTCAGCGACTTGTCGCCGGCGCGCTGCTTCTCCCACTTCTTGAGCGCCGCGCGCCGCTTGAGGAGGCCCAGGTAGTCGATGAAGAGCTTGCCGTGCAGGTGATCGATCTCGTGCTGAATGCAGCGCGCGAGCAATTCGGTCGCGTCGATCTCGATCGGCTTCCCCTCTCGATCCTGCGCCTTGACGACGACGCGCATGGCGCGCTCGACGTCGGCATAGATGTCGGGGATCGACAGGCAACCCTCTTCGCCCTTCTGTGATCCCTCGCGCATCACGATCTCGGGATTGACGATGACGTGCCGGGCGCCCTCGACGTCCACGACGGCCACACGCTCGGTGCGCCCCACCTGCGGCGCCGCGAGCCCGATGCCCTTCGCGGCGTACATCGTCTCGAACATGTCGTCCACGAGCTTCTGGAACTCCGGCCCGACCTCGGTAACCGGGCGCGTCTCCTCCCGCAGGATCGGGGCGCCCAGGACGTAAATGTCGAGCAGGCTCACGTTGCGGCGGGTTCCGTCTTCGGCGCGACGACGCGCGCGATACGCCCGCGCTCGATGACGATGCGCGCCTCGCCGGTCTTGATGGTAATGCGGTCGTCCATGGCCTTCACCGGCTGACCGTCTTTCATGGCTTCCTTGATGTGAATGACCTCGCCGACAATGCCACCGGCGGTCACGATCTCATCGCCTTTCTTGAGGTTTCTGAGCAGCTCATCGTGCTTCGCGCGCTCGCGCTGCTGGGGGCGAAACCAGATGAAGTAGAAGATGCCGAAGACGAGAATCCACGGCAGCAGGAGGCCGATGGGGTTCGCGCCTCCTTCCTGCGGACCTGCCATGAGCAGGATCGCGAGCATTGCGGTCATGAGACGGGGGCCGGTCGTGAGTGATAGCGCTGAAGCCAGTCGCGGCTCCACGCCTGAAAGTCTCCCTCGAGGATCGCACGCCGCGCTCGGCGCATGATCGCGGTCAGGAAATGTACATTATGCAGCGACAGGAGACGCAGCCCAAGCACCTCGTCGCTGGCAAAAAGGTGGCGGATGTAGGCCCGCGAGAAGCGAGTGCACGTCGAGCACTCGCACGCCTCGTCGAGCGGACGGGGGTCCGAGCGCAGCTCGGCCCGCCTGACGTTGAGCTTCCCATCGGTGGTGAACGCGGTACCCTGGCGTCCGTTGCGCGTGGGCGCGACGCAGTCGAAAAGGTCGACCCCGCGCGCCACGCCCTCGATGAGGTCTTCGGGGAAGCCGACGCCCATGAGGTAGCGCGGCCGATCCTGCGGCAGCTCCTCGTGCACGACCTCGAGCATGGCGTACATGTCGGACTTCGCCTCGCCGACCGATAGCCCGCCGATCGCGTATCCGTCGAAGGAACGCATGCTTCGGATCGCCTGCGCGGCCTGCCGGCGGAGCAGAGGGTGAATCCCGCCTTGGACGATTGGGAACAGGGCCTGAAGATTCCTCGTTCCTCGTTCCTCGTTCCTCTCGAACGCGAGTACGCATCTCTCCAGCCACCTCACACTCCGCTCACTCGCTTCGCTCGCGAGCCCAGCATCCGTTTGCCCGGGAACGACGTGGTCGAGCTGCATGATGACGTCGGCGCCGAGGGCGCGCTGGATGGCGACGACACTCTCGGGGGAGAAAAAGCGGCGCGAGCCGTCGATGTGACTGCGGAACTCGACGCCCTCTTCGGTGACCGTGCGGAGCGTCTCCAGGGAAAAGACCTGGAAGCCCCCCGAGTCGGTGAGAATCGGCCCGTCCCACTGCATGAAGCGATGCAATCCGCCCATCTGACGGACGATTTCCTCGCCTGGGCGAAGGTGCAGGTGATAGGTGTTGGCGAGGATCATCTGCATCTTCGCCTCGCGCAGCTCCCGCGGATCGAGTGTCTTCACCGTCGCCTGCGTGCCCACCGCCATGAACGTCGGCGTCTCGACGGCGCCATGGGGCGTCATGAAAACGCCGGCGCGGGCGGCGCCGGCGGTCGCATCGATCGTGAACGCGAATCCCCGTTCGCTCATCCGGGATAGTCGACGCCCTCGACCGTGATCGTCCCCGCCGTGGGCGAGCACGAGTACCCGAGCCTGAGCGTGCCGGGCATGGTCTCGCTCCCGGCATTGGCGGGCGGATCGACCTTGAGCTGCGCCGCGAGACCCCCGAAGATCTCGTCCATGCGCTCGTCGCCGGAGCTGTGCGAGATCGATGCGCGCCGCACCGCGCCGTCGGCGGCGACGTCGACGCGAATGTGGGCCACCCCAGTCACTGCCTGCCTAACGCCCAGCAGTCGCGGACATTCGGCGCGAACGATGTTGTGCCCGCGGTCGCGCATGAGGTCGGTCGTCAGGCGCGGCTGGTCCTCCGAGGGCAGGTAGTATTGCTGCGTGGTCGTACAGGCGGCGACCACGAGCGCGAGACTACAGGACCACCATCGCATCGCCATACGAGTAGAACCGGTACCCCTCATCGACTGCCTCCCGGTAGGCCCGCATCGTCAGCTCGTATCCCGCGAACGCGGCGACGAGCATCACGAGGGTGGAGCGGGGAAGATGGAAATTCGTGATCAGTTTGTCCACGGCGCGAAAGCGGTAGGGCGGACGAATGAACAGGCGTGTTTCTTCCGCCCGCTCGGTAAAGGTTCCGTCATCACACACCGCGCTCTCGAGTGTGCGCGCACACGTCGTGCCCACGGCCCAGATCGCCCCGCCCGAGCGCCGCACATGGTTCAGTGACGCGGCCGCCTCCGCCGAAACGGTGAACCGCTCCTCGTGCATGACGTGCTGCGCGGGATCCTCGACTTCGACCGGCTTGAACGTGCCGGCGCCGACGTGGAGCACGATGTCGACGCGCTGAACGCCGCGAGCCGACAGCGCCGCGAGCAGCTCAGGGGTGAAGTGGAGACCCGCGGTCGGCGCGGCCACCGACCCCCGCTCGGCGGCATAGACCGTCTGGTAGCGGTCGGCGTCCGCGGGGACGTCCGCGCGCGCGATGTACGGTGGCAGCGGAATGTGACCGTGGTGCTCGATCGCATCGACCAGCGATCCCTCGGCG
>JAICOJ010000025.1 GCA_025930755.1 Gemmatimonadaceae bacterium
CGCCCCTGACCCCTGACTCCTGACTCCTGACCCCTAGATCTCTCCCCGCGGATCGGGCTCAAACCCCTCCGGCGTCGGCTCGTCGGGCGGGATCCAGGCCGTGCCGCGCTCGATCGCCGACTGCACGTCGTGCGTGCCGAACATCCGAGCGTTGAGGTCCTCATCGAGGTGCTCGGCCTCATCATCCACGTTGTCGGGACGCTGGCCGATCGGCTCGCCGCTCCCCTCGCGCGCATTCGCCAGGTGATCGTCGACGGCTTCGGGCTCCTCGTCGCGCCGGATCTCGTCGACCACGAGATCGTTGCGATACCGCTTCAGCCCGATCACGTCGGCGAGGATGCGCTCGGCAATGCGGCGCTCCTCCTCCGTGCCGACGCGACCCGCGAGCACCACTTCGCCGTTTGCCGCAGTCACGAGGATGTTGTCGGCGTCGACCGTGTCGTAGTCCGCGAGCTGATCCCGCACCAGCGCGCGGAGCTCCTCGTCGCTGAGCTCGTCGAGCCGGTAAATGTCCTCGAAGTCGCGCGCCATGGGCTGCTCCTGCCTATCGAGAGATGATGTACGACGCGCCGACCGTGAACACGCCGTTGTGTCTCCATTCCGAGGTCTTGCCCGCGAGCACCGGATCCCCACCGCCCTGCGGAATCGACCCGTACGTCGACGGGTAGTTCAGGCGGAAAAGATGATCGCCGACATCGAAGCGAAACTGCCAGCGCCCGCCCGGCGCCCATCGAACGCCGGTGCCCAGCACGAGTGCAAAGGGAGTGCCGATCGCGAAGTTGGCGGGATCGACGCGACTCCCGACGTTCGCGGCCACCCCGGCGCCAAAGCGCGCGAAGGGAATGATCCCATGCCAGCTCTTCTGCCCGGTGAGATTCACCGTGATCCCGGCATCGAGGAGGAGCAGTGACACATCCTTCGTGCCGAGGTGGCGCGTGGCGGGCGGGTTGAGCGGATCGATGACATCGCGCTTGGAGAACGCATGGCCGGCGTGCACGCTGAAGAACGCGGGGCCGCCAATGCGAATCTCATAGCGAAGTCCAACGATCGGCCCCGCCTGCGGACCCACGCCCGCGGACCCCTCGGCCCCACTGTACCAGCCGGAGTACGAGGTGATCTCCTGGCGATACGGCGTGTCCTCGAAAGGGCTCTCCTGCGGCAGATGCCCCACCTGGGCGCTGATCGACGCGGGCGCGAGCATCGCGATTGCGGCAAGTGCGAATCTATTCACGACCGTGCTCCTTGAAGATCAATGTGAATCTCGATCGGTGACCACGTTTCGACAACTGCGAACTGCGAACTGCGAACTCCGACCAATGCAGTCCTGCTCGCAGTTCGCAGTTCGCAGTTCGCAGCCCGCAGTCCGCAGTTCGCAGTTCGCAGCTTTCAACCTCTCACCCCACCCCGGACCGCAGATCGACACCCGACATTTCGGGCGGCTTGTCGACGCCGAGCATCGCGAGCACCGTCGGTCCGACGTCCTGAAGCGCGCCTCCCGAGCGTAGCGGGCGGTCGCCGTCAGGATCCACGATCACGATCGGCACCGGGTTGGTGGTGTGAGCCGTATGCGGGCCGCCGGTCGCCGGATCGATCATCATCTCGCAATTCCCGTGGTCGGCCGTCACGATCACGCGCGCACCGGCGCGCTCCGACGACGCGAGCACGCGCGCGAGGCATTCATCGACGGTCTCCACGGCCGTGATCCCCGCGCTCAACACACCGGAATGACCCACCATGTCGCCGTTCGCATAGTTGCACAAAATGAAATCATGCTGGCGTTGCTCGATCGCGTTGCAGAGCACGTCGGTAATTCCCGGCGCGCTCATTCGCGGTGCCAGATCGTACGTCGCCACCTTCTGGCTCGGCACGAGGAGCCGCTCCTCTCCCGGGTACGGGGTCTCGTACCCTCCGTTGAAGAAGTACGTGACGTGCGCGTACTTCTCGGTCTCGGCGGTGCGGAACATCGTCTTGCCACGCTCGCTCAGCACTTCGGCGACGATGCGCGACAGGACGAACGGTGGAAACGCCACCGGAACCGTGAACGTTTCGTCGTACATCGTCATGCTCGCGACGCTCACCCGCGGCCGATCGCTGATGTCGAATCCGTCGAAGCCGTCCTCGGTGAACGCGCGAACGATCTGCCGCATGCGATCCGCGCGAAAGTTGAACAGGAACAGTGCGTCGCCGTCGCGAACCTGCGCCACCGGCGTGCCGTGGCGCTCGATCACGATCGGCTTGATGAACTCATCGCTTTCCCCGCGGTCGTACGCCTCGCGAATCGCGTCCACCGGGTCCGTCGCGCGACCGCCCTCGCCCCGAACCATCGCCCGGTACCACAGCTCCGTGCGCGGCCACCGTTTGTCGCGATCCATGCCGTAATAGCGGCCGCCGAGGGTCGCAACCGGGACGCGGCCACGTGACCGCTCGACGGTCTGCCGCATGAACTCGTGCGCCGATCGCGGGAGCGCGTCGCGGCCATCGAGGAGCGCGTGCAGCGCGACCCTGGGCACGCGCTCCCGCTCCACCAGGTCGAACAATCCGAAGAGATGCTCATCGACCGCGTGCACGCCGCCGTTGCCGATGAGTCCACAGAGGTGCAGGGTCGTCCCCCGCTCGCGCACCTCCCGGCACACCGCCTTGAGCACCGCGTTGTCGAAAAAGGAGCCGTCGCGAATCGCGAGCGAGATGCGGACGAGATCGGTCGGGATCACGCGGCCGGCGCCCAGGTTCATATGACCGACCTCGCTGTTGCCCATCTGCCCTTCGGGGAGTCCAACGGCGAGGCCCGATGCCTCGATCAGCGCCCGTGGCGCGCGCGACCAGAGCGCCTCCCAGGTCGGCGTGCGCGCGAGCGCGATCGCATTCCCCTCACGCTCGGTGCGATACCCCCACCCGTCGAGGACGACGAGCACGACCGGGCGCCGACGTTGATTCGGCATCTTTGCTGAATGGTGTACGACTGATAACTTCGGCGCATCGGGCGCCAGCGAAATGTACGCGCCCTCTTACACGGCAACCAGCGATGTACGTCGTTCCGGTCCTCCTCGCCCTTCTCACCGCATCGTCGCTGTTCGCACAGGCGACGGTGACGGCGCCCACCGAGCTGCGCGCGGCGCCGAGCGGTGCGCCGATCGCGACCGTGCGGGCGGGCACGGAGGTGCGCGTGCGCGACCGGCGCGGTGCGCTCTCGCGCATCACGCTCGAGGGGTACATCCACCGCGACCTCATTGGCGGACGACGGGACAGCTTCCCCATGTCGGTGCGTGCACCGTCCGGCGCGCGGCTGCGTGAGTCACCCGCGCTCGATGCCCCCACGCTCGCCAATCTTCGCGACGGCATGGGACTCACCCAGGTCTCGCGTCGAGGCGAATGGGTGCGCGTTCGGCGCGTCGCCTGGATTCCAACCACCCGACTGCGCACCGAACCGGCGCCGGAGACGCGCGAGCAGGCTGGATCAGTGGAAACCGTGCAAGCCCCCGCACCCCCACCCACGCCCGCCCGAGCCACCGATCCGCCGATCGGGAACGGTCTGACACCCACGCGCCAGACCGCGATTCGCCTTGCCCCGGACGGCGACTCGATAGGCGGCATCCGTCCCGGGGCGGTGGTCGTCCCACTCGCGCGCGATCGTGATTGGGTGCGCGTTCGCGTCGAAGGGTGGGTACGCGAGAACGAGCTGCAAACGCTCGACACGGCCGTCCAGACGCGCGTGAGTGCGGCTGACCTGCGCGCGGACCCGGACGGAACGCGCGGGGTAATCGTGCGCTGGAACGTTCAGGTGCTCTCGCCGGTTCAGCGCGCCGACCCTCTTCGCCGCGAGCTCGCCGAGAACGAGCCCTACGTCATCGCGCGCGGTCCCGACACGGAGAGCGCGCTCCTGTACCTCGCGATTCCGCCCTCCATGCTCGATGCCGTCTCCTCGATCGCACCGCTCACCAACGTCGTCATCACTGCCCGCGTCCGCACCGGGCGGAGCTCTCCGGTGGGCGTTCCCATTCTCGATCTCGTATCGATCGTCCGTCGCTGAGGAGCACGACGTCGGCGCGCACGCGGCGCCGACGCTCGATGCCGCACGACCGACCGGTTCACCTATTTCGCTGACATGAGCTTTCGCGCCCGCTTCGGCGAGTTTCGGCGCCGGCACCCCGGATTTCTCGCCGCGATCATCATCGTCGTGCTCGGCGTCCTCGCGATCGATGGATACCTCATCTACAAGCGCGACAAATACCGCGCCGAGATTCACCGGTTGCGCGCGGGCATGAGCGAGTTCGAGAAGCGGCGCGCCGACGCCGTGCTGGCGTCGGAGGAGAAGCAGCTGCAAGTGATGGTCGAGCTCCTGCGACGGCAGGCGCGCGTCGACAAGGAGATCCACCTCGCCGTCGCCGTCGACAGCGCGTACATGGGCCTCGAGCGAGAAGGCGCGATTCTGCGCGACATGCGAGTGGAGATCGGCCCGGAGAAAACCGTGGGAACCGGCCCCGACACCGTGCGCCTCACGATCCCGCGCGGTACGCGCTCGGTTCTGCGGCTCCTCGCCGCCGGCGAGGGGTGGGAAGTCCCGCGGTGGGTGTACGAGGATCGCGGGTTGACGCCGCCTAACGACCGGATGGTGAAAGGTGCCCTCGGGCCGGTCGCGATCGTCCTCGAGGGCGGGACCGTCATCTACTCGATGCCGACCACTGGCCCCCTCAACGACTCGGCGTACGTCATGCCCGGCGCCGTCCGGGCCAAGGCGGAGGACCTGCGTGCGGTCATCCCCAACCTCGCGCGCGGGACGAAGGTGTACTTCTTCTGAGGTCGTCGAGGGTGCCGCCGCTCGGAACTTTCCGCGATCCCCACAGTATCTGGCCGTACCTCCGAGGAGCCCAGCTGAATGAGCCTGAGACAAGCCTTCCGTGACGACCTTCGTATCTCGCTGACCGCCACCGGTCTGCTCCTGCTCGTCCTCGGGGCCAGCGGCTTTCTCGTCCAGCATGCCGCCATGGTGCGCTACGAGCGCGATGTCAACCGCATCGCGTTCAACGACAACTGGGAAGTGCTCGACGACATCCGGAAGCGCCTCGGGATGGTCAGCGACTCCCTCGAGAGAGCCCTCGAAGCGGCACCTGCGCCTCCCGGCGAGCAGCCATTCATCGTCGTCAGCATCGAGGAGCGCCGGCTGTGGTACAAGCAGGGCGACGAGACGATCTTCACCACCCGCGTCGCGACCGGCAGCGGCAAGACCCTCGTGAAGGACGGCGGCCGGGACGAATGGAAGTTCGAGACGCCCCGCGGAAAGCTCGTCGTTCAGGGGAAGGAGATCGATCCGGTCTGGGTACCGCCCGACTGGCACTTCATCGAGTTCGCCAAGAAGCGCGGCCTTGGGGTCAAACAGCTGAAGCGCGGGGAGCACCTTGAAACCCCCGACGGCGCGGTCATTACCGTCGAGGGCAACGACGTCGTGAAGCAGTACGCCGACGGGCGCACCTACCCCCTCGAGTCGGGGGAGGGGCGCGAAATCGTCGCGGCGGGCAACGTCGTGATCCCGCCGTTCGGCACCAACCAACGCAAATTCCGAGGGGTCCTTGGCTCCCACCGCCTACTCCTCGGCGACGGTTATGCCCTCCACGGGACTGACAACCCGAGCTCGATCGGGCAGGCGGTGAGCCATGGCTGCGTCCGCCTGCGGAACGAAGACATCGCCTACCTGTATAGTATCGTCCCGGTCGGCACTCCGGTTTTCATCTACTGACTGACCGCGCGGTCAGTCAGTCCCCTCCTTTCCGAGGGGTAGTCGTAGCGGGAAGCCCCGGTGCTGCCGTAATATAGGACGTCCCGAAAGTCGTTTCCCGAAGGGGGTTCAGTGTCCGCAGGCTCACTCCGCGGGCGACCGGTAGTCCGGTCGATCGCGATCGCATTTGCATTGTTCATCGCCCAACCGGCTCTCGCGGGGGGCGATGCGCTTCCGCTCCCTTCCGCCGGGATGGCCGCTGCCTCGACTCCGAGCTCCTCGGAGCTCGTCGTATCCGACACCCTCCGGGGACGCAGCGGGAAGCTGACGGCGCGCTTCCTCCCCTACCTCGCCCGCCTCGACATCCCGATTCTCAGCTCGCTCATCGGCGACACCGTGGTTCGCACCCCCGGCGTGTACGTCTTGCGGGATAGCTCGGAATCATCTCTCTTCACGTTCATCGCCCTGCGTCCGTTTTCCGACAAGGTGAAGGGGCGCGTCGGCGGCTACCGGATGGGCTACTGGCCGTTCGAGCGCCGGAAGGTTCGGTCCGAGGCGTACGCAGCCCTGGATGGGTTCATCGAAGTCACCCCCGAGAACCAGGACACGAAGGTCTCGGAGCACTTCAGGCTCCGGGACTTTCTGACGAAGGACCAGCGCGACGTCTGGCCGAAGTACCTGGTGCTGGACACGAAGCTCGTGGACAAGCTGGAGCTCGTCATCGACGATCTGGTGAGCCGCGGCTATGACGTTCGGTATCTGTCCGTCATGTCGGGATTCAGAACGCCGCAGTACAATCGCAGGGGCGTTGGGAAGGGTCGGGCCGATGCGAGTCGTCATCAGTACGGCGATGCAGCCGATGTGTTCGTCGACAACAACCGGGACGGGCGCATGGATGATGTGAACCGCGATGGCAGAGTAGACACGCGCGACGCGCGCGTCCTCCTCCAGGCAGTCGACCGGGTCGAGGCCGCGTATCCAGGGCTCGTGGGCGGCGCCGGCGTCTACGCGGCGACGCGCGCGCACGGCCCCTTCACGCATATCGATGCCCGCGGCACCCGTGCGCGATGGGGTCGAATTTGAAGGCGCGCCTGCTGGCGGCGCTCACTTCCCGCTGGATGACGGCCGCGATGTTCGTCGTGGCCGCGCTCGCGGTCCTTCGCTTCTACGAACCCCCCGAGACACTCCTCCAGTCGCGCTTCGGCACGCCGGTGCTTCCCCTCGTGCCTCCAGCGACGCCGTCGGCCAGCGCGTTCGGCTTGAGCGGGGCGGTGCAGGTCCGCTTTGCGCTTCCCAACGAGGGCGTCGAGTATCCGCTCGAGGTGCATGGCGATCCCACCGAGCTCGAATACTCGTGGGTGCGCGTCACCGATTCAGTGGGTATCGACTCCATTCGTCCGCTCGATGGCGATACACTGGTCGCTCCCTCGGTGCCCGGATTTTACCGACTCGCGCTCATGCGCGGGCTGGAGCGCCGGATCCTCAATGGGCTCACCCTGGCGGTGATGGTACCGTTCGAGGAGAACCGAGGGGGCATTCTCGATGGCTACCGTATCGGCACCTTCCGCGCAGGGAGGCGCGGCGCGACCTCAGCGCGCCCCGATGGCTTCGTCCAGGTGCTCCCCGAGCTGGTGAACCTCCCGCTCTCGCGACACTTGCGGCTGGGCTCGTTCGTGGCGCCCGATGGGCAGACGACGTGGCCCCGTTATGCGGCGCTGGACCGGCGGCTGCTGGACAAGCTCGAGCTCGTTTTCCAACAGCTGTCGCGCTGGAGGCCCGACACCGCGACGGTGCAGCTGGCGGTCTCCGTGAACTCCGGGTTCCGCACACCCTGGTACAATCGCCGAGTCCCGCGCGCCGCGCGTGACAGCCGGCACCAGTTCGGCGATGCCGCTGACGTCGTCATCGACGCCGACGGCGATGGACGTGTGACGCGCGAAGACGCAAACCTCGTCGCCGCGGCGGTCGAGATGGTCGAGCAGTCGCACCCCGACCTCGCCGGCGGTCTTGGTCTCTATGTCAGCGGTCGCTATCGTCAGCCGTACGTTCACATCGACACACGCGGTACGCGCGCCCGCTGGCGGGGATAACGATGGCAAGCGACGAGGGAGCAGCGTCGGACACGCACCCCTTCCTGCGTGACCGGATCATGCGGAAGCTGGAGACGCTCTCCAACGATCGTCTCTACCAGGTCCTCGACTACGTCGAATTCCTCGAATCGCGGTACGCGGAGCGGCAGCCCACGGCGGCGAGCGTATTCCAGCGATTCACCGAGGGACTCGAGGACACGATGCGCGCAGGCCGACTGTCGGCCGACACGATCGCGCAGACGATGACTCTCATGAGTCGCGCGATGGGTGTCCTTTCCGGGGTGGCCGCGGCTGGCAAGTCCGTTGCATCGGATGTGGTCAACGCGGCATCGCGCCCCGCCCAGTGGAGCGGGACGCGCCCGCCCTCGGGGCAGGGGCCCACTGGAGGCAGCGAGGGGCAGCAGTCACCCCCTCCGTCCAGTGAGCCGCCCACGCCCACCGACTCAGGAGGCGCACCGAAGTGAGCAGCCAGGCGGAAGTGCCAGCGGGTAAAGCAGGTGGACGCGGGCGAGCGGCGGGACGACGCCCTCGCGTGGAGGGGGAGCCGGCCGAGCCGCGCACGGGTGCGAAGCGCACGCTGGTCGACGTCATCAAGCAGATCCCGGCGTACCTGCGATTGCTGGGCGGCTTACTGACCGACCGCCGCGTGTCCGGAGTGGACAAGCTGCTCGTCGCCGGGGCGATCGCGTATATCGTCTCGCCGATGGACCTGCTGCCGGACTTCGTCCCGTTCCTTGGCGAAGTCGATGACGTATTTCTCCTCGTGCTGGCGCTGCAGCGCCTCATCGCGAACGCGGGACGTCGCGTGGTCGGGGATTACTGGGTCGGTCCGCTGGCGGATCTCAGCACGGCAAATCTGCGCCGGGTACTTCTGGCGGCAACCTTCTTCCTCCCGCGGCGTATGCGCAGGCGCCTTCGGGCGATAGGGCGCGGCTAGCCGCTTTACTTTGCCTGGGTGGCCGCCTACTTTTGGCCATGGCGACCACAACTCGACCACCATCACGGCCCGCTTCGCCGGCACCCCCGGCAAGCGGGCCGTCGCGCATCGAGGGCCCCCGCGGAACCGATCGCGTCCGCGCCGACGCCGCCCTCACCTTCGACGATGTCCTCCTCGTCCCGCGGCATTCGGTCACGCACCCCAAGGACGTCGACACCAGCTCCCGATTCACCCGCGGAATCCCACTGAACGTCCCGCTCATCTCGGCGGCCATGGACACGGTGACCGAGAGCGAGATGGGCATCGCGATGGCCCGGGCCGGCGGTATCGGGGTGATTCACAAGAACATGTCCATCGACCGGCAGGCCGCCGAGGTGGATCGCGTGAAGCGGTCGGAGAGCGGGATGATCCTCAATCCGATCACGCTCGGGCCGGACGCGACGCTCCGCGAGGCAAACGCGCTCATGCGTCGATTCCGGATCTCGGGTGTCCCGGTGGTCGATCGGGACGGCCGCCTCGTGGGAATCATCACCAACCGCGATCTCCAGTTCGAGCGCAATCTCGACCGCGCGCTGCGCGAGGTGATGACGAAGGAGAATCTGATCACCGCGCCCGAGGGGACGACGCTCGAGGAAGCGGAGCGAATTCTCGGACGGCACCGCATCGAGAAGCTCCCCGTCGTCGACGCCAAGGGGACGCTGCGCGGCCTCATCACCGTGAAGGACATTCACAAGCGCCGGCAACACCCCAACGCGAACAAGGACCAGCACGGCCGGCTGCGCGCGGCGGCCGCGCTCGGCGCCGGCGGGGACTTCATCGATCGCGCGCGCGCGCTGGTCGACGCAGGCGTCGACGTGCTGGTGATCGATACCGCTCACGGGCACAGCGATGGCGTTCTGCAGGCAACGTCGCAGATACGCGAGCTTTTTCCCGACGCTCAACTGGTGGCGGGCAACATCGCGACGCGCGACGGCGCGGCGGCTCTCGCCGAGCGCGGAGTCGATGCGATCAAGGTGGGCGTCGGCCCCGGCTCGATTTGCACCACGCGCGTGGTGACTGGCGTCGGCGTCCCGCAGCTCACCGCGATCTTCGACGCGGTGGATGGTGCGGGCGACGTGCCGATCATTGCGGACGGCGGCATCAAGTACTCGGGCGACATCGTGAAAGCGCTCGCGGCCGGCGCCTCGAGCGTGATGATGGGCTCCATGCTCGCCGGCACCGAGGAGAGTCCGGGGGAATCGTTTCTGCTGGAGGGCCGCCGCTTCAAGATGATTCGCGGCATGGGCTCCCTCTCCGCGATGCAGGACGGCAGTGCCGATCGCTACTTCCAGGAAGGGGAGATGTCGGTGCGCAAGCTGGTGCCCGAGGGCATCGAGGGGCGGGTTCCCTACAAGGGGCCGGTGGTGGATGTGCTTTTCCAGATGGTCGGCGGACTGCGCAGCGGCATGGGCTACGTGGGGTGCGGCAGCATCGAGGAGCTGCGGAGCGCGACGGATTTCGTCCGCATCACGACCGCGGGCCTGCGGGAGTCGCATCCGCACGACGTTCAGATTACCAGGGAGGCTCCCAACTACTCGCTATAGAGAGACGGCAAAGACGTCAGAATACAGAACTCAGAATTCAGAGAAACCGACGGGGAGCCAGTCTTACGGCTCCCCGTGGTCGTTTTCTGAATTCTGAATTCTGTATTCCGACCTCTGACGTCTTTGCCGTTTGGACGAACTTCTATTGACAAACCCACTGGGCCACGGGATTTTGCCCGCGTCTTCCTACGTAATCCCCCCGCGGAGAACCCCATGGGTCTATGGTCGAAGAAGAGCATCGCCCTCCTCCAGGCTGAAGCGAGTGGTGAGTCGCACGAGGCGACGCTCCGGCGTGCGCTGAGTGCCACGAACCTCACCCTTCTCGGGATCGGTGCCATCATTGGCGCCGGCATCTTCGTCCTGACCGGGACGGCGGCGGCCAACTACGCGGGCCCCGCGATCGTCCTCTCGTTCATTCTGGCGGGAACCGGCTGTCTGTTCGCGGGACTGTGCTACGCGGAGTTCGCGAGCATGATCCCGATCGCCGGAAGCGCGTATACCTATTCGTATGCAACGCTGGGCGAGTTCATCGCCTGGATCATCGGCTGGGACCTCGTGCTGGAGTACCTGTTCGGTGCGGCGACGGTCTCGGTGGGATGGTCGGGGTATTTCGTCTCCTTCATGCGCAGCATTGGCGTGGACCTGCCGATGGAGTGGACGCAGGCGCCGTTCGCCTACTCGGCCGCCGAAGGGCTCTCGCGCACCGGAGCCATTCTCAACATTCCCGCGATCTTCCTCATCGCCGTGCTGACCACGCTGCTGGTCGTGGGTGTGAGGGAATCGGCGGGGTTCAACAACATCGTCGTCGCCATCAAGGTCGCGATCATCTTTCTCGTGATCGGCTTCGGCTTCATGTTCGTCAACACCGACAACTGGAGTCCCTTCATTCCTCCCAACACGGGGGAGTTCGGCCAGTTCGGCTGGAGCGGCATCGTGCGTGGTGCGGGGGTGATCTTCTTCGCGTACATCGGCTTCGATGCGGTGTCGACGGCGGCACAGGAGGCCAAGAATCCACAACGAGACATGCCGATAGGCATCCTCGGGTCGCTCGCGTTCTGTACGATCCTCTACATCCTGATGTCGCTGGTGATGACCGGCCTCGTCCCCTACACGCAGCTCAACGTGCCGGACCCGGTGTACGTCGCGCTCGCGGCCGCTGGCCCGGGGCTGTCGTGGCTCACGAAGCTGATATCGATCGGCGCGATGGCGGGGCTTGCTTCGGTCGTTCTCGTCATGCTGATGGGCCAGCCGCGCATCTTCTACTCGATGGCGCGCGATGGGCTGCTCCCGGCCGTGTTCGGCAAGGTGCATCCGCGCTTCCAGACGCCATACATCACGACGATCGTTACCGGCGTCATCGCCGCCGCCGTTGCCGGCCTGTTTCCGATCGGCGTTCTCGGCGAGCTCGTCTCGATCGGAACGCTGCTCGCGTTCGTGATCGTCTGCGCAGGTATCTGGGTGTTGCGCGTCAAGTCGCCCGAGCTGCCACGTCCGTTCAAGACGCCACTCGTGCCCCTGGTGCCCATCCTGGGCATTCTGATTTGCGGCTATCTCATGTCGAGCCTTCCGGGGGACACGTGGCTCCGCCTGATCATCTGGATGGCGATCGGTCTGGTGATCTATTTCGCGTATAGCGTTCGCAAGTCCCGCTTCGCGGGGGCCCCGCCAACGCGCTGACGAGCGTCGCAGAACTCGCTATCTTTGAACGCGGCGCCCCGAGTGGGCGCCGCGTTTCGTTTCTCCCCCCCGTCCGGAGGTGGCTGCTGCCGTCGACGCTGCTCGAGATTCCCCAGGCGCGCCGCGAGATCATTGAGCGGATGGGAGACGGGCTCCGGGACGGGGCGACCGTCGTGCTCTCGACGCACGTCAATGCCGATGGCGACGGGTGTGGCTCCGAGGCGGCGCTCGCGCTATTGGTTGCGCAGCGCGGACTCTCAGCGCGCATCGTCAATCCGACGCCTTGGCCAGTGATGTTCGACTTCCTGCTCGCCGGTGTCCGCGAGGAGAGCAAGCGTGGAGCGGCCGCGCTCGGACAGGCCGACCTCTTGATCGTCGTCGACATCAGCGATGTTCGCCGACTCGGCACGCTGGCCGAGCCGGTGCGCGCGATGAAGGGCCCGCGCTTCGTCATCGACCATCACGTGCCGGGCGAAGAGCCACCGGGCGACATCGTGCTCGCGGACACCGCGGCCTGCGCCACGGGCGAGCTGGTGTACGATCTCGCGCAGGTGCTCGATCTCGACATCACTCCCGAGATCGCGCGCGCGCTCTACACCGCCCTGCTCACCGATACGGGCGGATTCCGCTTCAGCAATACGTCGCCGCGCTGCCACGCTATCGCGGGCGAGCTGCTGTCGCGCGGCGTCGACCCCGAGGAGATGTATCGGCGCATCTACGCGTCGGTGCCCATCGGGCGGCTTCATCTCCTGCGCGACGCGCTTCACACCCTGGAAGTGGACGAATCGATTGGTCTCTCCTGGATTTCGTTGCCCGCGGGCGTGATGGAGAAATACGCCCTGCGATCCGAGGAGCTCGATGGGATCGCCGAGCATCCGCGATCCATCGCGGGAACGCGAATGGCGATCTTCTTCCGCGATCTGGGCCACGGGCAGGTGAAGGTGTCGTTTCGCAGTGCGGGCACCGTGGACGTCAACCGCTTCGCCAAGCGCTTTGGCGGGGGCGGCCACGCCCGAGCGGCCGGCGCGCTCATCCCGGGGTCGCTCGATACGGTTCGCACCCGTGTCGTCGCGGAGGCGCGCGAGTACCTTGGCGCCGCCGACGCTCTTGGTCCCCTGTCGGCCCGCTAGGTAACTTTGGTCGTATGCCCCACCCCCTTCGTCGCTCCCGGCAAACGGTCGAGGACCGCATCGGCGATGCGCTCACGCAGGTGGCGATCATGCTGCGTCTCGATCGCGCCGTCCTCGAGCTCGTGACGTTCGAGAAGGCCACGGGTGTCGCCGTGCTCCGCCTTCATGGCGACTGCCCCGATTGCCAGATGTCGGTGAGTGCGTTGCATGCCGGTATCGAGGCGCAGCTGCGCATGCGGGTGCCGGAGGTGCGCGAGGTCCGCGCGCTCGCGGCGGACACCCCATGACGTTGCGTGGTCGGATCGTCGAGGCGTTAGGCGGCATCACCAACCCACGCACCGGCCGGACGGTCATCGAAGGCGCGATGGTTCGCGATCTCGCGCTCACCGACGACGGCAAGGTCCGGCTCACCTTTCTGCTCGCGGCGCAGGATCCGGCGTCGCTCGTGCGCGACGTACGGCACACCATCGAGCGGGTGGAGGGGGTGAGTGAAGTCCGCGTCGACGTGAAGGATCCGTCGCAGGCGCAGCGGGCGGCGCCACAGGGGGCGCCGCCTCCGGCGGCCAACCCGCGCGCGCTGCCGGTGATGGAGCCCCCCCGCGCCGCACCCGGCCCGCAGCGCCCCGCGCCACCAGCGCCGGTCAGCTATCCGAATCTGGGCCGCATCATCGCGATCTCGAGCGGCAAGGGCGGCGTCGGCAAATCGACGGTCGCTACGAACGTCGCGGTGTCGCTCGCTCGCTCGGGAGCACGCGTCGGCCTGATGGATGCCGACATCTACGGGCCTAACGTCCCGCGCATGATGGGCATCGATGAGCCACCGCCGGTCGAGAACGAGCGCATCATCCCCCTCGAGGCGCACGGTGTGAAGCTGATGAGCATCGGCTTCATGGTGGCGCGGGACGCACCCGCCATCTGGCGGGGCCCGATCATCATGAAGGTGATCACGCAGTTTCTGCGGGATGTCGTCTGGGGAAAGCTCGACTACTTCCTCGTCGACATGCCGCCCGGCACGGGCGACGCGCAGCTCTCCCTGGTGCAGGCGACCCAGGTGCACGGCGCCGTGATCGTGACGACACCGCAGGAGGTCGCCATCGGCGATGCCCTCCGCGGCGCCAAGATGTTCGAGCGGGTCGGGGTGCCGGTGCTCGGCATCGTCGAGAACATGAGCTATTTCGAGTGCACGCATTGCGGGAAGCCGAGCCCGCTCTTCGGCTCCGGCGGAGGCGCGCGACTCGCCAGGGAGCTCGGCGTGCCGTTGCTGGGCGAGATTCCACTCTATCAACGCGTGCTCGAAGGCGGCGACACGGGGCGGCCGATCGTGGTATCCGAGACGGACTCGGGGGCCGCGCGTGCGCTCGCCGCGACGGCGACGCAGCTCCGTCGGGTGCTCGACAGCCAAGGAGAGGCAATAGGGGTGTGAGCGCCGGCCGGCAGCTGGAACAGGGCGCAGACGATACGCGGCCGCCTGGCGATACGCCGGCGGCCGCGTTGCCGATGGACGCTCACGAGGGCGTTCCGGCGATCGGCGTCACCGGCGAATTCGTCGCGCAGGCATCGCTCGTTCACCGCCCGCTGGCGGGAACGATCATCCGGGTCGCGGTTCCCTCGGTCGCTTCGGCCCTTCTCATGACGCTCTTCACGACCGTCGACGCCTTCTGGATCGGCACGCGCCTCGGTCCCATTGGGCTGGCCGCGGTGTCCACCTCCGTCTTCTGGATCTGGATGCTGATCGCGCTCGCCGAAATGGTGGCGGTGGGTCTCACGGCCGTCGCGTCGCGCCGGCACGGGCAACGGCGGCCGACGGAGGCTGCTCGCGCCGTCGGCGCGGCCCTCGTCTTCTCGCTCGGACTCGGGCTGGCCGTCGCCCTGGTGGGATTGCTGCTCCTGGACTGGCTCTTCGCGGTGATGCACACCCCACCGGACGTGACCGCGTTAGGCAGGCGCTACCTCACCGCCTACCTCGCCGGGTGCCCGCTGATCTTTGGCTACTTCGCCATCGACGCCGCCTTTCGAGCGTCCGGCGACACGCGGACGCCCTTCCTGCTGCTCACCGTGTCGGTGGTCGCGGCGCTCGTCCTCGATCCGATTCTCATTCTCGGGCTCGGACCGGCCCCGGCGCTCGGGATCGCCGGCGCCGCGATCGCCACGATCCTCACGCGCGGATCGGCGTTCGTGCTGGGTCTCGTGCTCCTGATGCGACGCTCGATGATCCGACTGGTGGGGCCAACCGAGCGCGCCATCCCGCTCATTGCCCGCATTGGTCTTCCGACGGCCGCCACCGGGATGATCTTCAGTCTGATTTACGTCCTGATGACACGTACGACCACCCAGTTCGGGACCCCGGCGCTGGCGGCGTTAGGCATCGGGCACCGCGTGGAGAGCTGGGCCTACATGGTCGGCGTCGGCTTCGGCGCCGCGGCGGCCGCCATCGTCGGCCAGAACCTCGGGGCGGGCCAGGTCAGTCGCGCCGAACGGTCGGGGTGGATCACCACCGGCTTCGCGAGCGTCGTCGGTGTCGCGGCGGCGGTCGTCGAGATCGTCTTCGCGGAGGAGTTCGCCTCACTCTTCACCGACGACCCGGCCGTGATCGCGGTGAGCGCGAGCTACCTGCGGATCTGCGCCCTGTCCCAGGCCTTCGTCGGTGCCGAGCTCGTGCTCGAGGGGGCACTCGGCGGGGCGGGGCACACCTTTCCGCCCATGTTGACCTCCACCGCCCTCACGGCGATTCGCATCCCGCTCGCGGCGTGGGCGGCGAACCGATGGGGTATCGACGGGATCTGGTGGGTGATTTGCCTCACTGCCACCGCGCGCGGCATCGCCATGATGGTGCTCTGGCGGCTTGGCCGCTGGAAACGCAAATCCCTGTGAGATGCGACCGCTCATCACCCTGTTGACCGACTTCGGCACCGCCGACGGCTACGTCGCCGAAATGAAGGGCGTCCTGTACTCGCTCGCGCCCGAGGCGCGAGTGGTCGATCTTTCCCATGAGATCGCTCCGCAGGATGTGGAGAGCGCGCGCCTCGCGGTCGCGCGCTACTGGCGGCGCTTCCCCCCCCAGACGATTCACCTCGTGGTGGTCGATCCCGGTGTCGGCTCGCCGCGCGCAGCACTCGCGGTGCGCAGCGAGGATCGAGTGCTCATCGGTCCGGACAACGGCGCGCTGTCGCCGGCGCTCCTCGTGGCTGGTGCACGAGCGGTGAGCCTGCCGGTGCCTCCCGCCGCGTCGCCGACGTTTCACGGGCGCGATCTGTTCGCGCCGGCGGCGGCGCGAATCGCCATGGGCGCACCACTCGACGCGCTTGGCCCCGCGGCGGAATCGCCGACGATTCGACGCACGCCGGAAGCGCGCCGTCTCGGCAACGGCGCCATCCAGGGCGAAGTGATCTCGATCGACCGATACGGGAACGCGATCACGAACATCGTGGCGTTTCCGGCGACGCAGGGCCGTGAAGGGGAGCAGGCGTTCGTCGAGATCGCCGGCCGCACGATCCCGGTCGCCCGCGCCTATGCTGATGTGCCGCCCCTGGGTGCGGTGGCGCTGTGCGGGTCGTCAGGCTTGCTGGAGATCGCCGTCCGCGACGGTAACGCGGCGCAGGGTCTCTCGCTCGTTAGGGGCTCGACGGTCACGCTCCATGCGGGGCAGCGGGGGTGAGAGTTCCCACCTGCCGTCCTATCCCCGAGCCTCGACCGGCCGCACCCGCTCGATCCTCTCGTTCGACGGCCGCCCGGGATCGTGCGCCGTCACGACGCGGCCGACGTACACCGCGCCCTTTCGAGGCTCCACCGATGCCGTCCCGTGATGCAGCTCCGCGTTGAGCTCACCCCCGGTGAGGATCACCAGCATCGTCAGGTACATCCACGTCAGCAGTACGATCACGCCGCCGATCGCGCCATAGGTCTTGTTGTACGATCCGAAGTTCGCGACGTACGCCCGGAACAAGAGCGTGACGAGCACCCACAGCACGGCCGCCGCGAGCGCGCCCACCAGGATCTGCGACTTGTCCTGCCGCTGGTTGGGCAGGAAGTAGTAGATGAGCCAGAGCATCCCCACCAGGAGCGCGAACGCAAGCGGATACTGCACGACGCTCCACACCGTCTGGCCGAACTCACCCATCGCCGTTCTGTTCTCGATCCACTCGGCGATCTCGGGGCCGCCGAGCATGATCGACGTCGTCACGAGGAAGAGAACCGCCGAGACGAGCACGCTGGCGAGCGCGATGAGCTTCTTCTTCCACCACGGACGCCCTTCCTCGACGTCGTAGGCGCGATTCAGCGCGTCGATCAACGCCGAGAAGACGTTGGAGCCCGCCCATGCCGCACCGAGCAAGCCGATCGAGAGGACGCCAGCCGAGTTGGGGTTGAGCACGTCACGGACGACGTTGTCGACGAGGTCCACCGCTTCGCCCGGGACGGCCTGACGCAGATTCGCGATGAGCCATGCCATGATCTGTTCGCGCTCACCGATGAATCCAATGAGCGGGGCGAGAAAAAGAAACAGCGGAAAGAGCGAGAAGAAGAAGTAGTACGCGGTCTGCGCCGAGAGCCCGAGGATGTTGTCATCCAGAATCTCGCGTCCCGTCTTCTGCAGCAGTGGTCCGACGCGTCGGCCCTTGATGATCACGCGGCCTCCCGTTGTTTGCCTTCACGCCGGTCCTGGTCACCGGAGCCCCGTGAAAGAAAATTGCCCCGCCGGAGGGAGGGGCAAGGGATGGGCCAGGCGCGACCACACCGTCAGTCGATCCGCTCGATCTCCAGCGTACCGACGAGCATTGACGCGTCGATCGTGAGGCGGCGCTTTGCACCCTCCCAGTTCGCGGAGTAGTGGACGCCGTCCTGCTCGCGAAACCCGTCGTGGTCGAACGTGCCGAGTGTCACGTCGGCCCGCGCACGCACGCCGACATCGCGGGGCACGCGTAACGTGACCGCGCCGAGGCGCACGCGAAGGCGCGCGTCCACATCGGATGCCCAGGCGCCGGAGAAATCGAGCGTCAGCGCGCCGGCGCCGCAATCGACGTCAATGTGCTCGACGTTCGCATTGCCGACTCCCATCGCTTCGATCGATGCGGCACCGACATCGAACCGGAGCGATCGCATTCGCCGCGGATTCGGCGTGGCGAAGCGAAGCGCGGTGCTGCTCGCGGCGGACTCGACGGTGAGCTGATCGACCGCCAGCCCCCCGAGATCCAGATCCGCCTCGACGGCACCGAGCCGGAGCGCAACATCCAGCGGCACCCCGCGAGCGACGCCGAGTGACAGTCGCGCGCGCTCCTCCCCATCGCCCGAGAACCCGCGGAACGGCCGACGCCCACCGTCGAGGCGAAGGGTGAGCGTGTGCGACGCGGAATCGAAGTTGCGCTCGACGTTGTAGTGCGCGGCGTCGTAGCGCATGGAGTAATCGTACAGCTCGCCATCATCGGCCGGCGAGACGCGCAGCGAGCCGCCGGTGAGGTTCACGCGAAGGTGCAGGCTGTCGGACGCGTCCCGCGGTCGCGCCGCCGAGGTCGTCCGCCACGCCTGTTCGGTCTCCGCGGTCGCGCACCCGCCCACCACGACCGCGGTGAGCACGATCGTCCGGCCGAACCGCCTCACGAGTCGAACCCCGAGCGAGGCGCCGGCGTCGGACGCCGCGCCGCCGCCACTCCAGCCACCGGCGTCGGCGTCTGCCACTCGAGCTCGGCGGTCCGCGTCACGGGAATCGACGGCCGGGACGGCTCGGCCGTTCCGCCCCGCGAGACGATCGTCGCGCCAAAGCCAACCGTTGCGGCGACCCATGTCAGCAGGAGCGCGATGATACGCATCGCGCCTCCGGCGGGACCGCTCCACGCGAGCAGCGCGGTGACGATCCAGAGCGACATGTACGCCACGAGTCCCACGAAGACAACCCGCTCGAGACCACCAGCGCCCCGCTGCGTACGCCGCATCAGGGCCTCACCGGTCACCTGCGCCATGGCGAGAAACCCGAGCGCGAGCGCGCCAGCGACCGCGATGAGAAACCCGATGCAGGCGAACGGAAGCAGCGCCCAGCCGACGATCGGAATGAGCAGCAGCACCACGATCAGCATGAGCAGCGCCGGCAGGACCGCGAGCTCCGCCGCGATGCCGACAAGGAACGCGCGCCCGAAGCTCCGCTCGATGGCATCCGCGACCCCTTCGAGGTTCGAGCGCGCGAACAGGACGACCACCACACCGATGGCCGCGAGGATGGCGAGCCAGCCAAGCGCGAGCAGCAGCTGATGCCACATGGTCGATACCGCGGAGCGCGGCTCGGCGGTGGCGGGGGTCAGACCAAGCGGTCCGGCAATCGAGCGGGTTTCCCCGCGAATCGTTCCCCCCTCCAGCCGAACGCGCCCGTCGACGGCGAGCGCATCGCCGCCGATCACGCCACCCTGCCTGACGATGACATCGCCACCAACGGCAATCGCGTCGTGTCCCACGCTGCCGGAGACGATGAGATCGCCACGAGCGGTTACCGCCGAACCCGAGATCGTTTCCCCGGGTGCGACGATGCGATCACCGACGGAAATGGGCGTGCTTGGGTCCAGGCGGGCGCCGAAGGGATCGCGCGCGAGAGCGGCGCGCACGCTGCGCGCCGAGTCAGGCGCGAGCTCGGTGACCTGCGCGAGCAGCCGGCCCGGGGCGAACGTGAGCCACGCGGCGACAATGAAGAGCGCTTTCATGGGCGCTCAGCGCCGACGGTGGACTGCGATCGTTCGAAGCAGCGTCGCCGCGAGCAGGGCGGCCGCGACGAGCGCCAGTGTGAGCACGCCCAGACCGAGCAGCCCGCTCGAGCGCACCAGCGTGTAGGCGGAGTCGCCGAGCGCGCCCGCGAGCAGTGTTCCCGCGGCGTCGAGCAGCCCGGCGCGCATCCGATCGGCCAGCATGCCCACGGCGAACAGGACCGCATCGAAGCGGAGCGCGATCCAGAGCACGAGCACGCTCATGACGGCCGCCAGCGACCCGGCGCCGACACCGAACGCGACGCGCCCGCCGCGTGACGACGGCACAAAGCCCCGCAGGGTGTCGAGCGCGGCGACGTGCCAGGGAACGAAGATGTTCACACGCGACAGCACCCGCTCGGCAAAGAGCGGCGTGGGTGCCAGGTGTGGCAAATGCTCGAGGGCCCGAACCGTCGCGCGAGCTTCTTCGAGCTCGCCGCGGCAGGTCGAACACTTCCGGATGTGCGTCTTCAGCGGCGAGGTGCCAAACCCCACCTCGCCGTCGAGCAGCAGATCGATTTCGCTGGGTAGTAAGTGTCGGTCCACAAAGCCTCCGGTCGGTCCTACGTCGGCCTCACTAAAGGGGTTTCAGCTAGGTCCGAAGATGCTCCAAAGCGTCCCTCAGCTCCTTTCGGGCGCGGTGGATATAGGTCTTCACCGTCCCCAGGGGCAGATCGAGCATCGCCGCGATCTCCTCGTACGACCGGCCTTCCACGTGACGCAGCATGATGCACGATCGATACTCGGGGCGGAGCCGCGCGATCGCCCGCTCGATGGCCGATCCCAGCTCCCGGGATTCGACCTCTTCGAGGGCCGATTCACCCCGCGACTCCACGTCGAACGACGTTGCCTCGATCTCCGCACGGGTTGCCGCATGGGGCGATCCGTCGATGCTGATCGTCTCCACCGTCCGCTTCCGCAGATAGTCGATGGCGACGTTGTTGGCGATCTTGAACAGCCAGCTCGACAGCTTGAACTCGGGCCGGTACCGGTCGATGTGATTGAGGACCTTGATGAAGGTCTCTTGGGCCAGATCCTCCGCCGTCTCGCGGTCACGAACCATCCGGAAGATCAGCGAGAACACGGGTCGCTCGTACCGTCGCAGCAGCTCGCGATACGCCGGCTCGCGCCCCTGCTGCGCGAGCGCGACGACATCGGCATCGGGGAGGTTCGCGAGATCGAGAACGGGCGCCATGAGGGGTCAGGAGTCAGGAGTCAGGGATCAGGGGGTTCCAGGTTCGAAGGCGTGGGGGCGTGCGAGCAGTGCTCTCACCCACACCCTGGCACCCCCTGAATCCTGACTCCTGACTCCTGACCCCTAGCGTCGCGAAAGGTATTCGCGCAGAACAAGTTGAGCCAGCGCGCGCGCGCTTGCGGCTCTCGACCACGTCGATCAACTTCATCGCAATGCCGTCTGTCCAGACCGAGCGGAGCGAGGCGCTGGCCGCTGCCGCCGGGAGCGCGGAGAAGCGCGCCTACGTTCGGAGCGTCTTCTCCCAGATCGCGCCGCGCTACGATCTCCTCAACCACCTCCTCAGCCTCAGCATCGACAAGCGCTGGCGACGCCGCGCCGTCGCCGCGCTGCGGTGGGACCGCGACCCGTCGGGTGTCTATGTCGATCTCTGCGCCGGGACGATGGACGTCGCCAACGAGCTCGCGCGGAAGCCGGGGTTCCGCGGCATCGTGCTCGGAACGGATTTCGCCGAACCAATGTTGCGCGCGGGTCGGGAGAAGATCGCCGCGCGTCCCGTGGCGCCGATGGTGGCCGACGCGGTCGAGCTTCCGCTGCGCACGGGTACCGCTGCGGGGGCGATCGTCGCCTTCGGAGCGCGCAATCTGGAGAATCTCGACGCCGGACTCACCGAGGCGTTCCGTGTCCTGCGCGATGGAGCGACGTTCGTGATTCTCGAGTTCTCGATGCCGCGGGTGCCGGTCGTGCGCTCGCTCTACCGGCTCTATTTCCACTACGTGCTCCCCGCGCTCGGCCGCCTCGTGAGCAGACATCCAACCGCGTATCGATATCTCCCCGCGTCGGTCGACAGCTTTCCGAACGAGGAGGAGCTCGCCCGCCGAATGACGCGCGCCGGATTCGTGAACGTCCGCGTTACCCGCTTGAGCTTCGGAATCGCCGCCATTCATGCCGGAGAGCGACGCGACACTGGAGCGACGAGATGACCATCGACACCGTCGGACAGTTTCTGACCGAGCTCGAGCGTGCCGGCGAGCTGAAACGCGTTTCGCACCCGGTCTCGGTGGATCTCGAGCTCTGCGAGATCGCCGACCGGGTGATGAAGATGCCCGGCGGCGGGCCGGCGCTGCTCTTCGACCATGTGAAGCTCTTCGACGGCTCCCGGTCGGCGCATCCGGTCGCGATCAACTTGTTCGGCTCCATGCGGCGCATGTCGATGTCGCTCGGCGTCGAGCGACTCGACGACATCGGTGAGCGCATCGCGCAGATGATGGAGCTGAAGGTGCCGGAGGGGCTCGTCGGCAAGCTGTCGCTGCTCCCGCGACTGCTCGAGCTCGGGAAGTTTCCACCGCGCATGAAAGGCGGCTCACCACCGTGCCAGGAGATCGTGCTTCGCGGCGACGAGGTCGACCTGCGCACGCTGCCGATCATCAAGTGCTGGCCGGAGGATGGCGGCCCGTACATCACACTGCCGATGGTCATCTCCCGCGACCCGAAGCGGGGCATCCGGAATGTCGGCATGTATCGCGTGCAGCTGTTAGGCGCGCGCGACCTCGCCATGCACTGGCAGCGGCACAAGGTCGGGGCCGCACACTGGCGCGACATGGCCGAGCGGAAGGAGACGATGCCCGTCTGCATCGCCATCGGCGCCGATCCCCCGTCGATGTACTCGGCGTCGGCACCCCTTCCGCCGACCGTCGACGAGTTTCTGTTCGCGGGATTCCTCCGGCGGGCGCCGGTGCGCCTGGCCAAGGCGGTCACCAACGATCTCGAGGTGCCGGCCGAGTCGGAATTCGTCATCGAGGGGTACATCGATCCGTCGGAGCCGCTCGTGACCGAGGGTCCGTTCGGCGATCACACCGGCTACTACTCGCTGGCCGACCTGTACCCGCGCGTCCACGTGACCGCGCTGACCATGCGCTCGCGGCCGGTGTACGCCACGACCATCGTCGGGCGACCCCCGATGGAGGACTTCTACCTCGGACATGCCACGGAGCGAATTTTCCTTCCGCTTCTGAAACTGACGGTGCCCGAGATCGTCGACTACCACATGCCGCCCGAGGGAATTTTCCACAACCTCGTGTTCGTCTCCATCGACAAGCAGTATCCGGGACACGCGTACAAGGTGATGAATGCGCTCTGGGGCCAGGGACTGATGTCGCTCGCGAAGCTCATCATCGTCGTCGACAAGCACGTGAACGTCCGCAATCCCCAGGAAGCGTGGTGGATCGCGCTCAACAACATCGATCCCGAGCGCGATGCGCGCTTCACGATGGGACCGGTGGATGTCCTCGATCACTCGAGTCGCGCGTTCACGTACGGATCGAAGATGGGGATCGACGCGACGCGCAAATGGCCCGAAGAGGGTTTCACGCGCGAATGGCCCAAGCTCATCGAGATGGACGCCGAGACCCGCCATCGCGTGACCGCGATGTGGTCGTCGCTCGGAATCGACGCAACCCGATGAACGAGCTTCCGTATCCCACGTCGCGGCTCTTCTTCACGCTGGCATTCATGCTGGTGGTCGTCGTGACGGCCGTGCTCGTCGTGCGGTGGCGCTTCCGTCAGCAACTGCTCGCCGAAATCGCGACGACGCTCGGGATTTTTCTCCTCATCATCGGCACGATCGTCTATACGGTCGCCTTTCGCGGGCTGCGGGCGAGCGAGATGGTGGTGGCCTGGCTGCTGTCCTTTGCCGCGATCGTCTGGTTCGTCATCCGGCTCAATCGCACGATGACACGGCCGTTGCGCGAGCTCGACCGCCTCGGTGTGTCGCTCCGTCGCGGGGACTGGGGGCGCATTCTCGCCACGCGCACGGGCAACGATCGCGGGAACATCACAGCGGCGCTGCGCGATGTCGCGGCGCTGATCGAGGAAACGCGACGGACGATGGACACGCTCATTCGCGCGTCGGAGCGAGTGACGCGTGTCGGCGGGGAAGCCGCCGGAGGCGCGCAGGATGTCGGCAGTGCACTCGTGCGGCTCGCGCAGGGCTCGCAGGCGAACCTGGGCGTTGCGCGGCGCATTCGGACGGCGGCCGAAGAGATCACATCCGCGTCCGGCGAGGTCAGCGGCGCTGCTCGCGAGACGCTCCAGCTTTCGGAATCGATGGAGACCCTCGCCGGCGAAGGCGTTCAGCATGCGGAAGCGGCGTCGGAACGGGTTTCCGAGATCGCCGGCGCAGCCCACGCGTCGGCGGAGCGCATCGAGGCCATGAGGCAGATGTCGGATGCGATCGGCGAGATCACGGCCGTGATTCACAAGATCGTTCGGCAAACGAATCTGCTCGCTCTCAACGCGGCGATCGAAGCCGCGCGAGCGGGCGAGGCGGGGAAGGGCTTCGCCGTGGTCGCCGAGGAGGTTCGCGTGCTCGCGACGCAGAGTGCCGATTCGCTGAAGCGCATCGACGCGCTGGTCGCCGAAATGACCACGCGCACCGAGGACGCGTCGCGGCAGATCCAGCGGATGGAGCTGGCCGTCGGCGAGGGAAAGCGGGTGATGACGCAGGCGATGGAGGTCTTCCGCCGGCTGGAGGGCGACGCGCGCCGTGCCCACACGCTCGCGGAGTCGGTGGTGGAGGCGTCGCAGCGCCACGCCTCGCTCGTCGACGAGCTCGGTACGGCTTCCGCGACCGTGCTCGGCGAAGCGGACGCCGCGGCCGGGGAGACGTCGCGCGCGTCCGAGGCAATGGAGAAGCAGCGCGCGCTGACGGAGGGACTGCGGGAAACGGCAATGGCGCTCGAGGCGGATGCGCGCGCGCTGCGCGACGTGATCGCGCGGTTCGGCGAGCCGGGCAGCGAGGCGTGAGCGGAGCGGTCCGCGAAGGTCAGACGTTCGCGGGTCGAATGGCCCTGGTGCGCTACGCCAACCTGGTGAAGCTGCCCCACACGTTGTTTGCGCTCCCATTCGCGATGGTGGGGGTGGTTCTCGCCAGTTATGTCAAGAATGTCACACCGCTGGTGATCCTCTGGGTCGCGATCGCATTCACGAGCGCGCGGTTCGCCGCCATGGCGTTCAACCGGATTGTCGACCGTCGCATCGACGCGCTGAACCCTCGAACTTCGGGGCGCGAGATTCCCGCCGGTATCATTGGAGTGCGAGAGGCGAGCGTCGCCGTCATCGTCGCGTCCGCCCTGTTCCTCGTGGCAGCCTGGCGGCTCAACCCCCTTTGCCTTCTACTCGCCCCGCTGGCTCTTGCCTGGGTGCTCGGCTACAGCTACACCAAGCGCTTCACTCGGTGGGCGCATGCCGTGCTCGGACTCGGGCTGGGGATCGCGCCAGTCGGAGGATACCTCGCCGTCACCGGAGCGTGGAGTGATCCCTGGTGGATGCTACCGGTGCTGGCCGCCGGCGTGATGACGTGGGTTGCCGGCTTCGACGTTCTCTATGCCTTGCAGGATGTGGCGTTCGATCGCCAGACCGGCCTGCATTCGCTGCCGGCCGCGCTCGGCGAGGCTCGCGCGCTGACGGTTGCACGTGTCTTCCACGCCGGTACCGTGCTCGCTCTGGGCGCCGTGGGCACCGCGGTTGATGCGGGCTGGCTGTACTGGCTCGGCGTCGCGGTGGTCGCAGCGCTGTTGCTCTACGAGCATTCGCTCGTTCGCGCGAACGACCTGTCGAAGCTCGACGCTGCCTTCTTCACGATGAACGGGATCATCAGCATCGCGTTCTTCGGTTTCGTCCTCGCTGAGCGACTGGTCCGGTGACGAAAGCCGCGCCGCTGGTCGTGGCGATCACCGGTGCCTCGGGCGCGCCCTACGCGCTGAAGCTGCTAGAGGCCCTGCTTCAGGCGAAGCGAAGCCTCTGGCTCATCGTCACCGAGCACGGTCGCCGGCTACTGAGCACCGAGTCCGATGTGGCCGACGTCGACGCCCTGCGAGGCCGTGTAGGCGCGAGGGATTGGGATGAGCTGGTAACGGTCTTCGACGACGGGGACCGCGGAGCGAGCCCCGCATCGGGGTCAGCCCGGAGCAGCGGGATGGTGGTGTGCCCGTGCTCCATGGGTACGCTCTCGGCGATCGCCGCCGGCTCGTCGCGATCGTTGGTCGAGCGAGCAGCGGACGTCGCGCTCAAGGAACGGCGGAAGCTCGTCCTCGTCCCGCGTGAAACCCCGTTGAGCGCGGTGCACCTGCAGAACATGCTCCGCGTGACTCGCGCTGGAGCGGTCGTGCTGCCGGCGGCCCCGGGGTTCTACCACCGCCCCGCCTCGATCGACGATCTGGTGTCGTTCGTCGTGGCCCGTGTCCTCGATCAGCTGGACGTTGAGCACGATCTGGCGCGCCGATGGAGTGCCGGGGCCCGAACACCGGGGACGTAGTGTGGCCAGACACGTCATCGGGCTCGTGTCGGACACCCATGGCCTCGTTCGCCCCGACATCTTCAGCGCGCTGGAAGGGGTCGAGCTCATCCTTCACGCGGGCGATGTCGGCGGCTTCGAGGTGCTGGTGGAGCTCGCGACCATCGCCCCGGTGGAAGCCGTGTTGGGAAACACCGATCATCCGGGGACGCCTGGCCTGTCGGAGTCGCTGGACCGCGAGTTCGACGGAGTGCGCATTCACGTGAGCCACGGCCATGAAGTCGGCCGTCCAACTCCGGAGCGTCTCCTCGCTGCCTACCCCCACGACGTCATCGTGTATGGGCACACGCACCGCCAGCTGATCACGCGTGCGGGTGATCGCCTCGTGATCAACCCGGGTGCGGCGGGGCCTCGTCGGTTCAACCTCATGCCGAGCGTGGGGAGGCTCATCATCGAGGGTGGGCGCGCTGATGTCGAACTGGTCACGCTGCTCATGTAGGGGCGGCGATTGCGGATTGCTGATTGCTGATTGCGTGTTGGGACCCGCACGTGCGCAAAGGGCCCCGACGTCAAGTCGGAGCCCCGGTCGCGCACCGTTCCTCGGCTGGTCTGGTCCGCAGTCAGCAATCCGCAATCGCGTCTTATACGACGCGAAAGTGTGACGCCGGATACAAATAATCGCCTCCGGAATCATCGAAAATCCGGTAGAACGCGCCATCGGCTTCGATCCCGAGCAGCTCGTAGATGCGACCGAGCGTCAGGTCGTGGCACCCTCCAGGCTCGTCACAGCCTGGATAGGAGAGCCACGGCTTGAGGCTCACGCATTGAACGAGCATGGTCGGTTGCCAGGTGGTCGCCATCCCGCCTCCACTCCGCTGGTACATCCTTCGCTCTGCGTCCCTTCGACGCAGTGATGCACACGTGCAAGTGGCTGGCCAATCCGCGCGCGTGGCGCGAGTCCCAAGGCGTGACGAGCGCGAACGCTCCGAGGCAACCGGTGTGACATCACGCACTGCGCACCCCGGGCGCAACCGCGCGGGCGCCGAGCAAGACGGCTGGGGCCTTCGTCCGCTCGAGCTCGCGGGGATTGCGTCGGAACCACGAAGACAAGAGCAGCAGCTCATCGATCTCGTGCGTCGGCACGGCGCCGCTGGAGCGCTCCGGGGGATCGAAGACGTCACGCACCATGGACACCAGCCGCGCACGGTCTCGTGCGGTTCGAGGCGCTGGCGTCTCCGCGCGTACGGTCCCGCGTCTGATGACGTACACCCGATCGTCGCCAGCGTGCCCGGGCACCGCGTACGTGAACGAGAGCGTCTCGACGGCGAAGCGCATCCGTGAGAACATCTCGCGCAGCGTTTCCAGACGGTGCAGCTTGTCGCGCAGCACGGCCGCACGCTCGAAGTTGAGAAGCTCCGCGCACGCATCCATCTCGGTTCGGAGCTGCGCGATCGGCCCATCGTTGGTGCCCTCGAGAAAGGCGCGCGCCAGATCCACCTGCGCCTGATACTGGGCCGCCGTGCACGCGGCCACGCAGGGGCCCAGACACTTTTTCACCTCGAGTCGAATGCATCCGGGGGTCCGGGGGGTGAGCTGGAAGAGCTCGTGCTGATCGGCGAAGACGATGTGCTGATCCTGTGCGCAATCGCGGAGCGAGAGCGCATCGCTCAGCTCGTGCAGCGCTTCATTCACCCGGCGCGCGCCGAGGAACGGGCCGTAGTACGTGGCCGGCTCTCCGCCCGCGCCGCGCACGACGAGCAGCTTCGGCGCAGCACCCCTCGTGAGCTTGATGAACACGTAATGGCGATCGTCGCGCTTCATGGCGACGTTGAAACGCGGACGCAGCTGCTTGATGAGCTGAAGCTCGCGGAGCAGGGCCGCGAACTCGCTCGGCGTATACTCCCAATCGATCGCGTACGCCTCGCGCAGAATGCGCGCGCCTTTCTCCTCGGGGTAGGCGCAGCGGAAATAGCTCATGAGCCGCGTACGTATGCGCTTCGACTTTCCGATGTAGAGCACCTCGCCGTCGGTCGAGAGCATGCGATAGACGCCCGGCCGGTCTTCCGCGGCCGCGCGCACCTCGCCGCGCATCGTCGCGACATGAGCCTCGGCAGCGGCGGCCGTGCGCCGCGGCGTCACCGCTGACACCACGCGCAGAGGACCGTCGATCGTCCGTCGATAGCGTGCGTCTCGACGAGACGTGCGCCGCAACGCGAGCATGGCTCGCCGCCGCGGCCGTACACGGTGAGATGGGAAGCGAATCCTCCGCGCTCGCCCGTCGGATCGCGGTAGTCTCGGAAGCTCGTTCCTCGAGCCGAGACCGCCTCAGCCAATACGTCCTGCAGCTCGGCGCGCAGCGCGCGGGTCTCGTCAGGCTGCAGCGTGCGCGCGGGGCGCGACGGATCGATCCGCGCCCGCCAAAGCGCCTCGTTCGCGTAGATGTTGCCGATTCCGGCGACCCGCCGCTGGTCCATCAGGAGTTTCTTCACCGCCTGGGAGGAGCCCCGAAGAAGAGCCGATAGATACGAGTCGCTGAATGACGGGTCAAGCGGCTCCACGCCGAGGGCGGACTCGTAGTCCGCCCAGCGCTCCGGGGCCATCAGCGTCACGGTGCCGAGGCGTCGAATGTCGCGGTAGTGCAGGGTGAGATCGTCGCCCAGCGCGAACTCGAGCGTGGAGAAGCGCCGCTCCGCCTCGGCGAGGGACCCGTGGTCGAGCAACAGGGCGCCAGTGAAGCGAGGCTGAACGACAATCCGATCGGCGCTGGAGAGGTCGAGCACGACCAGCTTCGCCCGGCGCCACGCGCGGAGGATCGTGACGCTTCGCGTCCGGCGGGCGAGCTCTTTCGCGTTGACCTCCCGCAGGACGTCGGGGCGATGCACTGCCACCCGCTCGATGGTGCGCCCCGCGATCTCTCGGTGAAGATCGCGGGCCATGGTCTCAGTCTCGGGCAGCTCGGGCATGGCGGTGAAGCTCTCGCCACCCGATGTCGGTCCGGAAGTGGCGGCCGGCAAATCGCACGCGCTCGGCGCCCTCGGCGCTCCGACGGCAGGCCTCGGCGAAGGTGTCGGCAACGGCCGTGATGGCGCCGACCCGTCCGCCGGCCGTCGCCAGCTGTCCCGATGGGGTAACGGTCGTGCCGGCGTGAAAAAGCAGCGTCTCATCGGGGAGATCTCCAATCTCGATGAGGTCTCCTTTTCGCGGCGTTTCCGGGTACCCGGCCGCCGCGACCACGGTCGTCACGGCGAACGCATTGCGCCACTGAAGCTCGAGGGCGGGGGGCAAACCGTCTCCTCGGGCGACAGCGTTCATGGGCTCGAGAAGGCTGGAGCGAAGCAGGGGAAGAAGCGCCTGGGTTTCCGGGTCTCCGAACCGGCAGTTGAACTCGACGACCCTTGGGCCGTCCTCGGTTATCATGAGACCGGCGTACAGAAGGCCAGTAAAGGGACTTCGGCGGTCCCGCAGCGCGCTCAAGGTCGGTGTGAAGACCTCGCCCACGACGCGATCGATGAGGGCCGCGTCCGCGATGGAGACGGGCGCGTACGCGCCCATGCCCCCGGTGTTGGGGCCGGCGTCCCCCTCGAGCAGCCTCTTGTGATCCTGTGCCGCCAGCAGCGGGACCACCGCGGTGCCGTCCGTCAATGCGAGCAGGGATATCTCCTCGCCTTGCATGAACTCTTCGACGAGAATCTCGGACCCGGCAGCCCCATGGATGCTCTCGAGGAGCATCGAGTCGATGGCTTGGTCCGCCTCTTCGATGCTTCCGCAGACGACGACACCCTTGCCAGCGGCCAAGCCCGACGCCTTGATCACGACCGGAGCACCGAGCTCGCGAACGGACCGTCGAGCCGCGGTTGGGTCGGTGTGGCGGACGGCGTGCGCGGTGGGAACTCCCGCCGCGATCATCAGGTCTTTCGCGAACGCCTTCGACGTTTCGATTTCGGCGGCTGCGCGCGTGGGGCCGAAGATGGGCAGTGATGCTTGCCGGAACCGGTCGACTATTCCCGCGGCGAGCGCAGCCTCGGGGCCGACGACCGTGAGATCCGGCTTCTCGGCCAGCGCGAGCTGGAGAAGGGCGGCGGCGTCGGCCGGGTCGGCCTTCACACACCGCCCCAGCGCGGCGATTCCCGGATTGCCGGGTGCAGCGATCAGTTCGAGCGACTCATCGTCACGGGTGAGCTTCCAGGCGAGTGCGTGCTCGCGCCCCCCGCTCCCGACGAGGAGGACCTTCATTTCGGGCGGCCGCGAACCGCCTGGGTGAACGCATCGCGCGCGCGAACCAGCACGTCGCCGACCTGGTCCATCGCCTGACGCGCCTGCTGCTCGTAATACGATCCCGCTTCGGCGTAGTCCTGTGAGAGCGGGCGCTCCGGCTCCGAGCCTCGCCGCGGATAATCACCTTCGAGGATGCGGTAGTACTCCCCCGATCGAACCCAGCGGTGAAGCTCGGCTGCCCGTACGGTGTGGAACGGATGCGTCTGGAACGCGACGTTGAGGAACTTGAACACGCTGTCGATCGCGGTGCCGCCCGTCTCGTACTCCTCGGCCTGCACGAGGAATTCGTCCAGATTGATCTCGTCATCATCGAGACCGAGTCCCTCGGCGCCGACGCCACGTGGCTTGCCGCCAGCCATCTTGAGCTCGGCCATCATCGCGGCGGTGGGATCCTGTCCGGAGAGAAGGCCGGCGCGATCGCTCGACAGCTCGCTCTTGCGATACCACTCGAACAGCGCGAGCTCGATCGGCAGGAGCGCCATTCCGGCGAGGAAAGGGAGATTTCTCAGGCCGACGGTCAACAGGATGAGCGCCATGGTCGTGTACGTCGTATGGCCGCTCATGATATGGCCGAGCTCGTGGCCGAGGATGGTGCGTTGTTCCTCGCGCTCGAGGAGGCCGAGGAGGCCCGAGTTGATCACGATGAACGGCTTGTCGAAGCCCACCGCCATCGCGTTGACCGTGGGCGTCTGCGTCACGTAGAGCTCGTTCCCCGCCGGCCAGTCCATGGTCTCGAGGACTTCGCCGTAAAGCGCGTAGAGCTTCGGGCGCTGCCGAGGACCGACACGGACGGCGTTTCCGGCGAAGAGGTGGCGGACGCCACGCTCGCCGAAGAACGACGCGATCTTGCGCACGACCTCATCGAAGCCGGGAATCGCGCGGAGGGTCTGGAGCGCGGCGCGGTCCGCGGGATGCTCCCACGCGGTCGGCGAGATCTGGGTGAGAATCTTACGGTCGGCCATAGGTACCCCGGGGTGAGAAAGAACGAGGAACGAGGAAGGAGGAAGTGGGGAACACAGCCTTTGGAAAGGCGCTTCCTCGTTCCTCGTTCCTCATTCGCCCTTGAACGCGAACTCGAGATCCCCGATTAGATCCCCCACATCTTCGACGCCGCAGGACAGGCGGATCATGCCGTCGGTGATGCCCAGGGCGTTGCGGCGGTCTGGCGGCACCGAAGCGTGCGTCATCGTGGCGGGATGGCTGATGAGGCTCTCGACTCCTCCCAACGATTCTGCGAGAGAAAAGATTCGCGTCCGCTCGAGGACCCGCGCGGCGGCGTCACGACTGCCCATTTCGACGCTGATCATCCCGCCGAAGCCACACATTTGGCTCCGGGCAAGCTCGTGCTGCGGATGTGATGCAAGGCCTGGGTAGATGACCCGCTCGACGCCGATCTTGTTGGCGAGCCACGCGGCGACCTGGCGTCCGTTGGCGTCGTGCGCGGCCATGCGCAGGTGCAGCGTTTTCGTTCCGCGAAGGGCGAGCCAGCAGTCGAAGGGGCCGGGCACGGCGCCGGCGGCGTTCTGGATGAACTGAATGCGAGCGGCAAGATCGTCATCGTTCAGCAGCGCGATTCCGCCGATCATGTCGCTGTGGCCGTTGAGATACTTGGTCGTCGAGTGGAAGACGATGTCCGCCCCGTGCGTGAAGGGGCGTTGCAGCACCGGCGTCGCGAAGGTGTTGTCGACGATGAGCAGCGCCCCTGCCCGGTGCGCGATCTCGGCGGCGGCGCTGAGATCGGTGAGGCGCATGAGCGGGTTCGTCGGCGTCTCGACGAGAACGGCAACCGTTCGCGTTCGGCAGGCCTCCTCGATACGATTCGAGTCGCGTGTGTCGACGTAGGTGAACTCGAGCCCGAAGTTCTGCAGCAATCGATCGAAGAGTCGGAACGTACCGCCGTAGACGTTTTCTCCGCAGACGACGTGATCTCCCGCCTTGAACAGCTTCATCAGCGAATCCACGCAGGCCGTCCCGCTCGCGAACGCGAAGCCGTGACGTGCACCCTCCAGCGCGGCGACGTTCCGCTCGAGCGCTTCCCGCGTGGGGTTGCGGCTTCGCGCGTACTCGTACCCCTTGTGCTTCCCGAGCCCGTCCTGCACGTACGTGGACGTCAGGTAGACGGGAGTCATGATGGCCCCCGCGAGCGGCTCGGGGCGCTGCCCGGCGTGAATGGCCCGCGTGCCGATCCCGGCCGCGAGATCCTCTTCGAACACTTTCGTCATCACACATGTCCGACGGTAGGTTGGCGCAAGATAACCGACCCGCAGCATCGCGGGGAGGCGCGCTGATGCGCGATCACCGGTACGACCTGGGCGTGTCGTCGGCGATCGCGGGCGCCAATGGCGACGGACGACACGAGCGCCGCTGCCTGGTGGTCGACGACGAGCCGCGTCTGCGGCAGGCGCTCGTGCGGCTGATGCAGCTCGATGGCTTCACCTGCTTCGAGTGCGGATCGGGCGTCGAGGCGCTCGAGATTCTGGCGCGCGAGCCGGTGATCCTCATCCTGTCCGATCTGCGGATGCCGAAGATGGACGGGGCGATGCTGCTGCGCGAAGTGCGCGAGCGATATCCGGACATCGCGGTCATCATGATCACCGCCGTCGCGGAGGTCGAGGTCGCGGTCGAATGCCTCGGCCGAGGCGCGATGGACTACATCGGCAAGCCGTTCGTGCTCGAGGAGGTTCGCGCGCGCGTGAAACAGGCGCTGGAGCGGCGGCGGCTGGTGCTCGAGAATCGGCAGTACCACCACTCGCTCGAGGAGCGCGTGCGCGTGCAGTCGCGACGGCTCGAGGAGCTCTTCATCGCCAGCATCCAGTCGCTCGCCGATGCGCTGGAGCTCAAGGACTCGTACACGCGTGGTCACTCGGTGCGCGTGAGTCACGTCTCGGGACTCATTGCCCGCGAGCTCGGGCTCGATGGGGACACGGTGCGCCAGGTGGAGCTTGGCGGTCACCTGCACGACATCGGAAAGATCGGCGTGCGTGAAGACGTGCTGAACAAGCCGGGCAAGCTGACGGCCGACGAATACGCGCACATCATGACGCACCCGGTGTTGGGCTGGCGGATTCTCTTGCCGCTGCTGAGCGACTCGCCGGTCGCGCTCAACGTGGTGCGATCGCACCACGAGCGCATCGATGGCCGCGGCGTGCCGGATGGCCTCAGCGGGGACGGGATCGCTCGTGAGGCGCGCATCGCGTGCGTCGCCGATGCCTTCGATGCGATGATGAGCGGCCGACCCTATCGGACGGCGCAGCTGACCCTCGACGCGGCGCTCGAGGAGCTGCGCCGCCACGCCGGTACGCAGTTCGACCCCCAGGTCGTCGATGCCCTGGTCGCCGTCGTGCGCCGCGGCGACATCGCGGCGCCGGTGAGGCATTCGATCGCCGAGCTGGCGGTGGGGAAAGGCTGAGGAGTCAGGGGTCAGGAGTCAGGAGTCAGGGGTCAGGGAAGGAAAAGGCGGCGCGGCTTCGCCGCAGCCGCCTCATCCGATGAGCGCGGCAGCTTCGCTGCCGCGCCTTTCCTTCCCTGACCCCTGACTCCTGACTCCTGACCCCTGACTCCTCAGCCTTTCCCGACCGCCAGCTCGGCGATCGAATGCCTCACCGGCGCCGCGATGTCGCCGCGGCGCACGACGGCGACCAGGGCATCGACGACCTGCGGGTCGA
>JAICOJ010000071.1 GCA_025930755.1 Gemmatimonadaceae bacterium
ATCGTCGTGCCCACGGGAATTCTCATCGTCGAGAAGCCTGGTACCGACGAAGCGACGCTCGTTCGCATCGAGCGCATGTTCGGTGAGGTCAAGATCGGGAACCGCTTCATTCCGCTCGAACGCATCCAGCTGCCTACGGATGCCCGGCCCGCCCCAGTCGACCTCGGCGTTCGCGGTCGTGTGATCTGGGTCGCAAGCAAGGCGGTACTCCCCTCGATCCAGCACTACCTCCTGATTGACGCCAGCCGTAAAGACGGTGTCAGCCTGGGCGATCAGTTTACTCTGATGCAGGGGCGGGTGGAGCTCGATCGTGGGGTGCGGCTGCCGGAGCAGCCCGTCGCACTCGCGCAGGTCGTGCGCGTGACGGAGCGCGGCGCCACGGTGATGATCGTCGATCAAGTGCAGCCCAAGGTCCGCGAGGGCATGGAAGCACGCTTGACGGCGAAGATGCCCTAGCAGCAGCGATGGTGTAGATTGGGCGACGCATGATCGCGATCGCCCATTCTTTCGCCATCACCCTGTACCTCGGCGCCGCGGCTCTCGCTGCGGCGCCGTTCGCGCGTCCGGTCCCCGCGCCGGTACGGGGTGTCACGACGCTGCTCGGCCTCGGTGTCGCCGCGCACCTCCTGGCGCTGCTCGACTTCGTGCGCACCCACGGCCAGGCCCCCGTGTCCGGCCTTGGACCTGCGCTCTCGCTGGCGGCGCTTCTCGTCGCGGTCATGTTGCTCGGCGTCGAGCTGATCGCGCGTGAAGTGAGCCTGTCGCTGGTGGCCGCCCCACTCTCGGCCGCTCTCGCCGCGGTCGCGAACATCGCCGGGCTTTCGCCGGCATCCATGGCGAGCGGCGTGCAGGGCGCATGGCTCGCGGCACACGTGGCGCTGAGCTTCCTCGGCATCGCCAGCTTCGCGACCGGGGCGGCCGCTGGCGTGATGTACATGGTCGAGCGGCGCGAGCTGAAAGCGCGTCGCTTCGGAGCCATCTTCCGCTTCTTTCCCCCGCTGGACACGCTCGATCGCGTGAACCACCTCGCATGTCTGGCCGGCGGCGCGGCGTTGACGCTCGGCGTCGCGATCGCGGTCGCGTACTCGGTGGAATTCCGTACGGTGAATCTGCCGCAGATTCTGTGGGGAATGGCGGCGTGGGCCGCGCTCAGCGTCATTGCGCTCGGTCGGGCGATCGGGGGATGGCAGGCTCGGCGTGCGGCGGTCGTGACGGCGACCTCGTTCGCCGCGGTCGTGCTCCTGTATGTTGCGCTGCGAGTGACGGGTGCAGCGGACGGGGGCTTCCTGTGAGCGGCTATCCGGTCCTTGTCGAGGGGACGGCGGTCACTGCGCTCGTCGTCGGTGGCGGGAGCGTCGCCTCACGAAAGGTGCGCGGTCTGCTCGCGGCCGGCGCGCGCGTACTCGTCGTCGCGCCCTCGGTCACTGAGGAGCTTCTGACCCTGGGCGAACGAGAGAAAAACCTCACGATCGAAAAGCGGCGCTTTCAGGACGAGGACGTTCGGGATGTCACACTCGTCTTTGCCGCCACCGACGAACGGACGACGAACTCGCGCATCGCCCGTATCGCGCGAGGGCATCGTCGGCTCGTCAGCGTTTCCGATCTGCCAAGCGAGGGGAACTTCAGTGGAATGGCCGCACATTGCGCCGGCGACGTCGTCATTGGCGTGTCGGCGGGCGGCGTCCCGCGGGCGGCCGCGCGCATTCGTGATGCACTTGCGGAGCGATTCGACGGGCGGTACGCCACCGCGATCGATGCATTGCGTGCGATGCGGCGCCGGCTCCTCGACACGGGCGGCGCCGCGAAGTGGGAGCAGGCCATGCGGACTTTTCTCGACGAGCGCTTCTGTACGCGCGTCGAGTCCGGCGAGCTCACCGCCGAGGTGGACGCATGGCACTGACGCTCGTCGGGGTGAGCCACGCAACCGCGGACATCGACATACGCGAGCGCCTGGCGCACGCGCCGCACGAGATTCCGCTGACGCTGGCCGCGGTGCGGGACGCGACGGGCGCTCGTGAAGGCGTGCTTCTCTCTACGTGCAATCGGACCGAGATCTATCTCGTCGAAGGCGAGCGCGACGCGACCGCCGGTGCCTGGTCGGCGCTGTCGCGGCGGCTAGGCCGCGACGCGTCGCCGTATGGGTACGTCCGGCGCGAGCGGGAAGTCGTCAAGCATCTCTTCCGCGTCGCCTCGGGGCTCGATTCCATGATTCTCGGCGAGACGCAGATCCAGGGGCAGGTTCGTGACGCGTGGCAGATCGGACGCGCGCACGCGTCGGCGGCGCTCAATCGCCTTTTTCAGTCGGCTCTCCTCGTGGCGGGACGCGTACGCTCGGAGACCGCGATCGGACATGGAGCGGCCTCCGTGAGCTCGGCGGCGGTGCAGCTCGCGAAGAAGATCTTCGGCTCGCTGCAGGGCCGGCGCGCGATGATCCTCGGTGCGGGAGAGATGGCCGAGCTGGCGCTCGAGTGTCTCGTGGCTCAGGGGGTGCGCACCGCGATCGTGGCGAATCGTACGTACGAGCGCGCCACGGAGATGGCCGCGCGGCACGGCGCGACCGCGCTGCACTACGACGAGTGCTGGTCCCGGCTTGCGGACGTCGACGTCATGCTGTGCTCCACCGCCGCGCCACACGCCGTGGTGACGTCATCGCACATCGCTCCCACCCTCGCGGCGCGCGGCGACCGCCCCCTGTGCATTCTGGACATCTCGCTTCCGCGCGATGTCGATCCCGCTGTCGGCACGCTGGAGAACGTGTATCTGTACGATCTGGACGACCTCCGGCAGCTCGTCGCGGCGACCGTCGATCATCGGCGCGGAGAGGTTCCGAGCGCGGAACGGCTCATTGAGGAAGAGGTGGAGTCGTACTGGTCGTGGCTCGCTGGCCTCGCCGCAGTTCCCGTCCTCACGGAGTTTCGGGCGCGGATGGACGACGTCCGCGACCGCGAGGTGGCGCGACTCCTTCGGCGACTCGAGCATCTGCCGGAATCGGATCGCGAGACGATCGAACACTTTTCACGAGCGCTCATGAACAAGTTCATGCACGAGCCGTCGGTGCGCCTGCGCGCCGCGGCAGCAAACGGACGTGGGTTGGGCATCGTCGATGCCGTGCGGTACCTGTTCGCGCTCGAGGGTGAGCGCGCGGCGGATGACACCAGTGTCGAGACCGACCGATGAGCGGCCGTGCCCTGGTGACGGGCGGTGCCGGGTTCATCGGCTCCCACGTCTCTGATCTGTTGCTCGCGAACGGCTTCGAGGTAACGATCATCGATAACCTGGTGAGCGGGAATCGCGACCAGGTGCCCAGGACGGCGACGTTCCACGAAATGGCCATCACCGACGAGCGTGCGTCGCGGCTCGTACAGGAATCGGCATTCGACGTGATCTGCCATCTCGCGGCACAGATCGACGTTCGCAAGAGCGTCGCGGACCCCGCGTACGATTCGCGCGTCAACATTGGTGGAACGCTCAACCTGCTCGAGGCCGTGCGGCAGAGCGGCAAGCGCTCCACGCGATTCGTGTTTTCGTCGACGGGCGGCGCCGTGTATGGCGATCTCGTTGCGCCGCCGACGTCGGAGGAGGCGCCGAAGGATCCGCAGTCTCCGTATGGGACGGCGAAGCTCAGCGTCGAGTACTACATGGGCTATTACGCGCGGGTCCACGGCCTCGAAACGGTCGCTCTCCGGTATTCCAACGTGTACGGGCCGCGGCAGGACCCACATGGGGAAGCAGGTGTCGTGGCGATCTTCTGCAATCGCCTGCTCGATGGCACGCCGCTGACGATTTTCGGCGACGGCAAGCAGACGCGCGACTATGTGTACGTCGGCGACGTGGCCCGGGCGAATCTGCTCGCCGCGACGCGTCCGCTTCCCGCGATCGGGGCGCTCGACGCGCGCGCCTTCAACGTCGGGACGTCGGTTGAAACCGACGTCGTGGAGCTGGCGCGCGTGCTCCGCGAGATCGCCGGTGCCCACGTCGAGGCCAAGCATGCCCCGGAGCGGCCGGGCGAGCAGAAGCGCTCGGCGGTCGACGTGCGAAAAGCGCAACGGGTGCTGGGTTGGCAGCCGAAGATGTCGCTGCGCGACGGGCTGACCGAGACCTATCGCTACTTCGCAGCACGTCGCGCGGAGGCGCGGACGTGATCGGCCGCCTGCTGTTCGCTCAGGTGTCGGAGGCCATTCCGACATCGCCGTGGGAAATGATCACGCACGCCACGGTCATGACGCAGATCGTGCTCGTGGTTCTCGTCGTTCTGTCGTTGATCAGCTGGGCGATCATGCTGCTCAAGTGGCGCGAGTTTCGGCGGGTGCTCGACGCAGGCCACACCTTCATGCGCGACTTCGAGCGGGCCGCCTCGCTCGAGGATGCCAGCGCGATCGCGCGACGCAGTCCGCCGAGTCCGTTCACGCGCATCTTCACGCGCGCGGTGAACTTCTTCGCCGAGATGAAGCCCGGCGCACTGCGCTCGACCGAAACGCACGACCCCTTGAGCGGGTCACAGGTCGAAGCGCTCCGCCTGGTGCTGGATGCGGAGACGACCGACGAGCGCGATCGCATGGGCCACTTCCTTCCCTGGCTCGCCACCATCGGTTCGGTGAGCCCGCTGATCGGACTTCTCGGGACGGTCCTGGGCGTGATCGATGCCTTCATCGGCATCGCGACGAAGGGGTCGGGCAACATCAGCGCCGTGGCGCCTGGTGTCGCCGAAGCGCTCATCGCGACCGCGGCCGCGCTGGCAGTGGCCATTCCGGCGGTCTTCGGGTACAACATCTTCGCGAGCAAGCTCAATCGGCTGGAGAGCGAGCTCGAGGGTTTTGGGACGGAGATCATTGCGATGATGGTGCGCGAGGGGAGGATTTGAGCGACTGCGAACTGCGAACTGCGAACTGCGAACTGCGAGCTGCGAATCGTCTGCTCCGCGATGGCAGCCTGGGAGGTCGTCTTCGCAGTTCGCAGTTCGCAGCTCGCAGTCGCAGGCTGACGAACCTCAACCCCGAGGTGTCTAAGGTATGAGGCGTGGGCGCTCACGGATGCCGCTCAACGGTGAGATCAACGTCGTTTCGCTCATCGACGTCATGATGCTGCTCATGGTCATCTTCATGATCACGGCGCCGATCATGCAGGGCGGTGTCGACGTTGCTCTCCCGCGCGCCGAGGCCCGGCCGCTCGAGCCCAGGCAGGGGCTTGTCGTCACGGTGAACCGCCGAGGAGAGATCTTCGTGGATGAGACACGACTGACTTATCCCGAATTTCGTGCCAGCTTCCGAGCGCTCGCATCACAGCGCGCGCGCGATGGCGTGTATCTCCGCGCTGATCAAGGGGTCGCCTACGGCACCGTCGTTCGCGTGCTCGCCGTTATGCGCGCCGCAGGGGTTGGCGACGTCGGTCTCGTGGCGGAGCCCGAGGAAGTGCGGTAGTGCCGCGCCGACGCGTGCGCGAGCGCGCACGGCTGGCTCCCACGCTCGGCGTGTCGCTCCTGTTGCATCTCGCGGTCGCGATCCCGCTGGTGCTCGCTCGACCGGACGGGGCACCAGCGCTTCCCCCGATCTATCGCGTCGATCTCATCGCGGCGCCGGCTGGGCCGCGGCAGGCGGGGATCGTCACGCCTCAGCCCACGGCGCAGCCCGAGCGACCGGCGCCGACCCCACCGCGAGCGGAGCGGCAGCCGGCGGAAATGCCGGCTCCCCCGTCGGATCGGCCGGCTCCGCGAACGCGTACTCCGCCCGCGCCGGCCACTCCAACCCCGGCACCGACCACGACCCCCGTTCAGACAGCGCCCGCGCAGCCCGCCGGAGGCGGGCCAACAGGCGATCGTGGCACGGACGTCGCCACGGTCCGGACCGAAGGGATCGAATTCCCCTATCCGGCGTATCTCCAGAACATCGTTCGGCAGATCGCGCAGCGCTTCGATCCACCGAGACGCGGCGCCTTGAGTGCGGAGGTGACCTTTCTTCTGCGTCGCGATGGATCGGTCGCCGACATTCGCATCAGCACACGTTCCGGCAATTTCGAGTTCGATCAGGAAGCCATGGGAGCCATAGAAGCGGCGGCGCGCGCAGGCGCGTTTGGGCCGCTCCCCGATGGGTTCCGCGACGATGTACTGCCGGTCATCTTCAGCTTCGATCCACGGGTACTGCGTTGACTCTTCGCTTGCATACCGTCCTGGCGGCGCTCGCCGCCGTCGCGCTGGCCCTCCCGCTTGCCGCGCAGGATACGACGGCGCGTGGGGTGCGCATCGGCCTCACCTATCAGCCGGGCACGCGTCCGGGCGTCGTCGTACTGCCCGTGAACGGCGCCAACGGCGACAGCATTCGCATGATTCTTCAGCGCGATCTGGACTTTGGCGATCGTGTGGAGATCGTCGGCCGTGAAGGCAGTACCGTGGCCGACGTCGCGCGACAGCAGGGCGGCACGATGAACTACCCACTGTGGCGCGCGCTTGGTGCACTCGCCATCGTGCAGGCGACCGCGACCGCGAGCGGCGTTCGCGTCGCGGTGCACGATGTGGCGGCGACGGGAATTCTCAACGCGCGCGACTTCACGCTGCCGACGCCCGGACTTTCGGCCGGCTGGCGCATGGCGCTGCACGGGGTCTCGGATGAGATCGAGCGGTGGATCACCGGCACACGCGGGGCGGCCCAAACGCGCGTCGCGTTCGTGCGCGGCGGGCGCATCCACATCGTCGACAGCGATGGCTATGGTGAGCGCGCGGTCAGCGAGCAGGGGACCGCGCTCTCCCCGGCGTGGCATCCCTCGGGGCGATGGATCGCCTACAGCGCCTTTGGCCCGCGCGGCACCCAGATCATCGTGCGTGACCTGCAGAGCGGCGGCACGCGCGTCGCGAGCCCCAGGAACGGGCTGAACATTACGCCGGAATTCTCCCCGGACGGGTCGCTGCTCGTCTGGGGCTTCGGCGAGGAGAGCGGCACCGATCTCGTGGCCGCTCCCTATCCGGGCGGCGGTGACCCGCGTCGCATCACGGTGGGCCGCGGCAGTGATAACGTGTCGCCGTCGTTCAGCCCCGACGGGCGACGGCTGGCATTCACGTCCAGCCGCGCCGGACATCCGGAGATCTACACGGCCGATGTCGATGGGGCGAACGTGGAGCTTCTGACGACGTACCTTGCAGGCGACCAGAGCTACCGGTCGAACCCGGCGTGGTCGCCCGATGGACGCGTCGTTGCCTTCCAGTCTCAGGTCGCAGGACGGTTCCAGATCATGACGATCTCGCTGCGCGATCGCGGGATGAAGCAGTTGACGAGTGAAGGAATCAACGAAGATCCGGCCTGGGCTCCAGACGGCCGGCATCTCGTCTTCACGTCGAGTCGCACGGGAACGAAGCAGCTCTTCGTGCTCGACGCGGAGACCGGGCGTGCGCGCCAACTCACGCGTGCGGGTGGCGCCCGCTTGGCGGCGTGGTCTCGCGTTCTCGACCGCACGCCGTAACTTCCGCTCGAACTACAACTCGGAGCGCACCATCATGAACCATCGCATGACACGCACGTTGCTCGTCGTGGCGGTCGTCGCCGTCGCGAGCGCCTGCCCGCGCAACACGCCACCGCCCGTCACGCCGTCGCCGACGGTGAATCAGGACAGCATCGACGCCGCCGAACGCGCGCGTCGCGAGGCGGCGGATCGCGCGGCCGCTGCCCGGCAGGATTCGATCAATCGGGCCAACGCCGCCCGGGAGGACTCGTTGAGACGTGCGCGCGAAGCGGTTGAAGGGGTTCGCTCCGCGCTCACGGCCCCGATCTATTTCGATTACGACAGCGACGCCCTTGGTGAGGCGGCCCGCTCGGCCCTCGACCAGAAGCTCGCGATTCTTCAATCGAATACCGGTGTGCGGTTGCGGATCGCCGGCCACGCCGACGAACGCGGCTCGGACGAATACAACCTCGCGCTGGGACAGCGGCGAGCGGCCTCGGCCAAGCGGTATCTCACGCAGCGCGGTATTCCGGAGGCGCAGATCGAGATCATCAGCTTCGGCGAGGAGCGCCCCGCCGCGAGCGGCACCGACGAATCCGCCTATGCGCAGAACCGGCGCGATGAGTTCGAGATCACCGCTGGGGGCGACGCGTTGAGGTCGCCCGCCGGAACATGAACGCGCTCGTCAGGCGCATTGCACCGGTCGCCCTCGTGGCGACCGGTGCGTGCTTCGCCACGCAGAGCGATGTCCGCGTCCTTCAGACGGATGTGCAGACGCTGCGCACCGAGCGGCACCGGCAGGACTCCCTGATGCTGCAGCGGTTCGACGAGCTGATGGCGTCGCTGCGGACGACCAACGACACCGTGCGCGCGCTGTCGGACCGTGTCACGCGGTTACAGGGCGACGTTCGCGGCGATCTGTTTCAGATGAACCAGCAGCTGCTTCAGATCCAGGAGCTCACCGGTCAGAGCCAGCGCCGGCTTCAGGAACTGCGATCCTCGCTCGAGGCACGCCAGCAGGACGCGGCTCCGGTGACGCCACCGATGCCGCCGTCGCAGACGCCACGCGATTCGGCCGCTGCGCCGGGCGCGCAACTGCCGGCCGCTGCAACACCCTCGGGGCCCCCGGCCGGATCGCCAGGGCCCAACCAGCTCTTTCAGTCCTCGCTGGATCAGCTCAGACGGGGGAGCCCCGGGAGCGCGCGGCGTGGATTCGAGGAGCTTCTTCGCCTCTATCCGACGTCGGAGTTGGCAGGCGAAGCGCAGTTCTACATCGGCGAGGCCCTCGCCGGCGAGGGGAATCTGGCCGCCGCGGATACGGCGTACGGGACGGTCGTTGCCAGATACAGCGAGTCCCCGCGCGCGCCGACGGCGCTGTACAAGCGCGCGCTCCTGCTGCAGCAGCGTGGCAACATCGCCATGGCGCGCACCGCGCTGAACGAGCTCGTCAGGCGCTACCCGCGGTCGGACGAAGCGCAGCTCGCCCGTGAGCGGCTGCGCACGATGCAATAGCGAGGTCTCGTGGGACCGAAGACGTCGGGCGCAGAGATGCCGTTCCTCGATCACCTCGAGGAGCTGCGCTGGCGTATTCTGTGGTCGATCATGGCGCTGCTCGGGGGGATGATCGTCGCCTTCCTGCTCGTGACGCAGGTGGACGTCATCGGGTTTCTCCAGGCGCCGATTCTCCCCTATCTCCAGGGGAAGAAGCTGGTCTACACGCATCCGGGCGAGTCGTTCGGGATCGTCATGCGGGTGTCGTTCGGCGTCGGGCTCGTGTTCGCGCTGCCGGTCATTATCTACCAGGTGTGGGCGTTTCTCTCACCGGCACTGTACCGACACGAAAAGAAGGTCGTCATCCCGGTCATCGCTGGCGCGGTGGTGCTGTTCGCGCTCGGGGTGGTCGTCGCGTACCAGGCGATCTTGCCGCTCACGCTTCGCTTTCTCCTGACGTTCGAGACGCAGTCGCTCGAGCCGATGATTACCGCAGCGCAGTATTTCGGCTTCGCGATCACGATGTCGCTGGCCTTCGGCGCCGTCTTCGAGCTGCCGATCGTCATTCTCGCGCTCACCGCGCTCGGGCTCGTGACGCCGCGAATGCTTCGCAAGTTCCGCCGCTATGCCTTCATTCTGTCGATGGTCGCGGGCGCCCTGATCACGCCGGGCGGCGACCTGCTTTCACTCGCGCTGCTCACCGGCCCGATCTACCTGCTGTACGAGGCGAGCATCCTGCTTGCCTACGTGGTTCATCGACGGCGCGAGAACCGGATCGCCGCCGACGCGGCCGAGCGAGAGGCGACCGCGTGAGACCGCGTCGGATCGGCATGCTCGCCGTCGCCGTCGCGAGCGTCTGCACCGCGATGCAGGCAAGCGCGCAGCAGCGGCCGCCGACTCCGCCGCGGCAGACGCCGGGCGCGCAGGACACATCGGCACGCGACACGACGCGCCTCGTGGAGTGGGCAGAGCCCGACTCGGTGATGGCGGAGCTGCTGGCGCGAGCCGGATATCTCGCCACGCGGTATCAGGGGGATCGTGTCATCTTCGACGCGAAGGCGAAGGAGATCATCGTTCTCGGCAACGCCGCCGTCGGACGAGAGCAGACGACGCTCATCGCCGACACCATACGCTACAACGACTCGCTGAAGGTCGTGCGCGCGCTCGGCGACACCATTGTGCTCCGCGACCCATCGCAGACGGCGGACCTCGTCGCGACCGGGCGACTGATTTACGACGTGCAGTCGAGGCAGGGATCGGGAACCGGCATCGCGACGAGTGTCCAAAGCGGCGAGATCTGGTTCGTCGAAGGCCACAGAACCGGGTTCGCCACGGATACGGCGAGCGCGGAGCGCACGTTTTACGCGACGAGCGGCACGATCACGAGCTGCGATCTCACCGAGCCGCACTATCACTTCAAGTCCAGGGAAGTGAAGATGATCGGCCGCCGCGCGCTGATCGCGCGTCCCGCCGTGCTCTACATCCATGACATTCCGATCCTGTGGGTGCCGTTCATCTATCAGGACCTTCGCCGGGGGCGTCGCAGCGGCCTTTTGCCGCCGCGGTTCGGCTTCAGCGACATCGTGCGCAACAGCACCACGTACCGCCGCCATATCGATGGGCTCGGCTGGTACTGGGCGATGAACGATTACATGGATGCCAAGGTGGAGATGGGGTGGCGCAGCGGCGCGCGTGGAAGCGACGTGGACCCCGGATGGCTGGACTGGCGCGCGGAGTGGAAGTACAACTGGCTCTCGCGCGCGATGCGGGGAGGGCTGGCATGGAGCAATTCGTCGTGGACGAACGGCCGCAGCGGCAGCTCGTATCGGCTGTGGCACTCGCAGCAATTCTCGCAGAAGAGCTCGCTGCGCGCCGACCTCAACTACCAGACGAACACCAGCCTCGAGCGGGACCGGTCGGTCACCGTCGAGCAGACGTTCGCGACGATCCACTCCTCGGCGAGCTACGATCGTGATTTCGGCCTGTTCCGCATGGCGCTCGGTGGCTCGCAGCAGCAATCGTCGGGGCGCGACGAGATTCGCCGCGAGCTGCCCACGCTGTCACTGACCCCGCGCGGAGCGATCTCACTCGCCTCGTGGCTGGAGTGGAATCCGCAGCTCAGCCTGACGAACCGGCAGGTTCTCGACATGACGGTCAACGATCCGCGCGTGGGATTCAGATTCACGCCACGGCCCGGAGGCGGTCTCGACAGCTCACGGCTCATAGGCGATCAACGCACGACGACCGTCCGGTTTCAGACGCCGATCCGGATCTTCAACTTCAACTGGACGAACAGCGTCCAGATTACCGACGAAGAGCAGGATCATCCGATTGCGTGGGACATCGTCGATCCTAACGACCCCAGCAAGCGGCAGACGCGCGTCTACGCCCGTGGATTCAACACCGAGATCGAATGGCAGACGCAGTTCTCGCTCCCGAACATCTTCCAGGGTCGGCTGAATCTCGTGCCGTCGATCCAGGTGCTCAACCAGAGCAGCGGCCCGTTTGCGATACGGAACGAGCTCACAGGGGGCGAATACGTCTATCAGGGGAAGCGCCTCGCCTACGCGCTCTCAATGTCGCCGACCTTCTACGGGCTGTTCCCGGGATTCGGCCCGGTCACGCGCTTCCGCCATACGATCTCACCCAGCCTCTCGTACACCTACGCCCCGGCCGGAAAGGTGAGCGATGCGTATCTGGCCGCGCGCAACCAGGCCCGCGAAGGCAACCTCAGCTTCATCACGCAGCAGTCGCTCACCCTGTCGTTCAACCACAACCTCGAAGCGAAGCTGCGTGGGCGCGGCGGGGATACCTCGGAAGCCGCGGTGCGCAAGGTCAAGGTGTTCTCGATGGGCCTCGATGCGCTGACCTACAACTTCGAGCGCGCTCGCCGGACGGGCAAAGCGTCGACGGGATTCGAGACGTCCAACTTCGGGTACCGCCTGTCATCCGACTTGCTGCCGGGCTTCGACGTGGGGGTGCGGTATTCGTTGTTCGAGGGAGACGTGGCAAGCGACACGGCGCGCTTCAAGCCCTTCCGAACGTCCACGGACATGGGCCTGTCGATCGGCCGCGATCGCAACCCATTCGCCTTTCTCGCGCGCGTGTTCGGGAAAGCGGTCCCGGGGAGTGAGGTGCCGCAGAATCCGCCGGGGAGTGACAGCCTTCCTGGTGACCGGCCGCCTGTGCAGCCCGGCGGGTTCGGCGCGGCGCGCGACCCGCGCGGGATCGATACGGAGCAGGGATGGTCGGCGTCACTCAGCTATTCGTACTCACGCGACCGCCCGCCTCGCGGCGTCGACGTGACCTTCTTCGATCCCCGGGCGCGGTGCCGGAACGTGCCCGACCCGGGGCTGCGCGCCGCCTGCGAGGCGCAGGCGTTGCTCGAGCTTCCGGACGATTCGCTCCCGTCGAACCAGGGTGTGTCGCGCGTGATTCAGCCGCCGCAGTCGTCGATGCGCGGGAGCTTCTCGTTCAATCTGACGCCGAAGTGGGCGGCGCAATGGAGCACCTCCTACGACTTCGAGACAGGTGACTTCGCCGACCATAGCGTGACGCTGCAGCGCGACCTCCACGACTGGCGCGCGACGTTCGGCTTCAACCGTTCGCCGTTCGGCAACTTCGCGTTCAGCTTTTTCATCGCGCTGAAGGCAGAGCCGGAGCTGAAGTTCGACTACAACAGGTCGACGTACAGGGCACCGTAGGGCGAACTGCCAACTGCGAGCTGCGAACTGCGAACTGCGAGCACGGCCTTTATCGGCGGTGGGTCCTCTGCGGTGAATGCCATTCAGCCGTTGCAGTTGTTCGCAGTTCGCAGTTCGCAGTTCGCATCTCGCAGTTCGCATCTCGCAGTTCGCAGTTCCGGTATTTGCACACAAACCTGTCTCCCCGCGCGGACAGCGCCGACGGCGACGGCGCGCGAAGTCATGAAGTAACAATGAGTTAGTCGCGTCGTGCCAGGCGGCGCGCCCGGTGCATTCATGTGGGCACGCCACTCACTGGAGACACGCATGCGACGCAGCGTTGTGTGGATGCTCTTCGCGATGGGAATCGCGGCGTGCACCGACTACGAAGGCGATCTCGGCCCTGACGACCTCGAGGCGCCCTCCGATCTTACCTATCAGCTCATTCCAAGCGGCGATCCCGAGAATCCGGACGGGATCCTGCTGAGCTGGACCGATCCGGGTGATCCGGACATCGAAGTCTTCGCGATTTACTCGCGCGGCTCGACCAGCAGCTCGTGGAGCCGTCGCGCCGCGACGACGTCGACGACGTTCCACGACGCCGGATTCCCGCACCTGCAATACTACGTCGTGTCGGAGGATGGAGGGGGCAATCAGAGCGGCCCGTCGAACTCGATCACGGTCGACGAGCGCAATCGCCTGCCCGCGCCGGCGGCGCTCGTGTCGGTCTCGCTCGATCGTGCGATCCAGCTGTCGTGGTCACCGAATGGACGCCAGACCGATCCGACCATGTTCGACTACTATCGCGTGTACTCCACGGTCTACGACCTCGACGCGAACGAATGTGAGGGCGATCTGTGGGTACTCGAAGGGACGACGGTCTCCGAGGATTTCCTCGCGACTGGCCTCACCAACGGTGCGCCGCGATGCTTTGCGGCGAGTACCGTGAGTCGCGATGGCCACGAGAGTCTGTGGACGACTCCGCGTGCCGATACGCCACGCTACGACTCGCGCAACTTCCTGGTTTTCGCGACGCAAGCCTCGCTGGCCTCGAGCGGGTTCCGCTTCCACTTCCCGTCGCCCGGCGCCATGGGTCAGATTCTGGCGGGCGATCGCACGGACATCGACTTCAGGCTCGAGCGCCGGTCGGATGGCTCGGTGTGGATCACACCGGTGCGGAGTGGCACACGGCTCGCGCTTTACAGCACATCGCCCGTCGACGACCTGACGTCGATCGACATCGCGCCGGCGCGTGATCGGTTCAGCACCGGTGCGATCGAAGCGGTCGCTGGCTACGCGTACGTGGTCGAGACCACCCTGTCCGATGGTCTGCACTATGGCGCCGTTCGTGTGACGCACACGACGGCCGACTACATGATCTTCGATTGGGCGTACCAGAGTGATCCGGGGAATCCGGAGCTGCGCGTCGGAACGAGGGTAGTCACGGGGATCTAGACACAGGCTGGGCAGGGGAGTCGAGGTCGTCGAAGCGATCGCGGGAACGTCGGTGTCCCTTCTCGATCGCTTCGACGACCTCGATCACATCGGTCACCTGTGCCGTTCGGCCTTGAATCTCCCGGCCCGCGAACCGATTTTCGTTCGCATGCCCCACCCGGTTGTTCTCGATGGCGCCTCGCTCACCATCGATGACGTGCATCGTGTCGCGGTCGAGCGCGCCCCGGTGACGCTTGCTGATACGGCGCGCACGCACGTCGGTGCGACGCGTCGTATCGTCGATGATCTCGTCAGGCGTCGAGAGGTCGTCTACGGCGTCACGACCGGATTCGGGAAGCTGTCCGAGGTCTCGGTGCCGCCCGAACGGCTCGCCGAGCTGCAAGTGAATCTCGTGCGCAGCCACGCCGCGGGTGTGGGGCCGTTGATGCCCACGCGCGAAGTGCGGGCGATGATGCTTCTCCGCGCGAACGTCATCGCCAAGGGGTATTCGGGGGCGCGACCCGAGCTCATCGACCTGCTGCTCGGAATGCTGAACGCAGGCATTCACCCGCCGATTCCCGAGCAGGGAAGCGTCGGCGCAAGCGGCGATCTCGCGCCGCTCGCGCACCTCGCGCTCGCGCTGATCGGCGAAGGCGATCTCATTCGCGACCACACGCGTGGACCGGCGGGCGAGCTGTTGCGCGCGGTCGGCCTTGCGCCGGTGACACTCGGGCCCAAGGAAGGCATTACCCTGATCAATGGCACGCAGGCGCATACCGCGGTGGCGGCGCTGGCGGTGCACGACGCGCGGCGTCTCTGGACGACCGCTCACGTTGCCGGCGCGATGTCGCTGGAAGGCCTGCTCGGAACACCGGCGGCGTTCGACGCCCGGCTGCACGACGCGCGCGGCCAGCGCGGTCAGCGTCGCTCGGCGGCGCTGCTGCTCGAGCTGCTCGCCGAGAGCGAGATTCGCGAGTCGCATCGCCACGACGATCCACGGGTGCAGGATGCGTATGCCTTACGATGCATGCCCCAGGTCCACGGGGCCGCACGCGATGCGCTCGAGTTCTCGGCCGGCATGGTATCCGCGGAACTGAACGCCGCGACCGACAATCCGCTGGTGTTCGAGGACGGGACGATTCTGAGCGGTGGAAATTTTCATGGGCAACCGGTGGCGATGGCGCTCGACATCCTCGCGATTGCGCTGACGAATCTCGCGACGATCTCGGAACGGCGCATCGACCGGCTCGTGCACCCCGATCTCAATCAGGGATTGCCCCCCTTTCTGACCAGCGACGCCGGCGTCTCCTCCGGATTCATGATGGCACAAGTGACCGCGGCCGCGCTGGCCAGCGAGTGCAAGGTGCTCTCGCATCCGGCGAGTGTCGACACCATTCCGACCGACGGGAACAAGGAGGACGTGGTACCGATGGCCATGGGCGCGGCGTGGAAGCTCCGCCGAGTGATCGACAACCTTGGCTACATCCTCGCGGTCGAGCTCATGTGTGCGGCGCAGGCAATCGACTGCCGCGCGCCACTCGCGCCCGGGCGCGGGGTCGCCGCCGCGCACCAGCGAGTGCGTGAGCTCATCCCGCCGCTCGAGCGCGACCGGGTGCTCAGCACCGACATCGCCGACATTGCCGCCGCGGTGCGGGGCGGCGTCTTCGCGCCGCCTGCGCTGGAGCTCGTCGGATGACGGTGACCGCCAGCGGATCCGAGGCGCCCGTAGGCGCTCGCGTCGTTCGAGCGCCGCGTGGGAGCAAGATCTCCTGCAAAGGGTGGCAGCAGGAAGCGGCGCTGCGAATGTTGATGAACAACCTCGATCCCGAGGTCGCGGAGCGTCCCGACGACCTCGTCGTGTACGGTGGCATCGGGAAGGCGGCTCGAGACTGGCCGTCATTCGATGCGATCGTTCGCACGTTGCGGGCGCTGGAGAATGACGAGACGCTGCTCGTCCAGAGCGGGAAGCCCGTGGGAGTGTTTCGCACGCACGTGTCGTCGCCGCGCGTTCTCATCGCGAACAGCAATCTCGTTGGGCGATGGGCGACGTGGGAAAAGTTCCGCGAGCTCGAGCGCGCCGGCCTCATGATGTACGGCCAGATGACCGCCGGCTCGTGGATCTACATCGGAACACAGGGAATCCTGCAAGGCACGTACGAGACGTTTGGCGCGGTCGCGCGCCAGCACTTCGATGGCTCGCTGGCTGGCCGCTTCGTGCTCACGGCAGGACTCGGCGGCATGGGTGGGGCGCAGCCACTCGCGGGGACGATGAATGGCGCAGCCATCCTCTGCGTCGAGGTCGATCCGGCACGCATCGAGAAGCGGCTCGCGACGGGCTACATCGATCGACGGAGCCACGACCTGACGGAAGCGCTGGGGTGGATGGACGAGGCTCGGCATCGCCATGAAGCGCTCTCCGTCGGGCTGGTGGGCAACGCCGCGGAGGTGTTGCCCGAGCTCGTTCGGCGCGGCATCACGCCCGACGTGCTCACCGACCAGACCAGTGCGCACGACACATTGAATGGATACATCCCCGCCGGGCTGAGCATGGAGAGGGCGAGCGACCTGCGGCGATCCGACCCCGCGCAGTACATTGCGCGGGCCACGGCGTCGATCGTGATGCACGTCCGGGCGATGCTCGAGATGCAGCGGCGCGGTGCGGTCACGTTCGACTATGGCAACAACATTCGCACGGTGGCGTTCGACGCCGGGGAGCGCGAGGCGTTCGCCTTTCCCGGGTTCGTGCCCGCCTACGTGCGCCCGCTTTTTTGCGAAGGAAAGGGCCCCTTCCGATGGGTGGCGCTCTCCGGGGATCCGGCGGACCTCGCGCGCACCGATCAGCTGGTGCTCGAGCTTTTTCCCGGCAATGCGCACTTGAGTCGGTGGATTGCCTTGGCGCGTGAAAAGGTCCACTTCCAGGGCCTGCCCGCGCGCATTTGCTGGTTGGGGCAGGGGGAGCGTGCCGCGTTCGGGGTCGCCCTCAACGATCTCGTCGCGCGGGGTCACCTGTCGGCGCCGATCGTGATCGGCAGGGATCACCTCGACACCGGTAGCGTTGCCTCACCGTTCCGTGAGACGGAAGCCATGCGTGATGGGAGTGATGCCGTCGCCGACTGGCCGATTCTCAACGCCCTCCTGAACGTCGCGAGCGGCGCCTCATGGGTCTCGTTCCACCATGGGGGGGGTGTCGGCATGGGGAACTCGCTGCACGCCGGACAGGTCATCGTCGCCGACGGCACGCCCGAGATGCGCGTTAGGCTCCAGCGAGTGCTGACGAACGATCCGGGGATTGGCGTGGCGCGTCACGCGGACGCAGGCTATGAGGCGGCGATCGAGACCGCGGCCGAGAAGGGAATCGCTATTCCGATGAGCCCTCGGGCCGCTCGCGAGCGATCATGATCGATGTCGTCTTGAAACCGCAGAGCGCCGCGAGAACGGCAACGTCGAAGCGTTGAACACGGATGTGCGCGGAAACGACCCGGAACAACATGGATACTTGTCCGCCGTAGCGGGCGCCATGCGAGACGAGGTTCCCAACGTTTGTTGTTTAACTGCCAGATAGAGCCGCAATCCATGTTCATCCGGATCGTGTGCGTGGTATCCGTATGTCCGCCTTTGCCGGTGCAGCACTGCGGCCCTCTGTACCCATGTGCGCTTTCCTAATCCGGCGGCCCTGACGAGCGATGCTGTCCTCGCGATTCTCCCCATACCACGTCCCCCTGTTCGCCGCGAAGTACGCGTGGCTCCACCTGCGAAGGAAGCCGCTGCTCGTCCATTTCGAGGTGACGATGCGGTGTAACGCGCGGTGCGACTTCTGCGACTACTGGAAGACGCCCGCGTCGGAGAAGGCGAGCGAGCTGAAAAGCTTTGCCGACGCGGCCCGCTTCTTCGACCCGTTGATGGTGTGCTTCACGGGAGGAGAGCCGCTGCTTCGGCGCGACCTCGAGGATCTCGTCGCGGCCGTGAGCGGCGCGGTGCGCCTCAAGTACATCACGCTCATCACCCATGGCGCGATGCTCACTGCCGAACGCGCCCGCTCGCTGTGGGAGGCGGGCATCAATCAGTTCAGCATCTCACTCGATTTTCTCGATGAGCGGCACGATCGGGCGCGCGGCATTCCGGGACTCGCCGCGCGGATCCTCGACGCGGTTCCCCGGCTGCGGGATGACGGAATCGACAACGTGCGATTCAATACGGTGATCAAGGACGAGAACCTCGAGCATGTCATGGACATCGTTCGTGCCGCGCACGGGTTGGGCATTGGCGTCGGCTTCAGCACCTACACCGACATGAAGAACGGCAACCCGACCCATTTCCCGCGCCCCGACCGTCTGGCGCTCGTCGATTCGGTCGTGACCGCGCTCCTCGCCTTCAAGCGCAAGCACCGTGGCGTGATCACCAGCTCGGACTGGTACCTGCGTCAGATTCCGCGCTACTTCCGAGGCGAGCTGCGAGACCCCTGCGCGTCGGGACTTCGCACGATCCACATCGATCCCAGGGGCTTCGTGCGCCGATGCCCCGACTTTCCCCCCGACGTTCACTGGAGCGAGTTCCGCCCCTACTCGAAAATCGACTGTAATGCCTGCTTCTACGCATGTCGGGGGGAGGCGCAAGCGCCGTTGACGCTGTCGCGCGTGCGCGATGTGGTGGCGTGAGAGAAAGAAATCCGCAATCGATCTCGATGACCGCCCTCCTCTTCCACAAT
>JAICOJ010000116.1 GCA_025930755.1 Gemmatimonadaceae bacterium
GGTCGCGGCCCGCACACCGGACAGACCCGCAGCTGCAGCCGCGCCCGCCGGATCTCCGCTTCAACGGGATCATCCGGAACGGTCTCCAAAGGCGCCGCGCCTTCCGAGCGATCTGGAGCGCGCGAGGCCGCACCCGGCCGCGCTTCAGCCGCTGTGATGATCGGCCACAAGACATACGCGAGCGCCGCGAGCGCAAGCACGGTCCCCACGATGAGCGCCGTCACCGCGCATCGCTCCCGCGCACGAGGCGCGCCGGCCAGAACGTCATGGTACCGCCGATCGCGATGGCGATGCCACCGACCCACACCCACACCATGAGCGGGTGGAAGGCAATACGGAGATTCACGCGATCGCGGGCGATGTTCGTCAGCACGACATAGGTGGCTTGCAGCAGCGAATAATCGATGCCGGGCTCGATGGAGGGCTCGAACGTCGCCTGCCCACGGCTGTCGACGTACTCGCGCCGTTCGCTGATGATGAATCTCGGCGGCGCACCGGCGCGCGTGGCGCGCAACGGGACCGCTTCGACGGCCCGATTGAGCTCCGGAAAATCGGACACGCCTTGACTCGTAAACGTCCACTCGCGACCAAACGGGTCGACGAGCGTCGTGGATTCGCCCGGTGCGAGCGTGACCTCGCGCTCCTTCCTGAAAGTGAATCCGGCGCAGGCGATGACAAAGACGACGATGCCGACATACAGCATGTACCGGCCTGCCAGCGTACGTGTGCCCACAAGGGCTCCGGCCGCTCGAGCCCTGACGTCTCGCCGCTTGGCGACGTACAGGAACGCCGTGGCGGCCAACCACGGGAAAAGTGACGACCGTTCAATGGGATCGTGCAGCCAGGCCGGTTCGGGGCCCGCGTCGACGTACGTCCACCACATGCCGCTGACGATCCCCATCGTGATGAAGAGCCAGGAGGCGGCGGCCCAGCGCCGGACATCGAGAGCGGCTTCATCCTCGAGCGTTCGAGAAGCCAGCGCCGCGATCGTGAACGCAAACGGAATCGCTGCCGCGGCATAGCCGACGTAAAGCGTGGGTAGGTGCACGACCATCGCTGGATGCTGGAGATCCGGATGCATGCCGCGTCCTTCGGCCGGGATCGGAACGAGGCGCGCGTACGGATTCACATCGAAGCACAGGATGGCAAGGAACACCAGCAGGACGACGGACAGCATCCCGCTGACGTATGGCATGGCGGCGCGGTTGCGCGTCTGATTTGCCGCGACCGCGATCGCGGCGCATACGGCCACGATGAGCGAGCACGCCAGCATCCCCCCGGCCCGGCCCGCCCAGAGCGCGGCGACCTTGTAGCCGAGTGGCAGATTCGCGCTCGTCACCGAGGCGACGTACGCGAGAGAGAAATCCGAGGTGACCAGGGCAACGAGAAGCCCGGCGCTTGCGAGCACGAGGCCCGCAAAGGTCGCGTACAGTGCGCGCGCCCCGCTCGCGATGAGGTCGGCTCGTCCGAGGCGCCCGCCGGCAAATGATACGATGGCGCCCCAGGCCGCCATGAGGAGGGCGACCCAGAGCCCCAGCTCGCCAACGAGGATCACGGCTTCGCGCGCGCGAGCCTCGCGCGCTTACTGCGGCTTCGTGTGTCCCCGCGACGCCTCGTCCCTCACGCGGGCCATGATCATCTCGAGCTGCTGCTCGGCCTTCGCGCGCTCGTCGGGATCCCACGTCGCCGCATGGCGGTTCAGCTCGCGTACTTGCTGCAACATCTCGTCGATGAGCGCACGCAACCCAAGCTGCGAGCGGCGGTCATCCACCGATTGCTGGGTCTTCTGATCGTCGCTCACGTGCTGGCTGGGCAAGGGAAAGGCGGCTCCAGGATCACGGCCGGAATATAGGGCTCTCGGGAACGGGCGTGTAGAGGAACGCCGATCGGCTCACCGGTGCGATTGCTCGAGCACCGTGGCGGCGGCCCCCGCCCCGAGCAAATCCCATATGAGATCACCGGCGCTGAATCGTCCACCCGATCGCACGTCGTGAATTTCCTTGCCGATCCCGACCGCCACGGTGGCGACGCCGGCGGTCACGAGGGCTCCGTCATGCTCGACGCCGCCGAGCCGCAACGCGGAATACGAAGCGCTCTGCACGAACGCCGACAGGAAGAAGTGCTTGAGCTTGTCCGGCGCGACGCTGAAACGCGGCGGTGCATGCAGCGACAGGGCAAAGGCGAGGATTACCTCCATGGACACCTCCAGGAGCTTCGTTAGGCCGTCCGTCGCGTGGTCGCTCGCGCTCGGCCGACGCCGAGTCTCGTGAATGCGGCGCGAAGGTGGTGCAGCGCCCGATCGAGCAGCGCGCGGTTCGCCGGGAGGTTGATCCAGCTGCTGGCCCCCGATGGATGCGGCAGCGGGATCAGCGCGACCTCCCGGCCTCGCACGCGAGTACGGTGCACGCGGCCGACCAGGCAGTCGAGCGGCTCGTTGTCGAGGAATCGGTCGATCGCGAGCCGGCCGACGGGGATGATCAGCGCCGGGCGGATGAGGTCGAGCTCGGCCTCGAGCCACGGGGCGCACCGCGCCTGCTCCTCGGGAGACGGAACCCGATCGCCACGACCGGATGAACTCGGTCCCGGATAGCACCGCGTGACGGCGGCGATGTACACGTCGCGCCGGAATGACGGCTCGTCGAGTCCGGCCTGCTCAAGCCAGCGGAAGAGCGTTCGGCCCGCGCGACCAGCGAATGCGCGCCGATCCTCGATCTCGCTCTTGCCCGGGGCCTGACCGACGAGCATCACGCGCGGCCGCCGAGCCTCGGAGATGATCGGCAGCACCCGCTCATCGGGGTGTGCGCATCGGCGACAGGCTGCGAGCGCCTCTCGGTGTGCGTCGAGGAGCGTCGGAAGGCGTCGGGCGGTCATGCGCCGTCCCGCGCCCAGGTGAGGGCGGCGCGAACCGCCCGCGCCCATCCGGCAGCGCCGGCGCGCGCCGTCTCCCGGCCCTCGCCGGGCTCGAACCTCGTGAATTTCCTGGTGGCCTGAAACGCGTCCACGTTAGGCCAGATCCCGGCAGCCAGTCCAGCAAGGCCGGCGGCGCCAAGCGCCGTGGTCTCGATCTGCTCCGGCCGCTCCACCGGAATCCCCAGCACGTCCGCCTGAAATTGCATCAGCCAATCGTTCTCGGTCGCGCCGCCGTCCACGCGGAGCGGTGCATTTCGCTCCGCGGAAAACCCGCCGGCGCCGCGCCCCGCACGCGCGCGCATGACGTCCAGAACGTCCGCCGTCGAATACGCCATGGCCTCGAGCGCCGCGCGAACGAGATGCGCGCTCGTCGTTCCTCGCGTCAGGCCGACGATGGTTCCGCGCGCGCGCGGCTCCCAGTGCGGTGCGCCCATCCCAACGAGCGCCGGCACGAAATACACCCCGTCGGTTGACGAGACCGCGCGTGCAGCTGCCTCACTCTCGGCGGCGGTCGCGAGGATACCGAGGCCGTCCCGGAGCCATTGAATCGCGGCGCCGGCGATGAAGATCGCCGCCTCGAGCGCATACGCGGGTCGTCCCATCGCGTCGCACGCGATCGTCGTGAGCAGGCCTCCTCCGCCTTCGGCTCGCTGCGAGCCCGTGTTGAGCAGCAGAAAGGCGCCGGTGCCGTATGTGTTTTTGCTCGTGCCAGGCGAGTGGCATCCCTGTCCGAAGAGCGCCGCCTGCTGATCGCCCGCGACCCCCATGATCGGCAGTGCCTTGCCCAGGAAGGCCGAGTCCGCGACGCCGAACTCTCCGCTGGACGATCGCACGCCAGGCAGCAGCGCTCTGGGGACGTGCAGAAGCTCGCAGAGCTCATCGCTCCACGCGCGCGCGTCGATGTCGTAGAGCATCGTGCGCGACGCATTCGTCGGGTCGGTGGCGTGCACCGCCCCGCGTGTGAGCGACCAGATCAGCCAGCTGTCGACTGTGCCCGCCGCCAGCTCGCCTCGCATGGCGCGACGACGCACGGAGTCATCCCGGAGCATCCACTCGAGCTTGGTACCGGAGAAGTAGGGATCCGTGACCAGTCCGGTGAGTCGCGCGATGCGATCGGCTTCGGGCGCGAGCTCGAGACATCGCTCCGCGGTACGGCGATCCTGCCACACGATCGCGCGCCCGATCGGCTCCCCGGTCTTCCGTTCCCAGAGCACGACGGTCTCGCGCTGATTGGTGATCCCGATGGCGTCCGGGGTCGTCCCCGCCCTGGCGATCGCCTCACGAGCGGCCTCGATCGTCCGGTCGAGGAGGTCGCGCGGATCGTGCTCCACCCATCCCGGCCGCGGGTAGTGCTGCGGAATCTCCCGATAGCCTCGGCCGATGATGCGTCCGTCCTCCGAGATGACGAGGCAGGTGGACCCGGTGGTCCCCTGGTCGATGGCGAGAACGGAGGGCATGTGGTCTAGGAAGTCGAGGTGATCGAGGTCGTCGAGGTGATCGAGGCGACGTTACCTCGATCACCGCGATCACCTCGACCACCGCTGAAATCAAAGGGTCGGCGAAACACGCCAACGTCCGTCACGATCGCCGTCACCATCTCCGCGGGCGTCACGTCGAAGGCAGGGTTGTCGATGTCGGCCGCCGGAGGCGTTAGGCGCACAGCGCCCAGGCAGGCGAGCTCGTCGCCCGAGCGACGCTCGATCGGGATCGCATCGCCATTGGGCAGCGATGGGTCGAGCGTGGAGGTCGGCGCGGCCACGTAAAACGGCAGTCCATGGTGCTGCGCGGCCAGGGCGGCCGCATATGTGCCGACCTTGTTCGCGACGTCGCCGTTGGCGGCGATGCGGTCGGCCCCGACAATGCAGAGGTCAACCGCGCCCGCCCGCATGAGGCTGGCAGCAGCGCCATCCGCGATGACCGTCACGGGAATCCCGGCTCGTGATAGCTCCCACGCTGTCAGCCGACTGCCCTGCAGCAGCGGGCGCGTCTCGTCGACGAACACGCGGACCCGGCGTCCCGCCTCGTGCGCGAGATAGATGGGAGCCAGCGCGGTGCCGATGCCACCGGTCGCGAGAGCACCGGCGTTACAGTGGGTAAGAACGCTTGCCCCATCGCTGATCAGCGGAAGCGCGTTCTCGCCGATCCGGCGGCACATTGCACGATCTTCCTCGAGCAGGGCGGTCGCTTCGGCGCGGAGGGCCGCGAGGACGTTCGACGCACTTCCTCCAACCTCCGCCGCGCAAGCGAGCATCCGGTCAAGCGCGCGGGGGAGATTGACCGCCGTCGGACGGGTGGCGCGGATCCGTGCCGCGTACGCGCGCAGCGTGCCCTCGAACACCGCACGTGATTCCCGCGCGGATGGGATGAGCGCGGTCACGAGGCCCATCGCGCCCGCGATACCAATGGCTGGAGCACCGCGAACCGCGAGCCGGCCGATCGCCTCGCAGACGTCATCGATCGAGCGGAGATCGCGCTCGACGAGCCGTCCGGGAAGCTGTGTCTGATCGATGATGCGCACTGCGTCGCCAGCGGGCGACCAGCGGACCGACTCGATGATGGCCATGGCCAGGGAACGTAGCACGCTCCCTGCCGGACGGGCTACGCCGCGGCCGCGGCCTCCACCGGCTTCGGGCGCGGCTTCCGACGGCGCTCCGGAAAGTGCCGGTCCAGGAAGCGCAGCAACGCGCGCTCCTCGGGGTGATGGCGGGCGACGCCGTGTTGCGGGGCGACGCGCGCAAGCCCGCGCGCGATGGTGTCGCCCGCATCCAGGTAGCGGGCAATCACGATGGGATGCACGTACGACTTGCGACAGACGGCCGGCGTATTCCCGAGCTCCGCGGCCACCATCCGCACCGCCATGACGACATTGCGCTTCGCCTCGCGCTCGCTGTTCGCCGGCCCCAGCTCGGCCAACACCGTGGCCAGCCGCAGCGTGCCGCCCCACGTGCGAAAATCCTTCGCCGTGTAGCGCACGCCGAGGTTCCTGCGCAGGTAGTGGTTCACGTCGCGGGCATCGAGGTCGTGCCACCCCTCCGCATCCCGGTACTTGAAGAGCCGACGACCAGGTGCGTCCAGCAAGCGCGCGACGAACGCCGCGAGCTCTGCGTCGACGACGACCTGTCGGTGCTCGATCCCACGCTTGCCGCGGTACTCGAAGATCAGGCAGGGACCGTCGACGCGCACGTGTGACTTGTGCAGCGTCGAGATGCCGAACGTGCGGTTTTCCTTGAGGTAGCGCTCGCTTCCCACGCGAAAGAACCCATCGCCGATGAGCCGTACGACCGCCGCAAGCACATGCTCGCGGCAAAAGTCATCGCGGCAGAAATCGCGGTAGAGGGACTCGCGGATCCGAGGGAGATCACGGGCGAGCGCCCGCACACGAAAGAACTTGGCCGCCTCGCTCCGCTTGACGGCGCGCTGGTGGTAGCGGTACTGCTTGCGCCCCTTGGTGTCGATACCCCACGCCTGAATCGCCGCGCGCTCGCTGAGGGCGATGTGCACCGAGTTCCAGCCGGGCGGAATCCGAAGCGCGTCGATGCGCTCGAGCGCGCGGGTATCCCGCACGGCTCGCCCGCTCGGATCGCGGTATTGAAAGGCCGTGCGCTTCGAGCCGTGTCTTGTAATCCATCGCGGCATGGGCACGTTCCGGCGGAAAGCAAAAAGGGGTCCGGTCCATTAGATTCTGGGACGGCCCCACCGTCCCTACCCGACACGACGAATGCCCTTCCAGAACATAACGTTAGACGTCAGCGACCAGGTGGCGACGCTGACGGTGAATCGTCCCGATAAGCTCAATGCGCTCAACGATTTAACTGTCAGTGAGCTCGGGCAGGCAGTCGAGGAAATCCGGAGCCGCGCCGATGTCGGCGGGGCCATCCTCACCGGGTCTGGAAACAAGGCGTTCGTGGCCGGCGCGGACATCGCGGAGCTGGCCAAACAGGGTCCACTGGAAGGCCGCGAGCGCGCGCGCCGGGGCCAGGAGGTCCTGCGCAGGATCGAGACCTCGCCCAAGCCCATCATCGCGGCGGTCAACGGCTTTGCGCTGGGCGGCGGCTGCGAGCTGGCCATGGCGTGCCACGTTCGAATAGCGGCCGAGAACGCGAAGTTCGGCCAGCCGGAAGTGAAGCTCGGGATCGGGCCGGGGTACGGCGGCTCTCAGCGCCTGCCGCGGCTCGTGGGCCAGGGTCGTGCCCTGGAGCTCATCCTCACCGCCGAGATGATCAGCGCGCAGGAGGCGTACCGGATCGGGCTCGTGAACGCCGTCGTCCCCGCCGCCGAGCTCATGGCGCACGCCACCGCGATGCTCCGGAAAATGCTCGCGAACGGACCGGTCGCGCTCGCGATGTCGATCGAAGCGGTGGTTCGCGGCATGGAGCTTCCCCTCGACGACGCGCTGCGCCTCGAGGCGGACCAGTTCGGCCTGCTCGCCGCCACCGAGGACATGCGGGAGGGGATGCGCGCCTTCCTCGAGAAGCGCGCCCCCCATTTCACCGGGCGGTGATGCGGACCAGGTCGGCATGGGTGGGGCCGGCGCTCCTGACGTCGTTAGGTGCGTGCTTCGCCGAGCGCGAGCGACTCGACACTCCGGTCGTCGAGCTGATGCTCAGCGCCCGCGAGGTCGCCGCCGGCGACTCGATTCGCGGCACGCTCCGGGCGCGGGACGCGAGCGGTATCGTCGATTGGGTCATCACTGCCCGAAGCGCGTTCGACACCGTGCGGACATTCGGCGACGCCCCCGAGGTCGGTGAGATCGCGGCCGACTTCGGCCTCCCCGTCAACGACACGATTCCCCCCGGGACGCGGGTGGTGGTCGAAGCGATCGTCGAGGACGACCAGCACTTCGCCATCTCGGCCGCCGACACGGTCACGATCATCCCGTGAGCGAGTCCGCGACCGTCATGGCGCCGCAGCGCACGTCGCGCGCGCACGTCGCGCGCATCACGCTGCGCGATTTTCGCAACCTCGCGCCGATGGACCTCGCGCTCCCCGCCGAGGGACTCGCGCTCGTCGGGGAGAATGGGCATGGCAAGACGAACTTCCTCGAGGCGATCTACTATCTGCAGATTCTCCGCTCGTTTCGCGGCGCGCGGGACATCGACCTCGTTCGATTCGGCGCCCCGGGCTTTCACATCGCGGCGACGTTAGGCGAGGCCGCGGCGCGCCAGCTCGCCGTCGGCTTTCAGCGGCAGACCCGGCGCAAGAAGGCGGTGGTCGACGGCGGCGAGCCGGTCAAGCTCGCGGACGCCATCGGCGGCTTTCCCGCCGTGATCTTCTCGCCCGCCGACGCGGAGCTCGTCTCCGGTGCGCCCGCCGAACGGCGTCGCTTCCTCGACGTCATGCTCTCACTGACCTCCCGCCCCTACCTGGCGGCGCTGCAACGATATCGGGCCGCGCTCGCGCGGCGCAACGCGGCGCTGCGGGAGGTCGCCGGCGGGCGCCCTGACAGCGCCGTCGAGGTGTGGGAGCCGGCGCTGGCCAGTGCCGGCGCCATTCTGTGGCGCGGCCGGCGGACCTGGGTCCGCAGGCACGCCGAGGAATTCGCCTCGTTATGCTCGGCCATCGGTGAGCAGGGCGAGAGCGCGCTGCGCTACGTGACGCCGATCGACTGCGACGACGCGGACGTCGAGCAGGTATTGCTCGAGGCATTCGCCCGGCGTCGGGCGCTGGATGTCCAGCGTGGGATGACGCACGCCGGACCACACCGGGACGACGTCGAGCTCACGCTCGAGGGGCGCGATCTCCGCACCTTTGGGTCTGCCGGGCAGCAGCGCACGGCCGCGATCGCGCTTCGGCTGCTCGAGGCGGCGACGCTTCGCGCGGCGGCAGGCACCGAGCCAATCGTGTTGCTCGATGACCCGTTCGCGGAGCTCGACCAGCGCCGCACCGCCCGCATCCTCCAGCTCCTGCAAGGCGACGGGCGGGGCCAGACGATCCTCGCCGTGCCGCGCGCGACCGACATTCCGGTCGATCTCACGCGGCTCGACCGCTGGCGCGTCGAGGACGGTCAGCTCACGCCGGTCGAGCCATGAAGGAGCGCAGAGGCGCTCGCAAGAAGGATCGGCCTCGACCGATCGGTGAGGCCATCACCAACTTTCTCGAGCGCAGCGGGATTTCACGTCGCGTCGAGCAGGCGTCGGTGGTTCCGGAATGGCCGGAGCTCGTCGGCCAGCAGATCGCGCAGGTCACGGAGCCACTGTCGATTGCGCGCGACGGGACCCTGTTTGTGGCCGTGAAAACGAGCGCGTGGATGAACGAGCTCTCGCTGCTCGAGCCCCAGCTGCTGGCGTCGATCAACGCCAAGGCAGACCGCCCGCGGGTGGCCAGAATACGTTGGCAAATGATGCGCTAACTCCTTGAATGTTGGGAGTTTAAGGTTTAGACTTCCCTGTTCCCTCCGGCCCGACGATTCGGTATATTTTCGGTATCTCACAGATGGACGTGCAAAGCGAGATGGCAAAGACAGCGATCAAGCCGGACGGCTATACCGCCGGCCAGATTCAGGTTCTCAAGGGACTCGAGGCCGTACGCAAGCGCCCCGGCATGTACATCGGGTCGACGTCGGCCCGAGGGCTCCACCACCTCGTCTACGAGGTGGTCGACAACTCCATCGACGAAGCGCTCGCGGGCTACGCGAACCGCGTCTCCGTCACGCTCCACCGCGATGACTCGGTCACCGTCGAGGACAACGGCCGTGGCATCCCGGTCGACGTGCATCCGACGGAGAAGATGCCGGGCGTCGAGCTCGCACTGACGGTGCTGCACGCCGGCGGCAAGTTCGACAGTAATACGTACAAGGTGTCCGGCGGGCTGCATGGTGTCGGTGTATCGGTCGTGAACGCGCTCTCCGAGACGCTCAAGGTCTGGGTGAAGCGGGACGGCCGGGAGCACTACATGGATTTCTCACGCGGCAACACGACCACCAAGCTGAAGGTGCTTGGCAAGGTTGGCGCGAAGGAGACCGGCACCAAAGTCTGGTTCAAGCCCGACAACCAGATCTTCACCGAGGCGCTCTATGATTTCGAGACGCTCGCGACACGGTTGCGCGAGCTCTCGTATCTCAACAAGGGCGTGACGATCACCCTCACCGACGAGCGCGAGGGACAGGAGAAGACCGAGACCTTCCACGCGCGTGGCGGACTGAAGGAGTTCGTGCAGTTTCTCAACAGCAACCGGAAGACGCTGACGTCGGACGTGTTCTACGCCGAGACGGAGCGCGATGGCATCGGCATCGAGCTGGCGCTCCAGTACAACGACGGCTACAACGAGAACATCTTCTCCTTCGTCAACACCATCAACACGCACGAGGGCGGGACCCACCTCACCGGCTTCAAGGCCGCGCTCACGCGAACCATCAACGCCTACGCCCAGAAGGGAAACTTCCTCAAAAAGGCCGACTTCACGCTCACCGGCGATGATGTTCGCGAGGGGTTGACGGCCGTCCTGTCGATCAAGATCCGCGAGCCGCAGTTCGAGGGGCAGACCAAAACGAAGCTCGGCAATTCGGAAGCCGAGGGAGCGGTCAAGACGTTCGTGAACGAGTTGCTCGGACAGTATCTCGACGAGCATCCGCGCTTCTCGAACATCATCATCGAGAAGGCGGTCTCGGCGGCCCGGGCTCGTGAGGCGGCGCGCAAGGCGCGCGACCTCACCCGCAAGAAGTCGGCGCTGGACATCGGCAACCTGCCGGGCAAGCTCGCCGACTGCTCGCTGTCGGATCCGTCGCTGTGCGAGCTCTATCTCGTCGAGGGTGATTCGGCGGGCGGGTCGGCCAAGCAGGGACGGGACCGCATGTTCCAGGCGATTTTGCCGCTGCGTGGCAAGATCATCAACGTCGAGAAGGCCCGTATCGACAAGGTGCTCTCGAACGAGGAGATCCGCACGATCATCACCGCGATCGGCACCGGCATCAAGGATGAGTTCCAGCTCGAGAATGCCCGGTACCACAAGATCATCCTGATGACGGACGCGGATGTCGACGGCGCGCACATTCGGACGCTGCTGCTGACGTTCTTCTTCCGCCAGATGCAGCAGCTGATCGACGCCGGCTACATGTACATCGCCCAGCCGCCGCTTTTCCGGGTGGCGAAGGGGAAGGAGGAGTACTACGCCTACGACGACCAGCAGCGCGACGCGCTGATCGGCCGCCTCGGCAACGGCGATGGCCGCGGCAACGTGGTGGTGCAGCGGTACAAGGGCCTCGGCGAGATGAACAAGGAGCAGCTCTGGGAGACGACGATGAATCCCGAGAAACGCACGCTGCTCAAGGTCGACATGGAGGACGCGGTCGAAGCGGACCGCGTCTTCCAGATGCTCATGGGCGACGAGGTAGAGCCGCGGCGGGACTTCATCGAGAAGAACGCGAGGTTCGTCAGTAACCTCGATATTTAAGACTGCGAACTGCGAACTGCGAACTGCGAGCTAAAACCTCCGGGACGTTCCGGCCGGCGCCAGGCCGTCCCAAGGGGTCGAGTTCGGAGTTCGCAGCTCGCAGTTCGTAGCTCTTAGCTCTCGTAGGCCTCGACTCCCGCCACTGTGACCCGATGGGACACGA
>JAICOJ010000111.1 GCA_025930755.1 Gemmatimonadaceae bacterium
GCGATCGGTGACGTGACCGACGATGCGAGACAAACCATACATCCCGATGAAATGGAGCATCATGATGGTTCCGAGCACGCTCGCGCCGTGACCCGCGTGAACGACCGCGACGCCGGCGACTCCCATCACCGCCGCCATGGCAGCGTGGCTCCCCGCCAGCGCGATGACGCCGACCACGAGAAGCCGCCGTGACCTAACGGCGCCCGTTCCCGTTGTCGTGCCGGGCGCGTGCGGATGCTCGCGCTCGATCTCCTTCGCGATCTCCATCGGCTCGGCCGCGCGTCGCAGCGTCAGTGCGCCCGCGATGAGGAGCGGGGGTGCGAGCCACCAGACGATCCCCAGCGCGTCACGCCCGACCGCGTGACCCAGGGGCTCGGTGAGCATGAGGAGCAGCGGACCGACGATTCCCCCCGCGATGGCGCTCGTCTGCACCCATGCGATTCCCCGGCCACGCTCGGTAGGCGGAAAGATCTCGGCCGCGGCAATGCGCGTGAGTCCTCCGATTCCCATCGCGGCCGCGAACACGAGGATGCCGGCGACGAAGAGAGCGAGCATGTCGAGAGCGACGCCCGACCCGGCGATCCCGTACCCGACGGCGCCGAGCACATAGCCCGACATGAGGACGGGACGTCGCCCCCACCGATCCATGGCGCGTCCGCCGAGCGCGGCGCCAGCGGCGGCGCCGAGGTTGAGCAGCGCCACGTAGAGCCCGGCGAAGCGCGCGTTGCCGCTGAGCGCGACCAGCGCCGCGGATCCCGGGCCAGCCGTCATGGAGGCCGCCGCGAACCCGAGCGCAAAGGATGCCGAGAGCATCACGAGCGTGCGCCGCACGATATCGTTCACGAGTGCAAAACGGATTGGATGGGGGATCTGGTTCCGTCGGTGATGACCACGATGCGATCGCACCGCCAGGGCAGTCAACGCGAGCGTTGGGCGAATGGCCGATGTTGCATCGCCGCCACTATTGACCGTGGCACCGCGTAACCGTATGTAGGCTCCAACGGGCCGAGTTTCGCGGCGACGAAGCCGCCCCCGTCGCGCTCCCACATCGAAGCGCGCAATGTCGACAACGCAGACGCCCGCTGCTGCCGCGGAGGCCGCCGAGTCCGACACGTACCTTCCGGAACGTCGTCGCCACGGCATCGGCCTTTGCCTTTCGGGTGGCGGCTTCCGCGCCACGCTCTTCCACCTCGGCGCTCTCCGTCGGCTCAACGAGCTCGGCGTCCTGCATCGCGTCAGGACGATCAGCTCCGTCTCCGGCGGCAGCCTCATGGCGCTCGTGCTCGCCGACGCCATCCGCAAGGCCGGCGGTGCCCTCACCGGGCCCTTCGCCGACTTCGACGCGCAGGTCGCCAGGCCGACGGATGACCTAACGAGCAGCAACTTCCGGGGGAGACTGCTGCGACGGCGGCTCAATCCGATCAGCTTCCTTCGCGGGCGCGAGATCGTCGACCACATGGCGACGCTGCTCGAGAAGGACACGTCGAAGCTCACCCTCCGGGAGCTGCCCAGTGCCCCGAACTTCGTGTTCTGCGCCACCGACATGGCCTTCGGGGTCAACTGGGTCTTCGAGCGGCAGCGGATGGGCGACTATCAGGTCGGCTACCATGCGCCGCCGCCTGACGACTATCCGGCGGGGCGCGCCGCCGCGGCGTCAGCGTGCTTTCCCCCGCTGTTCAATCCGCTGCGCACGAAGTTCAACGAGCGCGACTTCAAGAACGGCAAGTGCACGCACGCCGAGACGCGGAAGAGCTGCCTCGCTGGCCTTCGGCTCACCGATGGCGGGAACTACGACAACATGGGACTCGAGCCGGTCTGGAAGAGCCATGAGATCGTGCTCGTCTCGGACGGCGGCGGGCCGTTCGAGTTCACCCCCGACCGCGGGCTGAAATGGCGGATCTTTCGATACGCCGACATCGTCCAGAATCAGGCCCGTGCGCTGCGGCGGCGGTGGCTCATCTCCAGCTTCATGACCACCGATCCGGAGACGAAGCGGCCGGTCATGGATGGAACCTACTGGGCCGTGAGCAGCGCCCGCTCGCGGTACGTACCTAACGACTCGCTCGGGTACACCAAGGCGGTGGCGCGGGATCTCATCGCCAACATTCGCACCGACCTCGACACGTTCTCGGAGGGGGAGCGGGCCGTGCTCGAGAATCACGGCTACTTCCTCGCCGACGTCGCGGTGCGTCGTCACGTGAAGCCGCTCGTGCCCCAGCCACTCCCCGCGCTGCGGCCGCCGCATCCGGACTGGCTCGATGAAGCGAAAGTCAAAGCGGCGCTGAAGGACAGCAACAAGCGGAAGATCCGGTTATGAGACTGCGTCGGTCATGGCTCGAGGAGCTCATCTTCGGGAAGGACGCCGCACGGCGTTTCACGCAGGACTCTCCGGTGTTGCCCGACGTGTGGATCGAGTTCGGCATGCAATACACCGACCCCGATCGTGGCCCGCACGAGCCTCGCGAGCTCCTCATGACGCCGCACCGCGGAACCACACCCGCCGAGCTCGGAGTCGCGCTCCGTGAGCGGCTCAACGCCGAGCGCGCGTCCCGGTCATGGCGGGGACGTCACCCCGATGGAGCCGAGCCGGCGGACATCGCCTACAACCAGGCCGCGGTCGCGGCGCGCCTGCACTTCGACGAGCTCGTCCGGGTCGTGCTCCCGATGAGCAAATGGTGGCAGGACCACGTGCGTTACGAGGCCTCGGCCGATCTGCCAAAGGAGTTCGTCCGGCCCGAAGTGCAGAAGGAGCTGGCGAAGTCCCTCGAGGCGGCGGAGAAGGGACAGGTCGTAAGGCGGCGGACCCCACCGCCGTCTGCGGACCTGCTCTGGATGATCCACGTCGTGGGGACGATCCTGCTGGCGCGCAGCATCGAGGAGCCCAGGACGGAGCGCGAGGCGAAGGCGGCCTTCGACGACCTCAATGAGGACGACGGAGCGCTCGTCGCCGAGTTCGGCACCTTGATGCGGGAGCCGCTCCCCGACGCGAAGGCGCGCGTCTGGCTGGTGAGTCACGATCGCACGGCCACGACCGCGGTCTGGCGGTCCACGCTCGCCGTGAAGTCGGACGCGGCTCAGCGCGTCTTCCAGCTCGACTGCAGCAACCTCGCGTGGGCAATCCTCGACAGCGGCATCGACGCGCGGCATCCCGCCTTCTGGTCGCGCGAGACCCGGGAGCAACCGCGACGCAAGAGCGACGGGGCGGAGCGGCGCAAGCTGACCGCCGACGAGGCGAGGGATGAGTGGCCCCGGCACACGCGCGTGAAGGCCACGTACGACTTCACCCGCATCCGTCAGCTCCTCAACACCGATGACGACGAGGTGGGGGACGCGGTACGACGCATCAGGGCGAACCTCAAGACCAGACCTAACGATCCGCGAGCGCGACGGTGGGAGAGCGATCTCACCTTCTGGAAGAAGTTCCTGGCGAAAGACGAGGACGTCAGGCAGCGCGCGCAGGAGCTTCGCCGAAGCCTGAAGAGCGGGCGGGCGATCGACTGGGACGCCATCAAGCCGTTCATCGAGGTTCCCCACACGACCGCGGAATACGAATCGCCGCGCCACGAGCATGGCACGCACGTGGCCGGGATCCTCGCCGCCGACTGGCGCACCTTCGATTGGGAGATCGGGGATGATCCCCATCCCGGAGAGCACGACCTCATCGGTGTCTGCCCCGACATCAACCTCTACGACCTTCGTGTGCTCGATGACGAAGGGCTCGGCAACGAGTTCACGATCATGGCGGCGCTCCAGTTCGTGCGGCACCTCAACGCACACCGCGAGCAACCGCTCATCCACGGCGTGAACATGAGTCTCGCGATCCCGCACGACAAAGCGAACTACGCGTGCGGCCGGACGCCGGTGTGCGACGAGAGCGAGCGCGTCATCGGAACCGGGGTCGTCGTCGTCGCCGCCGCCGGGAACAAGGGCTACATCTACTACGCGACGCCAACGGGCGGCACCGCGGAAGGGTACGCCGCCATCAGCATCCAGGATCCCGGCAACGCCGAGAACGTGATCACGGTCGGGGCGACGCATCGTTACCAGCCCCACACGTACGGCGTGAGCTACTTCTCCAGCCGTGGCCCGACCGGTGATGGCCGTCGAAAGCCGGATCTCGTCGCACCCGGCGAGAAGATCCTCGGGCCGATTCCGGGCAATGCGTCGAAGACCAAGGATGGCACCAGCATGGCAGCACCGCACGTGAGCGGCGCCGTCGCCTTGCTGCTCGCGCGGCACCGGGAGCTCATGGGGGATCCACGACGCATCAAGGAGATCCTCTGCAATTCCGCGACGGACCTCGGCCGCGAGCGCGACTTCCAGGGCTACGGCATGGTCGACATTCTGCGCGCGCTCCAATCGGTGTAGCGGGCCGACGACGGCCCGCCCCGACGCTCCACGCTTTTCCACGAGTACGACATCATGCTGTTCACACTCGAGGCACTCGAAGCGCGGCACGGAGACGCGCTGCTGCTCCATTACGGCGATTCCGGCGATCCGCGACTCATCGTCATCGATGGCGGCCCGGCGAAAGTGTGGGCCACCAGCCTGCGGCCACGGCTCGAGCAGCTCAAGGCACGACGCTCACCCGGCGATCCGCTCGAGCTCCGCATGGTCATGGTGAGCCACATCGATGACGATCACATCAACGGCATCCTCGGACTCACCGACTACCTCCTCGAGCTCGAGGACGACGGGGAGGAGATGCCGTTCGACATCGATACGCTCTGGCACAACAGCTTCGACGACATCATCAGGAAGGCGAAGGCGAAGAGCGCCGCCTTCGACGCGGTCGCCACGGCCGCCGCAAGCGCCGAGGGCGCCGTGCCCAGCCTGGGTCTGGATGAGCCGACTGCCGCTCTCGCGGCCAGCGTCCCGCAGGGCCGGCGTCTTCGCGACAACAGCAACAAGCTCGACCTGAACGTCAACCGGCCGTTCAAGGATCTCGTCGCCGCGCCCGCGAAAGGGAAGAAGACGGTCAAGATCGGCGACGGTCTGACCTTCACGATCCTCGGGCCTAACGGCGAGCGCCTCGACAACCTCGAGGAAGACTGGAAAGCCAAGCTGAAAAAGAAGAAGAACGCCAGGGGCGCCGAGCTGCAGCAGCTCGCGGCCGCCTTCCTCGACGAGTCGGTCTACAACCTGTCGAGCATCGTCGTCCTGGCCGAGGCAGGCGGCCGCACGATGCTGCTGACGGGCGACGCGCGCGGCGACGACATCCTCAAGGCGGTGCGACGGACCAAAGTGCTCAAGGGCGAGCGGCTTCACGTCGACATACTCAAGGTGCCGCACCATGGCAGCGACCGAAACGTCTCCACGGAGTTCTTTCGCGTGATCACCGCCGACCACTACGTGGTTTCCGCTAACGGCGAGCACGGAAATCCGGACGTGCCAACGCTCAAGATGCTCTGCGAGGCGCGCGCCGACGACGATCAACCCTACACCGTCTACATGACCAACAAGCTCACCAAGGTGGACAACTTCCTGAAGAGTGAGCAGCAGGCCGGACGGAAGGTTCGTACGGTCTACCGCGCCGACAACGCCCGGTCGCTGCGAGTCGACCTCGGCGATCCGCTCGCGGACTGACGATCATGCGGGCACTCCTCTCCTGGGACGTCGCGGCCAACGACCCCGCCCTGCCCAGCATTCTCATTGCGATCGCCGACTGCTTTCCGGCGCAGAAGCTCGAGACCCTGACGAACCAGACCGCACGCGCCAACAAGATCACGCAAAAACAATTCGTGGACATCAACGACCGGCTCCAGACGCTCGCGGCACTGTATGCCGGCCGGATGTTCTACGTCTTCTCGTTGCACTCGGAGAGCGACCCGATCTACGGGACGTTCCGGCCGACGGGCGCCGGCCCGAACGTCGTCGCGGGAACGCCGGGGGGCGGATGATGCGTCGCCTCGGTGTCGCACTGGCACTGGCTGTCTCCTGGTCGGGGATCGGTTCCGCCCAGGACGTGGACAACCGGAGCTCGCCGGTCTTCCTCGAGCGATCGTACATCTTCCATCGCTTTCCCCCCCACGATCTCCTCTTCGAGGCCCATCTCGCGCCCCATCTCTTCTTCCACCAGGGGTTGTATCAGAGCGGCGGCAGGATCTACGAGGCACCGGATTTTGCCGCGCGGTCGTGGTCATTCTCGTTCACGCCGATGGTGCGCCTCCGCATGTTCAGCACGCGCTCGAACCCGGTGCGCACGCCGTCGTTCATGCCGAAGTTCAACCTCCAGCTCTTCTGGGCGAGTCTCGTCGACCCCGCGCTGCGACTCGACAGCCCGATTCGCGTCGTCGCCCTCAACGCCATTCCCTGGGGGCATCACTCCAATGGCCAGGAGGGATGCCTGTACGCCGACCAGACGATGGACGCGAACGGGAACTGCTCCGACGGCGTGCTGCCACCGGGCACACGGCGCACCACGAACAAGCTCAATGGGACGTTCTCGACGAACTACTTCCGCGTCTGGGCGTCGTACCGCCACATGCGCCTCGACGACCTCGACGCGGATCAGCTGCTCCGGTCGAATCAGATGTGCACCTTTACCCTCGGGATCGAAGGCAACCCGCAGCCGTTCGGCCCCGGAACGATTCCTAACGAGCAGAAGGCGCTGTATCCCACATCGCGCGTCTTCTCCGTTGTCGAGCTCTCCTGGAAGGCGTTTCGACAGAGCTGGCTCAATGGCCGGATGTCCGGTTCGGCACAGGTCGAGTACCTCCGAACCGTCGCACCGCATCTGTCGCCGTGGACCTTCAGCGCCGAGCTGTCGCAGACCCTGCACCGCCTGGGCGGGTGGGGAGTGTTCGCGCGGTACTACCAGGGCATGGACTATTACAACCTCGGCTTTCTCGACGACACACGATACGTCCACGTGGGTCTCGTCTTCGACGCGGTGCGCTCGGACGAATTTGGCCTCCCGCCCAACGTCGCGCCGGTTCCGGGGCCGAGCCGTGCACCGAGCCTGACGCGGAGCCTCATGGGGGCGATGGATCGCGTCTGCGATCTGGTGCGCTAATGGCGATCGCCGAGCTGCTGGTCAACGAGCGTGACGTCGAATCCTTCGGACGTCTGGCCAACTGCATCAGGGGTGGAAAGGCAGTCGCGCTCGTGGGCGCCGGGTTCAGCGCGCGAGTCGGCTATCCGGGGTGGGATACGCTGCTCGAAGGCATGGAGCAGCGCCTGTCACGCGTTCGAGAGAAGGTCGACTCGACCCACCGAGGTACGACGCAACAGTTACCCCAGAATCTGAAGCGCTTCGACGACATCCTCTGGCGCGGGGAGGAATACCGCGAGCGGTTGGGGGAAGCCGAATACTTCGCGATGCTCACCGAGGCCTTCGAGCGCGATCCGGGAACCGATCCCTGTCTCGATGCACTCGTCAGGCTTCCGTTCCGCCACATCCTGACGACGAACTACGACAAGGCGCTCGAGATAACGCATCAGCGTCTGGGACTCGCGAAGCCGAAGTGCGTGAACTGGGCCGACGACGACGACGTTCTCAGGCTGATGTTCAGCTTCCTCGATCACGAGGGGCCGGAGCGCTATCTCATCTACCTGCATGGATGCATCAGCAATCCGTCCACGATCATTCTCACCGATCGGGACTACACCCAGCGGTACCTGCGGTCCGACGCGGCGGTTCGAAAGCTGTTCGCGATCTTCGCCATGCAGCGCATCGTGATCTTCGGCTTCTCGCTGTCCGATCCCGACCTGATGGCGATCCTCCGCCAGGTGACGGGCGCCCTCGGCTTCCAGTCGCCTCGCCACTTCGCGTTCATCGGTATGCACGCCGGCGAGGAGCGCGAGATCGACCGGCGTCGCCTGCGGACGAAGTTCGGCATCGAGGCCATCTTCTACGACAAGGCCAACAAGCACGAGCAGCTTCGGCTTCTCATGAATGAGCTCCTGCGCCACGCCGGCCGCGACGTCCCGATCGAGCAGAAGGCGTCCTCCCCCACGGGAGGCTGGGCGGACGGCGTACCCCTCGAGATTCCGGCTGGCCGCGCGCCGGATCATACGGGGGAGCTCGCGGTGGAACCGGCGCCCCTTCCCTGCCCGGAGGACCCGCACAAGGGTCAGTTCGGCGGCCTCGCCGAGCGCGGCGGCCGGCGCCTAACGGCCGAAGTCAGAGAGATCGCCGGCGATCCCGACTGGTTCACCGTCACGGTGTCGGCCAGGGCGACGGACCCCGGTCGGCCCCTGGTGGGCAGCGTCACGTTCTACCTCCACCCCACCTTTCAGCCCGCGGTCGTTACCGAGGCCGTCGATCCGACCGGTACGGCGAAGCTGGATCTCATCAGTTACGGAGCTTTCACGATCGGCGCCGTGACGGACGACGGGCGTACGCGGCTCGAGCTCGACCTGGCGACGGATCCGACGCTCCCCGAGCGCTTCCGGCAGCGCTGACCTCCGCGGTCCCCGTCAGCTCGTCGTCATCACCACCGGCGCGTGATCGCTCGTGCCGACGTCCGACTGGACGACGCAGCCCGCCGCCGCTTCCGCGATGCGCTGGGAGGCGAGCACGTAGTCGAGCCGCCATCCGATGTTGCGCTGGCGCATGTTCCGCCACGGCGCCCACCAGGTGAACAGACCGTCGTTGTCGGGATCGAGCTTCCGGCCCACGTCCGTGAGACCGGCGTCGAGTAGCGTCTGAAAGAGCGCGCGCTCCTCCGGACGCTGGCCGACCACGTTAGGCTTCCGCTCCCTGGGATGCACGTCGAGCTCGGTCCGCGCGATGTTGATGTCTCCGCACAGCACGAGCGAGCGGCCTTCCGCATGCAGCCGGCGCACCCAGTCGATCATCAGCGTCAGGAAGTTCAGCTTCGCGGGATAATCCTTCCCGCCATTCGGGACGTACACCGAGGCGAGAACCAGATCGTCGCGCTCCACCTGGACGATGCGCGACTCGTAGTCGAACGCCGGATGGGTGTAGACCGGCTCCGCGCCGAACAGTTCCTTCCGAAGCATGAGCGACACGCCGGAATAGGCCTTGAGACAGTGCCAGTACGCGTGGTAGTCCGCCGACTTGCACTGCTCGGGAATCTGGCTCGCCTCGGCCTTGAGCTCCTGCAGGCAGACGACATCGGGGCGCTCTCGGTCGAGCCATTCCTGAATCTGCGACGCGCGCGCGCGAATCCCGTTGACGTTCCAGGTGGCGACCTTCATACGGCTGCCTGCCGCTTTCCTTTGTACACGTCCGTGCTCAGGTACTTGAGACCAGAGTCGGCCATGAGGGTGACCACCGTGGCGTTGGGACCGAGCCGCTCTCCGATCTGGATCGCCGCTATGACGTTCGCTCCCGAGGACGTACCGGCGAAGAGCGCCTCCTCGCGCGCGAGGCGTCTGGCCATCTCCTTGGCATCCTCGGTTTTCACGGCGACGATCTCATCCACGAGCGAAGGCTCCCACAGTGGTGGAGTATAGCCGATCCCGACTCCTTCGATCTTGTGGGGGCCGGGCTGACCCCCCATCAGCACGGCTGATTCCCCCGGCTCGACGGCGACGATCTTCACGTCTGGCTTGTATCGCTTGAGCACGCTCGCGACTCCACGAGTGGACGCCGCCGTGCCCACCGAGTGAACGAAAGCGTCGACCTTCCCGTCCGTCTGGCGCCAGATCTCCTCGCCGAGCGAGTGATAGCCGGCGATGCTGTCCTGATTGTTGAGCTGGTCGGTCCAGTACGTGTCAGGCTGTTCGCTCAGTCGGCGAGCCGCTTCGATCATCTCGAGGATCAGCTTCTTCGTGGTGAGCCCGCCCTCGCTCGGCACCAGTGTCAGCTCCGCGCCAAGCGCAACCATGTGATCGAGCTTCTCCTGGCTGAACGCGTCGGAGCTGATGATGTGGATGGGGTAACCCTTGGCGGCGCAGACGAACGCCAGCGAGGTTCCCGTGCTCCCACCAGTGTACTCGACCACGGTGTCGCCGGGCTTGAGCCTCCCGTCCGCCTCCGCGCGCGAAATCACCGCGTGCGCCATGCGATCCTTGAGGCTGCCCGTCGGGTTCTCCCACTCGAGCTTGACGAGGATGCTCGCGCACTCGGATGGAACGACCCTGCGGAGTTTTGCGATTGACGTGTTTCCAATGGCGCGAAGAACGCTCATGCCGGTGCCGAAATCAGTGTAAGGCCTTTTTTTTACCGCAGAGGACGCAGAGGACGCGGAGGAACTTCGACTGCAACGGCTTTGGAAAAAGACTCTGTAGTTGAGGTTCCTCCGCGTCCTCTGCGTCCTCTGCGGTAAAAGAGCCGTTGGGCTCGTTGCGCGCCGGCTACGTACAGAAGAGGCGGACCCGAGAGTCCGCCTCCTCAAATCTATCGCCAATGACAACGGCGCCGGGTCACTCCATCGTTGCGAGCAGCCTGTCGAGCGCCTCGTAGCTCTGGTTGAGCCCCTCCTCCATCCCCGACTCGAGCATCCCGTCGCGCTCCTCGGTCGTGTGGAAGAGGGAGAGTGTCACCACCTTCGTGCGACCGTCACCGAGGTCGGTGAGCTCGAGGGTTTCAATGATCACGTAGGCCGGCATGCCGTCCCACTCGAAGGTCTGAACGATGCGGTCCTTCGGCGTCACCTCGCGGAAGCGGCCCTCGAAGCCGTGCTTGCCTTCGGGACCGTGCTCGACGAAGCGCCAGTGTCCGCCCCGCTCCAGCTCGAACTTCTCGATGACGAGCTTGTTGCCCCGGCCCCACCACTGCGCGAGGAGCTTGGGGTCGGTGAAGGCGCGCCACACGCGGTCGCGCGGCGCATCGAAGGTGCGCTCGATGCGGATCTCACGGTCGCTCGGCTTCGAGACCGTCGACTTGTTGGCGGATTTCGTTGCTGCACTCATGATGCTCCTCCTTTGGTGCGCTCGAGAAATTTCCCGAGACGGTCGAGACGGGCGTCCACCATCTCCTGGTACATGCGCATCCAGGCCGCCTCGGCGTCCAGCCGTTGCGGACCCAGGCGGCATGTGCGCACCCGGCCGACCTTCGCCGTGGCCACCAGCCCCGCCCCCTCGAGCACCGCGATGTGCTTCTTCATGCCCGTGAGCGTCATGTCGAACTGCGAAGCGAGATCGCTGATCGACGCGTCTCCGCGGCCGAGTCGGTGGAGGATGCCACGGCGCGTCGGGTCCGAGATCGCCGCAAACGCCCTGTCCATGTGAAGTGAATACTGAACCATGTGGTTCAGTATAATCGCCCGGCTTCGCAGGCGCAACCCCTCCAGACTGCACGTGGTCGAGGATGTCCAGGACGGCGACCTCGATCACCTCGACATCCCCGACGTCCTGGACTACCTCTCCACCATGGCCTTCGCCGCACGAGTGGTCGCGCTCACGATCCTCCTTTTCATCTGCTACGCGATCGCGGGCACACTCGTGAGGTTGCCCCCGCCCCCCCAGCCGACCGCGGAGGCTGCCTCGTCCACAGCGAGCCTGCTCGCCGTTTGCTTTCTGAATGCAGCGGTCGTCGCGTACGTCATCCACCGCGCTCGCTGGGCTGGCTGGCGGCTCGTCGCCACCATCTTCCTGGTGTTCTACGGCGTGACGACGTTCATGGGGCAGATCGAGTCGGCCGTGTTCATCACGCGACTCCCGCCGGGCGCCCTGCCGCGGCTGTTCCTCATGGGCGCGCTGGTCGCCGCTCCCTTCTCGGCGCTCGCCGTCCTCGTCATGGGAAAGCGCAGGGCTTCAACGTCGGACGCTGGCCCGAATGCGCGCCTTCATCTGCCTGCGAGCGAATGGGCGTGGAAGCTCGCCGTCATCGCGCTCGTCTACGTGATTCTCTACTTCACCTTCGGCTACTTCGTCGCCTGGCGGCATCCCGAGGTGCGCGCGTACTACAACGGCGTGGACGCCGGTGGCTTCATGGCGCA
>JAICOJ010000054.1 GCA_025930755.1 Gemmatimonadaceae bacterium
CGGCTCGTGACCTGCAGGTCCCCTCGCATGGCGCGGGCGAGATCGTGGGCGATGGACAGCCCCAGTCCAACTCCGGGATAGCGTCGCGTGGGCCCTTGCTCCACCTGGAAAAACGGCTCGAAGATGCGCGGGAGCTGATCCTCCGGAATGCCAATGCCTGTGTCCGTCACCGAGATGCGCACCACGTCTCGCTCCCGCGCCGCGGTCAGTGTGACACGCCCCCCTGCCGGGGTGAACTTGATCGCGTTGCCGACGACGTTCAATAGAATCTGACGGAGCCGCTCCGGGTCGGCGAGCACCGACACCGCCGAGTCGCACGGCTCGCAGGTCAGGTTGAGGTCCTTTCGCTGCATCGCCGGACCCAGGAGGGCATCGAGCTCGTCGAGCGCCGCACCGACACTCACGGTCGTCAGCTGCAGCGGAAGACGGTCGGCCTCGAGCTTCGCGAAGGTCAGCACGTCCTCGATGACCGAGAGCAGGTGGTGCTGGTTGCGCTGAATCCGCTCGAGCGAGTCGCGTTGCTCGGCTGTCAGGGGACCCTGGATGCCGAGCGCCATCACCTCGACGTATCCGCCGATCGCGTTGAGTGGTGTGCGAAGCTCGTGGCTCATCACCCCGAAGAATTCCGCCTTGGCCCGGTTTGCGGCCGCGACCGCCTCGTGGGCGCGTCGCCGCTCCTCCGCGGCGCGACGCTCGGCGGTGACGTCCCAGAAGATCAGGACGCCGGCGATGATCCGGCCGCTTCCATCCCGAACGGGGGCTGCATTGGACGCGACATCGACGGCGGTCCCGTCATCCCGAACGAGGCGGATGATGACGTTGCGGGCCGTTTCTCCATGATGCAGCGCGCGCGCGAGCGGCCACTCGTGAGGCGCGAGCTCGCGGCCGTCCGGATGCAGCCCCTTCAAGCCAGGTCCCAGTGGGTTGGCAGCCTGAATCCCCTCCGGTCGATACCCGATGACACGCTCCGCCTCCTCGTTCAGGAAGATGAAGCGGCCCGTCGGTGCCTCGGCGATTCCAATGGGGACAGGCGACTGCTGTAGCACCGTGATCAGGCGCTGGTGGGCGGCATCGCGCTCAGCGTGGAGACGTTGCTGTTCGGCGATCGCCGCGCTCGCCTCGAGGATGGCGCTCCGGCGTTCCGCGATCGAAGCGCCGAGAACGAGAAACGTAGCCGCGGTCACACCCATGAAGGTTTGCAACCCGAACAGGCTCTCGTACAACAGCGGCTGAACGAACGGCCCGTAGCCCGTCGCCGTGCCCCACACCGCAATCACGGATACGGCGAACGCCGCCGAGGCCGCTCCGCGCTGCCCAAATCGCAACGCCGCCCAGACGAGCGCCGGAAAGATCAGATACGCCTGGTCGAACGCGTTGGGTCCGGTTCCGAAAACCAGGAACCCCGTCACGATGACCGTTACGACCAGCGCGGCGGCTTCGGTCCATCGACGCGCCGCGGGCTGCACGGCGGAGCCTGCCCACACGAGAATCGCCGGCGCGACGAGCAGGTCGCCAATCAGGTCGCCAACCCACCACGCCCTCCACGCACGCCCCAGATCGGCAGCCGGCACGAGCCCCCCGAGGTAGAGGCTCGCGACACCGATCGTGGCGCTCACGATCGTGCTCAGAACGGCGGCGAGCACGATCAGACTGAGCACATCGCGAACGCGATCGAGCGATGTGCGGAATCCTGGAACGCGCCGAAGTGCAGACGCTCCCAGCACGGCTTCCAGTGTATTGCCGGTCGCGATGCCCAGCGCCACGAGCAACGGCGCACCTGTCAGCGTGTTGGCGACGAACGCGCCGATCAGCACGCCCGGCCACAGCCGGTGGCCGCGGAGCAGCAGTGCGGCGAGTGCGATGCCACTGGGCGCCCACACCAGTGTCGCGAACCCGGCGACGGCATCGATCGCGAGACCGATTCGGGCGGCGCCCACGTAGAGCGCGGCGAGCGCCAGCAGTTCCGCGGCGTACACGGCGCGCGTCGTGCGCGCGGCGGTCATGGACGGCTCCGTCCCGTCGGGCTGAGGCTTCAACGTCGACTGACTCAGTGCAGCAGCTCGCCGGCGTCCTCTGCGGAGTATTCCGCCTGCCGAAGCACCATCCGCGAGTACTCCCCGCGGGCACGCATGAGCTCGTCATGCGTACCGCGCTCGATGACGCGTCCGTCCTCCATGAGCAGGATGAGATCGGCGCGACGCACGGTCGAAAGGCGGTGGGCGATGACGAACGTCGTGCGGCCCGCGAGCAGCGACGCCATCGCCGCCTGAATGAGCTGCTCGCTTTCCGTATCGAGGTTGCTCGTGGCCTCGTCGAGTATGAGGATCTGCGGCTTCGCGAGGATGGCGCGAGCAATCGCGAGCCGCTGCTGCTGTCCGCCGGACAGCTTGACGCCGCGCTCGCCGATGAATGTCTCGTATTGATCGGGCAGCTTGACGATGAACTCGTGCGCGTTGGCGCGCCGCGCGGCGTCCTCGACGTCGGCATCGGTCGCGTTGTGGCGCGCGTAGGCGATGTTGTCGCGAACGGACCCGTCAAAGAGGAAGACATCCTGCTGTACGAGCGCGAGGAGATCTCGATACGAGCGCAGCTGGTATTCCCGAATGTCGGACCCGTTGACGAGGATCCGACCCTGCGTCGGATCGTGGAAGCGCGCGACGAGATCGGTGACCGTCGTCTTCCCCGCTCCGCTTCGGCCGACGAGCGCGACGACCGACCCGCCGCGAACGGTCACGTTGAAATCGCGGACCACGGGCTGACCGGGACGGTACTCGAACTCGACCTTCTCGAAGCGGATCTCGTGCACGACGTGCGGTGCGGGACGTGCATCGGGCCGATCCGGCTTGTCGGCCTCCAGGCCGAGCACCTCGAATACCCGCTCCATCGCCGCCAACGACCGCTGAAGCTCGGAGAAGGAGTTGACGATGTTCCAGACGGGGCCGAGCAGCAGGAACGTGTACCACTGAAAGGCCATGATGTCGCCGATCGACGCGCGTCCGCCGATGGCGAGGTAGCCGCCGTACCAGACGATCACCACGTTGACGGCGCTCATCAGCAACCCCCACGACGACCAGAGCACCAGCTCGCGCCGGTGCGCGAACAGCTCCTTCCGCAGCACGGTGTGCCGCCCCCGGATGTAGTCGAGCAGCTCCCGGACCTCGCCTCGAAAGGCGCGGACGACGCGAATGCCCGAAAAGGTCTCTCCGACGTGCCCGTCGATGACCTCGACGTCCTTGCGCACCGAGCGATAGATGGGCCGCACGCGCCGGGCGAAGATGAAGCTCATCAGCATCACGCCCGGGATGATCGCCAGCGCCGTCAACGCAAGCCGCCAGTTGAGCGAGAGCAGAATCGCCATCGCGATCATCAGCCTGACGAGCGAAATGCTCGGCGAGATCACGGCCATCTGGAGCAGCCCAGTGGTCGTGTCGATGTCGCCCGTTAGGCGTGAGAGGATGCCGCCCGTCTTCATGTCCCAGAGCTTCGGCAGCGGCAGGTGCAGGAGCCGGTCGAACAGCGCCTGACGAAGGGACAGCATCACCTTCACGTTCAGCAGGCGCTGCCGATAGTCCTTGAGGACGTTGACGAGCGTCGAGACGATGATGACCGTGAGAAACGCCGCGCCGGCGAGATTCAGACGGCTCAGCCGCGACACGACATCGAGTGCGGAGTTGAGCAGTACGCGGTCGATGATGTAGCGCATGAAGAGCGGCTCGATCATCTCGAGCCCGGCGCGAACGAGCGCGAGCACGAAGACGATCGCGACGGCGCCGCGATGCGGCCTCAGCCAGCGGAGGTACTCGCCGAGGTATTCGCGCCGCTTGCCGCGGCGAAGCTGGCGCCACCAGGGCAGCGACGCGTCTTCTGCGGGTTTGGCGGGCGCGGCGGGAGCGGTGGCTCCGTCGGTCGCTTCCATCGCCTCGTCGAGTCGGCCCTTCTGGTAGTCCTCGACGAAGCTTCGGTAGCGCTGACGCGACGAGCGCGGGCGGTCAGTCTTCACAGGGGTCTGAAATGTCGCCCGCCGCCGTTGTCGCTGCCAGTCACCCCGCACACGACAATGGCGGCGTGGCCCAAAACCGCCATCTTGTGGGCGTGACCCCTGCCACCGACCTCAAGCTGCCGCCCCCCTCCGTTTCGCTCGATCCGCGGCGCCCGCTCCCGGAGGACCTCCTCCGCGACGCCTCTCGCCGACTCGGGATCATGGCACTCGTCGGTGCGGGACTGTGGGTACTGGGCGTCGCCTTCGGACACATTGCGTCCTGGGCCCTGGAGCCCCCCGGCTCGGTGACGATTGGCTGGAACGCCATCGACATCATCGCTGTCACCGCGGTCCTCGTCTCGCTGGCGCTCTTCTTCTTCACGCGACGGCCGGATCTGGATCCGAGGCTGATTCTGAACCTCGGCCTCGGGTACCTCGTGTTCACCGCGCTGGACCTCGGCCTCATGGTGCACTGGTTCCCGCCACCCTACGGGACATTCGACCCGATGCTCAGCTGGACCGGGGTCGTCGTGCTGATGTTCGCCGCCATTGTCCCCACGCCGCCGAAGAAGATGCTCGTGGCCGGACTCGTCGCCGCGCTCATGAACCCGCTCGGAATGTGGGTGGGACACATCCGCGGTATCGCCGACGTCGGCTCGTGGACGAACGCGCTGCTGATGCACTATCCGGATTTCCTGCTCGTCGGCGTCGCGGTCGTCATCGCCCGTGTCGTCACCGGCCTCGGCCAGCACATCAGCAAGGCGCGCGAGATGGGGAGCTATCACCTCGGCGAGCTGCTCGGGCGCGGTGGCATGGGTGAGGTCTACAGGGCGACACATCGCATGCTCGCTCGCCCGGCCGCGATCAAGCTCATTCGCCCCGATTCGTTGGGCGGCCCGGACAGCGAAGGCGCTCAGGTGGCCGTCAGGCGATTTCGCCGAGAGGCGAAGGCCGCCGCGAGTCTCCGGTCACCGCACACCGTGGAGCTGTACGACTTCGGCGTCACGGAAGACCAGACGATGTACTTCGTGATGGAGCTCCTCGAAGGCATCGACCTCGAGACGCTCGTTCGCGACCACGGGCCCGTCCCGGCGCGGCGGGTCGTCCACATTCTCTGTCAGGTGTGCGACTCGCTCGAGGAGGCGCATGTCGCCGGAATGGTGCATCGCGACATCAAGCCGGCGAACATCCACATCGGACGGCTCGGTCTGGAGTTTGATTTCGTGAAGGTTCTGGACTTCGGCCTCGTGAAGCCGGTCGCGAGCAAGATCGATGAGCACTCCCTGGCGACCGCGGCCGGCCTCACACCGGGTACGCCCGCATACATGGCACCCGAGACGGCCATGGCCGAATCCGTCGATGGGCGCGCCGATCTCTACGCATTGGGGTGCGTCGCGTATTACCTGCTGACGGGGAAGCTGGTGTTCGAGGCCGACACGAGTCTCCAGATGATCGTCAAGCACCTGCAGAGTGACCCCGATCCACCCTCGAAGCGCACGAACGCCGAGATTCCTCCGGCTCTCGAGCGGATAGTGCTGGCCTGTCTGGCGAAGCGGCCGGATGATCGTCCCTCAAGCGCGGCAGAGCTTCGCCGAGCGTTGCGTACGGTGGCGATCGATCCCTGGACGCAGGAGGACGCCAAACGGTGGTGGGACGAAATGCGATCGCCGGCCCCAGCCCCGCTGGTGGAGGTGACAAACAATACTCTGACGAAAAGCGTGCTGGACGAGTCCGCCGGGGCGCGGGCAGGTTGATACGGGCAGGGCGCTCGAAAAGCGCTAGGGGCGCCGGATAAGCGCTGGGAGTTACAACGCCGTTCCAGCGCTTTTCCAGCGCGAGTCCAGCGCCTCGGAATCTTCACCACTCTACCCCTCCACTCCCATGCACGGCCAATTCGTGTGGTACGAGCTCACGACGCCAGACGTCGACGCGGCCCGCAGGTTCTATCCGCCAATCACCGGCTGGGGCACGCAGCAGTTCGACAAGGATTACACGATGTGGACGACTGGAGGCGCCCCGTTCGCCGGCATCTTCAAGCTGGGACCAGAGCAACGACAGCAAGGCATTCCGCCTAACTGGATGCCGTACATCGAAGCCGACAGCGTCGACGAGACGGCGCGAAAGGTCACCTCGCTCGGCGGCACGGTCGTGGTTCCTCCGGCCGACATTCCCGGCACCGGGCGCTTCGCCGTCGTCCGTGACCCTCAAGGCGCGACGTTCGGGGTGTACAAGTCCAACACGGCCTCGCGCGCCTGGGACGGCACGCCGACGTTAGGCCGGTTCTCCTGGCACGAGCTCATGACCACCGACTACAAAAAGGCGTTCGACTTCTACCGCCAGCTCTTCGGATGGGAGAAGACGGGCGAGATGGACATGGGCGACGGAAGCCCGTACTTCATGTATGGAATGAAGGGAACGATGTACGGGGGCATGTTCACGCGGCCGCCGGAGATGGCGAGCATGTCGCCGTTCTGGATGGTCTACGTCAACGTGAAGGACGTGAAGAAGGCGGTGGACATCGCGACGAAGGCGGGCGCGTACGTCAAGCAGCCACCGATGGAAGTTCCCGGCGGCATGATCGCGATCCTCGGCGATCCGCAGGGCGCGGCGTTCGCGGTGCACTCCGGCGGATCGGCGAGTGCGAGGGAGACGACGCCGTCGGCGAAGAAGAAGTCGAAGTCCGCCTCCCGTCCCAGGGTGAAGGCCGCCCGCTCCGGCGCCAGAAAGAAAGCCGCCCCGAGAAGGAAGGCGGCTGCGAAGAGGAAGACGACGGCCCGCAAGGCGAGACCGAAGACGAAGCGACGGTCCTAGCGAGCCATTCGAATGAGGAACCCGTCGATCCCCACGAGGTAACCGTCGGAATAACCCTGCGCCCGCGGGTCCTTGCCGACGATCTCCAGCGTCAGGGTGTTCTCGCCGGCCCGTAGTGCCACGCGCCCGAACGAGATGGGACCCGTTGGCTCGACCGTCGGTGAATAGCCGCGCACGATCGGCGAGAGCATCCGGCCGTTGACGCTCAGGCGGACGTCCCCGTAGTCCTGCGCGCGAGTGAAGTATCCGATCAACTCGTACGTCCCGGCAGCCGGCGCGCGCACCGGCAGCGTCATCCGCGCGCCGGCCCTCGACAGCACCCACCAGAGCTGCGCCCCACCACTCCATCGCCCCGAATCGGGCTCGAACCCGCCCATGTCCTGTAGCCGGAGCTCGCCCGCGGTCACGCTCGCCGCCCCGAACAGCGCCTCGGCCTCGATCATGCCCGGAACACGGAGAAGCGCAGCAGGAGCGACCGGCATCAGGTCGTTAGGCAGCGGTGGAAAGGGTGCGTGCGGGTGGGTCTGATACCACACCGCCATCGAAGTGTAGTCCACGTCGCGCGTATCGTTCGTCCCGCCGTGCTCGATCGTGAACCGCAGGCTGCGCGTGAAGGGAATCGGGTCCTCGATGTGCCACCGGTACGCGCTCACGCGGCCGCTGAGCGAATCCTTGATCGTCGCGCCATGGTAGGGCGCCGAGTAGGGACCGGTGTCGAAGTACCAGCCTGACGAGAAGTAATCCTCGGTCCCAGTGCCGATGAGGCTCGGCGTCATCTCGCCGTCGATGAAGACGCGCTCGTTTCCCTCGAGATACCACATCCCGCGCCCGCGGCGCGGCTGCATCGACAGTACGGTGCCGACGTAATGTCCGCGCCCACGCGCGTCGAGTAGCACCACCGGCTGGCCGGTGCGCGTCGCGGCCCGGCGGAACTGCGCGTGAAAGTACAGCAGGCTGTCCGGCAGCTGCGGGTATGTCTCGACATCGACGTTGTAGTAGAAACGATCAAGGACCACATCCGATGTGTTCTCGACGGTGACTCGCGCCCGACGGCGGAAGGGCATCGGCCAATAGCTGTTGTATCCGCCGCTGGTCATGTTCGATGGCAGCGAGATGTAGTCGCGCCATTCGCCGAAGCCGACGCCAAAGAAATCGGAGACGGGAACCTCGACGGAGGGCGTCGTCTCATCGTCCCAGTAGCACCGCACGATGACCCGGCGCTGCAGCGCGACGTTGTTCCGCGGGGCGATCGTGATCCACCATCGCCGGACGATGCCGGCGCCCGTGTGGTCGACGAGCGTGACCGTCTGCCCCGGCGCGATTCGACGGAAGTCGTCGTTCTTCCCCAGCGAGTCGAGGCTCGAGTAGTGCGCGATGCCGCTGGAGCGCGGGAAGATGAGGGCGTCGAGCGAGCCTCCGACCTGGGCGTTCGCGGATTCGGCGATCGACAGGAGACCGCTGAGGACGCCCAGGATCGACCCGCGCAGTCGCATCGCTATGAGGGCTGCGTCAGCCGGCGGAACTGCTCGTCCTTGAGTGAGACGACCGACAGGCGGCCTTGTCGCACGAGCGCCGAGTCCTGGAATGCCTTGTCGGCCTTGATCTCGGCCAGGGTGATCGGGCGTGCCAGCGGCTTCACCGGCGCGAGCTCGACGACGAGGAGCTTTGGGTCCTTCGCCTTCGGGTCGGGGTACGCGGCCCTGGTGACGCGCGCCACTCCCACGACCGCCTTCTCGGCTCCCGTGTGATAGATCAGCGCGTCGTCCCCCGGCTTCATCGCCGCGAGATTCCTGAGCGCCACCGGATTGGTGACGCCATCCCAGACCGCCGTCGTCTCCCGCACCAGATCATCCCAGCTGTACGTCGACGGCTCGGTCTTGAGCAGCCAGTGGTTAGGCATCGCGTCCTGTCGTCATGGAACCCGGGGGCCGTCGATCGTCGCGCCACCCTGGAGCAGTGTCACCTTTGGAGCCGGAGTGCCCGGCGCGAAGGTCAAGCGCAGGGACCGGTCGAACGACGCGCCGAAGACATTGTTCCCCTGATACAGCAGTGGAATCTCGCCCTGGCCCTCGCCCTGCGAGATGACCTTTCCGTCACGCTCGAAGATCCGGAGGTTGAGGGTGTTTCCGTTGGGCAGCGCCAGGCGGTAGGTCCCCGCGAATCGCGCGCGCTCTTCCGCGGTCGTCGGCAAGTCGGCGAGCCTCGGCGGTGGTGCCACGAGCGGAGCACCGAAGGCCGCACGCGCGATGTTGTTCGCGATCCGATCGGCCCACGGCCCGTTGGTGTTCACCAGCACGGCGATGGACAGCGTATCGGAGGGGAAGTACTGCAGCATCGCGTTGAACCCGTTGATGCCCCCTCCATGCTGAATGCGCGTGCGGCCCGCGAGCGAGTCCTTCGTCAGCCCGTATCCATAGCCTCGGTTGGATGCCGCTCCCTCGGGAGTGATCATCGCCGCGTATGACTGCGGCTTCACGACACGCCCGCCGGCGAGCGCGCGCTGCCATGCGATGAGGTCGCCGACCGTCGAGCACAGCGCGCCGGCGGCGAACGGTTGATTCATGCTGAGCGGCTCGGCGTTCACCAGCTTCTCCTCCTGATCGAGCTGATAACCCTGCGCGCGCCGCTTGATCAGCGGCCGGGTGCCGCAGTACATCGTCGTCCGCAAGCCTAACGGCTGCGCGAGCTGATCGCGCACGACCTCGGCGTACGACCGACCGGTCATCCGCTCGATCACCATCCCCAACAGGTAGTAGCCGGTGTTGTTGTAGCGCCACTGGCTGCCGAGCGGGAAGTCCATGGAATCATTGGCGACGATGCCGAGGAGCGAGTCGTGCGGCAGGTCGATGCGCATGCGGCTCATCCACCGCGGCCCGGCGCTCGTGTAGCTCGGAATGCCCGACGTGTGATTGAGCAGATGACGGATCGTCGCCTTTCGCCAGGAGGCGGGAAGGTTGGGGACCCGCCCGCCGATCGTATCGTCGACCGACAGCTTTCCCTGCTCCACCAGCTGCATCACCGCCGCGGCGGTGAACTGCTTGGTGATCGAGCCAATGCGATACACCGTCTGCGCCGTCGCGGGGACCTCGTTCTCGACGTCGGCCATCCCATACCCTTTCATGACGAGGGTGTCCTTCCCACGAACGACCCCCACCGATATGCCCGCCACGCCTTCGCGAAGCGCGCTGGCGGCAAGGGAATCGACGGTCCGCTGAAGCGCGGCGCGGGCGGGGCGCTGCTGCTGCGCAACCACAGGGGAAAGACCCGCGGCGAGAAAGACTGCCAGGCCGGAGAGGACGACTGTAGAGCGGGATGCGGGCATCATGGTGTCAACGAGGGGTGGAGAGTGGCCGGGTTAGATTTCCTCGCCCTACGCCGGCGCGCAAGAGGAGGATTCACTCACACCGATTGCGGCGGTGATCGGCGGGCGGGCAGTCGAACCCGCCCGTTCCCCACAACCCTTTCCGCTCGTCCCGCGCGCGACGTTCGGCGTCGGTGAGGGCCTCCACGTACTGGACGTTAGGCGGGTACGTCAGCAGAACCGCCCACCCGTCCCGCACCATGCGCCAGTTCACCATCGTTCGCCCCGCCCACACATACGCGAGGACGCGGCGATACGGGTCCCGCTCCTCGACATCGGGCTCGAGCTGCACCACGCTGCCGACCCGCACCAGCCGAGCGAGCGCGTCAGCGGCCTGTCTGCCGAACGGTCGCTGATCCAGCTCCGGCGTATCGATCCCGATGAGGCGGACGCGCCCAATGCGGTTACAGACGATCCCATCCCCATCCGTGATGCGCGCGACAGTGCATGCGACCGTCTGCCGGCGCGGACTCGGCGGCCCCGAATCGCTCACCGCGTCCACCAGGCCCAACGGAGTCGCGTCTGCCTGCAACGTGCTCGTGTGGTCGTGCGCGACGCGCCAGCCCCGCGGAGTTCTCACGTATGCCAGCGTCATCGCGCCCGTCACGGGGCCGGCGCCCGCTCGCCCGAAGGCCCATGTGTAGCGGAGCACCGCCAGCGCGGCGTCGCTACCTAACGGCGTTATGGCGATGGAGTCGCTGGTCATCCGGATCGTGCCGGCCTGCTCGTAGACCTCTCTGAGCAGGTCGGCAATGCGCCGCCAGCCGCGATGAATCTGCCCATCGCCGGCGCTCGACGCGGTCGGCTCATCGAGGTAGAGCGCCGCCACTGACCCGGCATCCCCGCTGTTGATCGCCGCGACGTAGCGCCCGACTTCGGCGCGGATCTCCGTCTCGACGGATTGGGCAGGCGCCGTCCGGGCGAGCACGAGCCAGAGCAGGAGTGTCGCGAAGCGCATGGTCACGAGAGCAGAAATGATCCGATTCTTGCGGCTCGGCAAACGGCTGTCTATCGAGTCCCCGCCCCTGGAATCTTCCCTCCACGGGTGTGCAGGACCTCGAGCGGCGGACGTCTTATAAGGAACCTACCTCGCGAGGTGGCCCGTGTCCCGTCCCGAGCGCTCCAGCTTCGATACAACGTTGCGATTCGAGCTCGCGTCCGAGGAAGATCGCCCGTTGTTCGTCTCGTATTTGCTGGCCTCGGCGCTGGCGCTGGCGTGGCTAGTCCTCGTGCACGTGATGCCGAGGCCGATGCTGCCGCTCATCGATCTTGGACCGCCGATCATCATCTTCGATCCTTTCATGCCAACCGTCGAGCCGCCGTCGGAAGCGGTACGCGAGGGCGGTCGCAGATCCCAGCGACCACCGACGGCGGTCGGCTCGCCGGGCGCCGGGAGCTTGCGCGATGCGTTCTCCGGCACCGCCGGGCTCGTGGATGCGGGGCGCTTGCTGAGCGGCGTCGACGTCGCGCCGAGCGGGTCGGCGGCCGGCGAGCCCAGGGCTGGCAAGGTTGGGCTCGAGACGGGCGTTGGGTCGCGGACGCCCGGCAGGGTACGCGGCGGCGGGCTGTCTCCCAGCGGCGCCGGCCTGGGGACCGTGAGCGGTGGCGGCCTGTCCCGAACGGAGGTAGTCATCGCGCCCCCGGAGGTACGCGCGGTCGCCGGCGCGCCGGCGGCGGGAATCACCAGCGAAGTGGGGCAGACCGCCCGCGCTCACGTGCCGCAGCTCGAGCGGTGCTATCACCAGGAGGGGTTGTCCAGAAACCCGGCGCTGGCCGGTCTCGTGAGGCTGGGCCTCACCGTCGAGGCCGGACGCGTGACGTCGGCGCGGATCGTCGACCGCACCTGGACCGGCGCGGGGGCTGCCGAGGCCGAGGGCTGCCTCGTCCGCATGGCGCGCGGCTGGCGGCTCGGGAGCGCCGACGCGCAGATCGTCCTGCCGCTCAGCTTCACCAGCCCGCGTCGTTAGGCCGAGGAGGGAGAACGAGGACGCGTGTGGAAAGCGTTGGCGCGCCCAACGCTCCCGCCGCTTCCTCATCCCGATGACCTGCGGAAGACGATCGTCGAGGGGACGCGCTGGGTCACGGGCAGTTGTCATCGAAGTGAAAGTATTCGCTCCCGGGGAGTGACAGGGCGGCAGTCATGGCTCAACGTTGCGGTGCGAACGTCGCCCTCACTCTCGACACGAGCACACCCATGCGTGTCCGCCTCCTCGCGCTGTTAGCTGGCCTCGTCGTATCACAGCCGCAGGCCGCACCCCTTCTGGCGCAGCAGCTTGCCGCTCGCGGCGCGTTGACGTCGGGCGACCTGGTCATCAGGAACGTGTCCGTCGTGCCGATGGTGAGTGACACGGTCATACGCGACGCGGCGGTGCACGTGCGCGATGGCCGCATCACGTTCGTAGGTCCGGCAAGAGACCTTCGCGTGCCGCAGGGCGCGCGAGTCGTCGACGGCGGTGGCGGTTACCTGATGCCAGGGCTCGCCGACATGCACACGCATCTCTTTTCGGACGGCGACGAAGTGCCCGATTCGGCCGGCGCCGCCGAGCTCGGCGTGATGGTCGCGAACGGCGTGACGGCGGTGCGGTTCATGATCGGGACGCCGAAGCAGCTCGCGCTCCGTGAGGCTGTCCGCAGTGGCACCGTCACTGGCCCGCAGCTGTGGGTCGCCAGCCCGCAGCTCACCGGGCGCGCGTCGGAGAACGCCATCGTGACGACGACGGATGCCGAAGCGCGCGAGGCCGTCAGGCGGGTGAAGCGCGAGGGCTACGACTTCGTGAAGCTCACGTTGTTTCTGACGCCGCCGGTGTGGGAATCCATCATTCATGAAGCGGCGCAACAGCGTATTCCCGTGGTGGGACACGTCGAGCCCGACGTCGGGGTCATACGCGCCGCCGCCGCGGGACAACAGCTCGAGCACCTCGATTCCTTCCTCGAAGCCGCCCTCGCCGACTCCGCGCCCATGAAGACGTCGCTCACCCAGGGGCGCATCTTCACCATGCGGAACTGGCCCAGCCTGGATTACATCGACGCGAGAAAAGTCGACCAGCTCGCTGGCGCGGTGGCCCGATCGGGTGTGTACATCGGACCGACGCAGAACGTGTTCAACACCGCGTTCGGCTCCGGGGAATCGCTGGACACGATTCAGGCGCGACAGGACTTCAGGCATTGGCCCCCGCGTTTGCGCGAAGGGTATCTCCGAGCGCATGCGCGATACTGGGCCGCCGCGAACGACAGCCTCAAGAGCCCGAAGCGGCGCGCGAAGTACGTCGCGGTCCGCAACCAGTTCGTGAAGGCCCTTCAGGATTCGGGCGGCAAGCTGATCGCCGGTTCCGACACGCCGGAGTGGTTTCACCTCTACGGTTTCGGTCTCCACCGTGAGCTCGGTGCGATGGTTCGGGCGGGACTGACGCCGTACCAGGCGTTGGTCACGGCGACGCGGAACCCCGCGGACTACCTCGGCGCCAGCGCTCACTGGGGAACCATCGAGCCTGGTAAACGCGCCGACCTGGTGCTCGTCAACGGCAATCCGCTGGAGGACATCGCGAACACCGCCCGCATTCGCGGGGTGGCGATCGGGGGTCGGTGGCTGGATCGGGCGACGTTAGATGAGATGATTGCGAGAGGGGCGAGGGCGACGGGAGCACCCGGGGGCGCTGGAGGCGCTGGAGGCGCTTCTCCAGCGCTTTCGCCCTTCTGACATTCACCCCGCTTGCGCGCCGGAACGGACCGTCTGCATATAGGGGCAACACACTCAAAGCGAGGCTCGAACGATGTCGCATACACGTGGACTCATCGCCCTCTCGACTGGGCTGCTCCTCACGCTCGGATGCGCGCGCAGTGAGAACACCAGCGACGCCGGCGATACCGGGGCTGCCGCAGCCCCAATGGATGAAGGAACCCGCGAGGTTGCCGCTGGCGGCATCGCCGCCTCCGGTTGGAGCGGCCGGATCGATCCGAAGGAAGCGAGCGCCGGCCAGAAGCTCGAGAACGCCAAGCTCGAGCAGAGGGGCGACACGCTCTTCGTCACGACCGGGCCGGCCGTCGTGTACTGGAATCCGTCGAACACCGCGAGCGGAGACTACACGGTGAGCGCGACGTTCAGCGAGCCGCAATACATGAACGTCAACGACCATCCGCACCCGTACGGCCTGTTCATCGGCGGCAACGACATGGGCACCGACCAACAGTCGTACCTCTACTGCTCGGCGTACGGCAACGGCAATTTCATCGTCCGGGGATTTGGTCCGGAGGCGTTCCAGATGAACGGCGGTCGCGGGGAGGCCAACGCGGCGGTGAACAAGGCGGCCGGCAAGAATCAGCCGGTCACGCAACAGATCTCGATGTCGGTGAAGGGGAACAAGGTCGAGTGCGCGATCAACGGACAAACGGTCGCGTCATACGACAAGTCGGCGGTGGTCTCGGCGGGGAAGCTCAAGTCGACGGACGGCGTCTACGGCATCCGCTTCGCGCACAACACCGACGGACGGGTTACCGGGTTGACGAAGACGCCGTAGGGCGGAAGGCAGAACCAGCCGCCGCGCGGGCGCGACCCGATGGGGAGACTTTGGATGCTGGCCCTGTTGCCCGAGAAGCCATAATGGGCGACGTGGGAATTCTCAGGACCACGATCGGCGTGGAAAGCCACCAGCGTCGCGGAGACGTGCGAGAGCTACCCGAGACGCTGGTGGACACCGGGAGCGAGTATACCTGGATCCCGCGGGACGTCCTCGAGAGCCTCGGCGTCGGAGTCGAGCGCGCCCAGCGGTTCAGAACGGCTGACGGGCGCGTAGTCCACCGGGTGATGGGGTACGCGATCGTTCACGCGGGCGGCACGCGCACGTCGGACGAGGTGGTTTTCGCGGAGCCGGGCGACATGGTGCTGCTCGGGGCTCACACACTCGAAGGGCTCAATCTCCGCATCGATCTCAAGGCCAAGCAGCTGGTTCCCGCCGGTCCGGTGCCCGCCGCTGCAGCATGAGCTTCTCGGCGTGACCTTCGTGGCTCCGAGCTTCGAGCCGACACGCTAGGCCTCGCCCTGTTCTACCTTCTTCAGCTGGTGGGCGCGGCGGTATTCGCGTCGAGTGGCGCGCTCGCGGCCGGGCGACGCCGCATGGACGTGCTGGGCGTCCTGGTCATCGCCATCGTCACGGCCGTCGGCGGCGGGACGATACGCGACGTGCTCCTCGACCGCCATCCCGTGTTCTGGATCGAAGACCCATCGCATCTCCTCGCGGCTGTGCTCGCCGCCGCGGTCACGCTCGCGTACGTGCGGTTCCGCCGCCCGCCTAACCACTCGCTCGCCGTCGCGGACGCGCTCGGTCTCGCCTTGTTCACGATCAGTGGCGCCCAGATCGCCCAACGCGAGATGATGAACCCCATCGTCGTCGTCGTGATGGGAACCATGACGGGAGTCGCGGGCGGCGTGATCCGCGATGTGCTCTCCGCCGAGATCCCGCTCATTTTTCGAAAGGGCGAGCTGTACGCGACCGCCGCCATCGCCGGCGCAATTCTCTATCTGCTGCTCGAGGCCGCCGGGACCCCCCGACAGATCGCCGCCCTGGCCGGAATGGCGGCTATCGCCGCGCTCCGCCTCGCGGCCATCTTCTGGGGGCTGCACCTGCCGGTCTTGCCGATTCGCGACGATTGATCGGCCCACCAGGGAGCAGCCCCCGTCGCGCGAGCCTAACGCGCCGCCGTGCTCCCAACCGCCAACGTTTCCTCCAGTGCCACACCAAGGCGCTCGGCGCCTGATCCCACGACGACGTGGACGACGGTGTCGGATACGCGGAGTGCTCCCGATGCGCCCGCCGCCTGTAGTGCCCGCTCGTCAATACGTGCATTGTCCCGCACCTCGACCCGGAGGCGAGTCATCGCCACTGGCTCGAGCCTCTTGATGTTGGGCGCTCCGCCCAGTGCCCCGACAAACGCCGCCGCACGCACGCGATCCTCGGCGGTCGGCTCGACGCGGACGACGGTCGGCGCGCCGCGCGCGGCGGGCACCGCGACCGCCGGCGGGGCCGCAACCGGCCCGGCGCTCCGCATGTACTCCTCCATCGCGGTCTTGAGATTCTCCGACCGCGTCCCGAAAATCGCCTGCATGCCATCGCCGACCTGCATGACGCCGGATGCGCCTAACGCCTTGAGCGCGGCCGGGCTCGCCTTCGAGACGTCATTCAGGTCGACGCGCAGCCGCGTGATGCACGCGTCGAGGTTCTTGATGTTCCCCGCCCCACCGAACGCCGCCACGAGTCCGGGCGCCATTCCGTCCCCACTCGCCCCCGCCGGCCCCTCGGCTGCCGGCGCCGTCACATCCTCGAGCTCACGCCCCGGCGTCTTGAGATCCATCTTCAGGATCATGGTCCGGAACAACCCGTAGTACATGAACGCCCACAGCGGCCCCAACCAGAGGAACCACAGTCCGCGCTGCGAGTTCGGGAAGAGCACGATGTAATCGATCAACCCGTGCGAGAACGTCGTGCTGTGGCGAATCCCGAGCTCGACGCACAGGAAGTACGCGACCGCGGCCAGCACTGCGTGGATCGCGTACAGCACCGGCGCGACGAACAGGAACGCGAATTCGATCGGCTCGGTGATCCCGGTCAGAAACGACGTGAGCGCCGCCGAGATCATGATGCCGCCGATGCGCTTGCGGTTCTCCGGACGAGCCGTGTGCCACATCGCCAGCGCCGCCGCCGGCAATCCCCACATCTTGAACAGATACCCGCCGGCGAGATTACCGGCCGTGGGATCGCCCGCCGTGAATCGATAGATCTCGCCGCGAATCACCTTTCCCGTCTCATCGACGAACTGCCCGACCTCGAAGAAGAACGGCACGTTCCAGATGTGGTGCAGCCCGAACGGAATCAGCGAGCGCTCGACGACGCCGTAGACGGCGAACGCGATGTTGGGGCTACTCGTTGCCGCCCAGTGCGAGAACACATCGATCTGTCGGCCGATGGGCGGCCAGATGAAGCTCAACACGATGCCGGCCAGCACCGCCGCGAACGCGGTAAGAATCGGCACCGACCGCTTCCCGGAGAAGAATCCGAGATACGGCGGTAACTGGACCTTGAAGAATCGGTTGAACAGGATCGCCGCGACCGCGCCGATGAGGATGCCTCCGAACACCCCCGTCTCGATCGACGCGATTCCCATGATCTGGCGCGGCTCGTAGCCGACGAGCGGCGCCATCACGCCCATCGTCGCCACCATCACCGCGAAGCCGACCACCGCCGCCAGCGCCGCCACACCGTCGTTCCCCGTTAGGCCGAGCGCGACGCCAATGGCGAAGATCAGCGGGAGGTTGCCGAAGACGGCGCCGCCGGCCTGTGCCATGACGTTCGACATCGTCTCGGGCAGCCACGCGAACTTCGCGCTGCCGACGCCGAGTAGAATGCCCGCCACCGGCAGCACCGAGACCGGCAGCATGAGCGACTTCCCGATCTTCTGCAGCCACCCGAAAGCCGCCCGCCCAACGCTCATATCAGTCTCCCGAGAAACAAAAGGAACTAGGGCAACCCGATCCCATTCCCTACAACCCCCTGCCCCCTGACTCCTGACCCCGGTGTCAGGTATGTCGCTTCGCCACCAACGCGCGGACCTCCGCCCCATCAGCGGCATCCAGCGCCTGACGAGCGGTCTCCCTGCATTCCGACAGCAGCAGCGATCGCACCCGTGCCTTCACCGCCGGCACGATCGGCACGCTCACGCTCAGCTCATCGATGCCCAGTCCGACCAGCACCGGCACGGCCTGGAGATCGCCGGCAAGCGCGCCGCAGACGCCGACCCACCGCTTGTGCTTGCGTGCGCCGGTCACGGTGCTCTCGATGAGCCGGAGCACCGCCGGATGCAGCGCGTCGACCTGTGACGCGAGACGGGGATTCGTTCGATCCATCGCCAGCGTGTACTGCGTCAGATCATTCGTCCCGATCGAGAAGAAGTCGGCGTCCTCGGCGAAGCGATCGGCCATGAGCGCGGCGGATGACGTCTCGACCATGATGCCGACCTGAATTCGCGGGATGCCGAGCGCCGCACGCTCCTGCTCCACCAGCTGGCGCGCGGCGCGCCACTCGGCGAGCGTGGAGATCATCGGGAACATCATCGCGACCTTGCCCACCTTCGACGCCCGAAGAATCGCGCGAATCTGCGCCCGGAATGGCTCGGGGCGGTTGAGCGACAGGCGCACCCCACGCTCGCCGAGGAAGGGGTTGGCCTCCGCTCCCATCGGCATGTAGGGCAGCGGCTTGTCGCCGCCGACGTCGAGCGTCCGAATGACGAGAATCCGATCGGGACCGAGCGCTCGCGCGATCGCTTCGTAGGCGCGTGTCTGCTCGTCCTCGTCAGGCGCGGTACGTCGCTCCATGAAAAGAAACTCGGTGCGCAGCAGCCCCACACCCTCGCCGCCGACGTCCGGAACCTGTCGCGCTTCCTTCTCGTCTCCGATGTTGGCGACGACTTCGATACGATGCCCGTCGCGGGTGACCGCTGCCTCCCCGGCCACGGCAAGCTCCGCCGTCCGCTGCCGTGCCGCCACCGCCTGGCGCTTCCCGATCTCCCCTTCTTCGGCGGCGGTCGGTCCCATTTGCAGCGTCCCGGCGTCGCCGTCGAGTATCACCCTCGTCCCGTTCGGGATGTCGAGCACGCGCGGGTCGATACCCGCAACCGCCGGAATGCCAAGCCCGCGCGCGAGGATCGCGACATGCGATGTGGCGCTTCCCATCGTCGTGCAGAACCCGCGCACGCGGGTCCGATCCAGGGATGCCGCGTCGGAAGGCGCGAGATCCTCGGCGACGATGATCGAGTCGGCCGGGACGTCGTGGGGTGCGTCATCGCGGCCGACGAGCAGATGAAGAACGCGACGGCCGACGTCGCGAAGGTCGGCCGCGCGGCCGGCGAGCAGCGGGTTCGCCAGCCCCGCCAGCCGGTCCGACTGCCCGGTGTACGCTTCGCGCCAGGCGAATGCGGCGCTCGCACCCGCCCGGATGTGCTCAGCCGCGGCATCGAGGACTTCAGGATCCTCGAGCAGCTCCTGATGCGCCGCGAAGATGGCGGCGCGGTCGGCATCCGCCTCCGTCGCCATGCGCGAACGCATCGCCTCGAGCTGAAGGTGCGCGGAGGCAATCGCGGCCTCGAGCTCGCGACGCTCGTGGTTCGCGTCGGCCGCACGCTCTTCGACGACGGCGTCATCGTGTCGCAGCTGAAACACCTGCCCGACCGCGACCCCCGCTGATGCGGGAACACCTCGGAGCGCCCCGTCATCGCGCGTCGGCGGGGCAGCGACTCGTGGCGCGGCGGGCGAACGCTCCACCGGTCGCCTGGTTGCCGGCGCCGCGCCATGCGCGGCGGCGAGATCGGCGCTCAGCGTCCGTGTGATCCCGGCGATCGCCTGCTGTGCGTCGTCCCCGCGCGCCACGATCGTCACCGAGTCGCCGCGCCCAACCTCGAGCGCCATGATCGACACGAGACTCCGTGCGTTCGCCTCGCGGTCGCCCTTGACCAGTCTGACGTCGGACGTGAATTGGCGGGCAGCCGCGGCGACGACCGCCGCGGGACGCGCGTGCAGACCCGACTCGTGCGTGATGACGATCGGCCCCGAGCGGAGGGCGTCGCGCTGGAGCTCGACGCCCTGCGGCGTGGTGTGCCCGCCGGTGCCAATCTCGAGGAGGAGATCCCCGGCCCGCACCTTCCCCGCTCGCGGACGAAGCGACGTCACACGGTCCATGTTCGTCACGAGCACCGGGGAAATCAGGCTGACCGCGTTCGTCGCGATGTAGTCGGCGTCGAACGTCATGAGCTCATCGCCTTTTCGAACGTCGTCCCCGGCTTTCACGCGCGCCGTGAAGCCTTTGCCCTTCAGCTTGACGGTATCGAGCCCCACGTGAATCAGGATCTCGAGCCCGAAGGCCGAGAGCGTCAGCGCATGGCCGGCGCGATGCACCTGAAGGACGCGACCATCGCAGGGGGCGACGACCCGCTGGTCGAGCGGGTCGATCGCGATCCCGTCGCCGGCCAGCCGCTGCGCGAACGCCGGGTCCGGGACGTCATCGAGGGGAACGACGATCCCGGAGAAAGGCGCGAAAATGGTGGCCGAGGGCCCGTCGCGGGGGGTCATGGCTCGGTTGGGTCGCCCCCGGGCTCGCTTTCGGCTGGCGGCTGGGATCCCCCGGTCTCCTCGCCGCGGGCCTCTTCCTCCCGACGGCGGCGGTCCTCGCGCTTGGCGTCCTTCTTCGCCTTCCGGTCCATCTCTTTCTTGCGCTTTTCGAAGCCGTAGTTGGGTTTTCTGGCCAATGTGGGAGCCTCCGCTCCAGCCGTGCTTCCAAGGGTGGGGTACCTGGCAAATGATGGTCGTGCGAGGGCGAGGGCGCCAGTGCGAGGGGACCTAACGAGGTGTCAGGCAACGGCAACACCTTTTTTACCGTAGAGGGCGCAAAGGACGCAGAGGAACGTCAAACGCGAAGTGCTTTTCAAGAGCTTTCGAACATGGAGTTCCTCTGCGTCCTCCGCGTCCTCTGCGGTAAAAAGCCCTTGCCCAACCCAAGGTTTCACGAATGGCCGCCGCGCTCCGCAATGAGCCGCATCGCCGGTCGGCTGACAAAGCGCTCGTCGTGGAACCGCTCTCCCCAGGACAGCGGGGTGACCTCCCGGTATTCGTGCACTGTGTCCTCTCCATATCCGGGGTGGAGCTGCTTTCGCAAAGAGGCCCGCACGGTGGGATCCGCGCCGTGGTCGAGGAGCAACCGCGTGAACGGCGCGTCCTGCGGGCTCAAACCGCGGTTCATCCAGTAGGCGGGCTGCGACACGACGGTCGCAAAGAGCGCGGTGTGCCCGCCAAAGCCCTGAGCGTCGACGTCCGCCCTCACATCGGCCTCCATGCCGCGGTCGAAGAGCCAGCGCGCGATCTCGAGCTCGTCGTAGTCCACACACATGTGAAGAAGCGTCGTGCCTTTCAGGGGTGTTCCCTGAGTCTCGAGCACCTCGTCGTGGCAGCCGATCTCGGGGGGATAGATCTCCTCGTGCGCGAACGTCCGCCGCAGCAGCCGCGGGTCGCGCTTCAAATGCTGCTCGAGCAAATCGATCCGGCCGCGATGCAGCGCCATCGTCGGCGTGTCTGGAAGCTCGAGCCCGTGCCGCACGTACATCTCGAGGATGTCGTGTTTGGCCCCCGGCTTCCGGCTATCCGTTTCGAGGACGACATGAACCGGCGCGATCGGCCGGCCGTCAGCGTCGCGGACGCGTGCGCCAAGCTCCAGCTGGAGCGCCGTACCGGACGCGCTCAGCGTGTACGCTGGCCCCTCGAGCGCATCGCTGGGCGGCGTGGGTGAGCCCGCCATCGCGTGCAGCATGCGGGCAGTCCCGATCTTCCCCTGAAGTGTCGCTCGCTCGATCGCTGATGGCAGATCTGTCGCGCCACGCTCGTGGAGCATCTTGATGATGCGGTCGTGGCCGAGGTTTGCCGCGTACGTCAAGGGCGGACCCCAATTCCCGCGGCGAATGAGTGCCTCTTCATGGATGAGCCGGGGATTCTTCGTGACGAGCTCCTTCACGGCGTCGACATCGTCCCGCCAGATCGCGTCGATCAGCTCGCACGCCTGGGCGAGACGCGGCCAGCTCGGCGCCTGGTAGCTGCGCGCCAGAACGAGCTGGGCGTCGGCGAGCCTGGCGCTCGCCGGATCGATCGTCTCGGGATGATACGCGATCACGTCGGCGATCGCGTCCGGCTCACTCGCGCGGATCGCGCGGAGGAGGTCTTTCGCCTGGTGCCTGAGCTGGTCGAGATTGGGACGAACGGGCAGGTGTCGAGCGGACATGACGAGCCTCCTTCGGAACGGCCCACCGTCCGCTGTCGGGGCCAAGGAGGTTCGTGAGAACCAGCGCCGATCGTTAGGCCAGCCAGGTGGACTCGGTCCTTCCCGCGGACAGGAGGCGTCCTGAACGCCTTGCCCTGAGCATAGGGTCCGCGGGGGGAACGGTCAACGCTATCCCGACGAGGCGATCCCCCGGAGAAACGCGATCGCCTCGGCGACTCGCTCGAAGCGGGCCTCGGACCCAGTGCCGCCCTGATACTCGACATGAATCGTGATGCCGAGGACGCTGCTGCTCGTCTCCCCGCGCGCCGCGGGGTCGGAGCGTCCGGGCATGGGCGTACCGAGCAGCCTCAGCGTCTCGCCGCGTACGGCGTCGACCCTGGCGCCAAGGGACTTGAGGACCTGCGCAGCGATCCCTCGCTCCTCGCGAAGCAGGCCGAGCAGGAGATGTTCCGTGCCAACGTACTCGTGATCGAGCTCGCGCGCCTCCGCCATCGCGAGCTCCAGCACCTTCTTCGCCCGCGACGTGTAGGGCAGGTCGGGGCCCGTGGACTGCGCTGAGATTCCCTTCTTCACGTGACCCTCAATGCCTTCCACGACGTCGTCGACCTCCACCTGCAGGTTTTGCAGGACGGCAACCGCCACGCCCTCCCCCTCGCGGATGAGCCCGAGCAGAATGTGCTCCGTCCCCACATACTCATGGCGAAGACGCGCGGCCTCCTCGCGGGCCAGCGCGAGCACCTTTCGCACACGCTCAGTAAAGTTGTACCCGTTCATGGCTGCCTCGCTCTGCTATTGGTGCTCTGTCAGTGGATCCGACCTTCGAAGAGCGGAACCGCAGAAGGCCGCAACAACTGCTAGGCGACTGCATCGGACAAAAGAGTGAGACGCCGATGCCGGGGATCGCGCACGGCAAAAGCTGCACGGATACCGCAACGGCAAGGCGTTGTTTTTACCGCGGAGGTCGCGGAGAACTCAGAGGCCGCGCAGCCTCTGCGCTCCCTGCGACCTCCGCGGTAAGATGCCCTTGCACATCTCGCGGATGGGACGGTCGCGTCGCGCCAGGGGTGCTGCAATTGCCAAGGTCTTTCGCAGTCGCCGTATCCGCGCGGTTTTGCCTTCAATTCCCGTAATCCGCGTCTCACGCTTTCCCGATGCAGTTGCAGTTGTCGCGTCCTTCTGTCGTTCCTCAACGTGGCGATCGCGGACCAATCACCTTATGGCAAAATCAACAACCCCGAAAGCCTCCGCCGCCGGCCGCGCTCGCGAGGCACTGGCCTGGCTCGAACGGAAAGGGACGAAGAAGAACCGCGATGGCATGGCGCGGTATGCGATCGTGGCGCCGAAGGCGTTCGGCGTCTCCGTCGCGGACATCCGGCTGCTTGGCAAGAAGCTCGGCCGCGATCACGAGCTCGCCGCGGCGCTGTGGGAGACCGGCTGGTACGAAGCGCGGATGCTAACGGCGTTCGTCGACGAGCCCGACCGCGTCACGCCGGCGCAGATGGACCGGTGGGCGCGGGACTTCGACAACTGGGCGATCTGCGACGCACTCTGCTTCCACCTGTTCGACCGCACTCCACACGCCTGGCGGAAAATCGAGCAGTGGAGCGGCAAGCGGGAGGAGTTCGTCAAGCGCGCGGCGTTTGCGCTGCTGGCCAGCGTCGCCCTTCACGACAAGGACGCGCCCGATGCGCCGTTCCTGCGGTCGCTTCGGTTCATCGAGAAGGCGGCGACCGACGAGCGCAACTTCGTGAAAAAGGGGGTGAGTTGGGCGCTGCGGTCCGTGGGAAGGCGCAACCACGGGCTCAACGCAGCCGCGGTGGAGGTTTCGAAGCGTTTGTCGGAGTCGACGGAGAGCGCGCCGCGCTGGGTCGGAAAGGACGCGCTCAGGGAGCTGACGAGTCAGGCGGTGCGGCGTCGGCTGAAGCCTTCGCGCTGACGGCGCGCGTTAGGCTCGATGCGCGCACCGGCCGCAGCAACTGAAGCCGGTCGTTGTTTCGCGCGATGGCGATCACTCGCCCGTTCGCATGCCGCAGCGGCTTCATGTCGCGCACCTGCCCCTCGATGAGCAACCCACTCTCCGCCAGATCGACCGAGCGGAACCGGCCGGCCCCGTCCCCGCGCAGCAAGAGGCCGTAGCTCGCGTCGTAGCGGCCGAGCAACGGTGTCACGCCGTCGAAGTTGCCACCGAGCAGGAGGTCGATCTTCCCGTCCCCGTCGAAATCCTCCGCGATCGCGGCGTAGACCGGCGCGAACTGGGCCTCGACCGGCAGTGGCTGAAGCTCGAACCCATTTCCCCGGTTCAACGCCACCGCGCTCGCGAACTGATGAGCCTCGAGGACCATCGCCTCTTCGAGCTGATCGCGCGGGAAGATGTCCTCGACGCGGGCCGCGCCGAACTTCGCGTACGAATCGTATTTGCTTCGCAGGGGCGGCATCGCGCGCACGAAGTCATCGCGTCCCATCAGCGGATAGCTCACGCCGTGCTTGTAGAACGTCAGGACCTGCTTGAGCGCACCGGTCTCGAAGAAATCGTGAACGTAGAGCCGCGCCGGCCTGTCCTCCGAGGCGCGGATGTACGAGTTGAGCCCGAGGTTCCCGAGCACGAGATCAGGGCGCCCGTCAGCATTCACGTCGGCGGCCGTTACCGAATTCCACCACCCGTGACTGCGCTCGAAGCCCGCGATTCGAACCGTCTCCAGTTTTCCGCCCGCCGCGTTCCGCATGATCGTTACCGGCATCCACTCGCCGACGACGACGA
>JAICOJ010000228.1 GCA_025930755.1 Gemmatimonadaceae bacterium
ACCCCGCTCAAGGATCGCATTGGCAGCGAGATCGCCACGCACTATCCGGAGTCGGTCGAGGTCGGGATGGAGATCACGCAGCAGGAGGCGTGGACCGCGCGCGGTGCCCTTCCCGTGCGCGTTCCCGATTTCATCGCCGAGGTCGTGGAGCGCGTCGCGTTCGAGGCACGGACCGACAAGCGCGTGGACAAGCGGTCCGGCGTCTCGCAACGCATGCCCATCACGGTGCTCGAGAGCGTCGTGTCGAACGCGGAGCGGCGGGCCGTCGAGCGTCACGAGTGCACGGTCGTGCCGCGGGTGTCCGACATCTACGCCGCGCTCCCCGCCATCACGGGAAAGATCGAGCTCGAGTACGAAGGTGAGCTCATCGGAGGTCAGGTCATCGCGCGGGAGCTCATTCGCCGCGCGGCGGACGCGACCTTTCAGTCGAGAGCGGGCGGGTCCGATACCGACGAGATCGTGATGTGGTTCGACACGGGCAATGCGCTCGAGGTGCCTGACGACGCCGCCAGCGAGCCGCTCGCGCAGGCGTTCGAGGACGTGCCCACGCTGCTCGACCTCGTGCACGGTGTCGGTCTCGCGCCGCAGGGCGACACCGAGACCACCGTCGCCGCCTGCGAGCTCGTGCTCGAGGCACTGGTCGGGCGTCGCAAGATCTCGCGCTCCGATGCCGGACGTTACGGCCGTGCTCAGCCGCCGGAGCGCCGCCGGCCGAACGATCTCTTCGGCGGCGGCGGCATGACCGCCTAGGTGGCGCGCGCCGCGGCGGCGCGTACGCGCGTGCGCGTCCGCCCGGCGACCATGGCGGACGCCGAGCGGATCGCCGAGCTGCGCCTGGCCCTCCTCGCCGAGCACCGGTCGAATGCGATCTACTCTCGTCTGCGCCGCGACGCGCCCGCGCGCGCGATCGAGCTGACCAGGGATCAGCTCGCGTCGGAGCGGGAGGCGATGTTCGTCGCGACGAAGGATGACCGGATCGTCGGCCTCATTCGCTGCATCGACCAGCGGGGACACCGCCTGTTGCGCCCGGCGCGCTTTGCCCTCATCTCCACGGTGTACGTGGAGCCCGCCGTTCGGCGGCGAGGCGTGCTCCGTTCCCTGATGGATGCCGCCGTCGCCTGGAGCCGGGAGCGAGGGCTGACGGAGATGCGCCTTCAGAACGCGGCCGACAATCCGCTCGCCATCGCGGCGTGGGACGCGCTCGGCTTTCGCGTCGTCGAGCAGATCCGCCTTCGACCGCTCTAGCGACGCCATGGCGATCATCACCATCTCGCGCATGTATGGCTCCGGCGGCTCCGAGGTCGCCGCGCGCGTCGCCGAGCAACTCGGCTGGTCGCTCCTCGACAACGCCTTTGTCGACGCCGTCGCCGAGCGGCTTGGCGTCTCGGCGTCGGAGATCCAGGCCCGCGAGGAGCGCACACCCTCGCTCGTCGAGCGGCTCGCATCGGCGCTGGCGGTTGCCTCCCCCGAGATTCTCCCCCCGCCCACCGAACAGGTGCCGCCGAGCGAGGAGCGCCTGGCCGACGTCACTCGCCGCATCATCGAGGAGGCCGTAGCCCGGGGAAATGCCGTTCTGGTGGGTCGCGGCGCCCAATCGGTGCTGGCGCGTCGGGCCGGGGTGCTCCACGTCTTCTGCTATGCGCCCCGCGAAGCCCTCGCCCGCCGCGTCGCCGAGCGACTCCGCCTCTCGATCGCGGAAGCGGAGAAGAAGGTCGACGAGATCAACAAGCAGCGCGAGCAGTACGTCCGCACGGCGTTCAAGCGGTCGTGGAGGGCCCACGACAACTATCACCTGGCCATCAACACCGAATGGCTGGGGATCGAGGGCACGGCGCAGCTCATCATCAGTGCCGCGCAGCGGATGGGGATTGCCCGTCGTGACGAAAATCCTGGCCGAGCGTAATAGAGGACCCGCGGCCGCGCTGGTCGCTTTTTCACCTCTCGAAATCGCTTGTCAGGATCTATGCATCGCCTCTCCGTCATCGCCGTCGCATTCTGCGTCCTTTCGGGCTGCTCGTCGTTCCATCTCGTTCAGCCAGACGAGGCCCTGCCCCCGCAGGCGACAGTGGCGCTGACGTTCGATGAGCCGCGGAGCCTCGAGGCCCGCGTCGGGGCGATGGCGTACCGGCTTCCCGAGGTGAGCACCCTCTACGGCAGGGTAGAAGAGGTGCGATCGGACACCCTCGTGCTTCGCGTGCTCGATGTCGAGTCGAGCCGCCGGCAGCCCCGGCTCCCCGATGAGGTACGACTGACATTCGTGCCGGACGCGTCGACCCAGCTTTCGACGACGAACTGGTAGATAATCGAGCCGCGCCCCCGCGTTATTTCCGACCGCGAGGCAGCTCGTCGCCGCTCCTGGTGTAGGCTGGCGGCACGTACAGGGTCAGCGCCTTGAGCAGCGTCCGCCCCGTATTGCGGATCTCGTGCGTGTCGCCCTTCTCGATGAGAAGCAGCGTACCCTCCCGCAACGGCAGGCGTCGCCCGTTGACCGTCGCCGCTCCACGGCCGGATACCACGAAGAGCCATTGATCGGCGCCCCGATGCCGATTGTCGGGGCCACCCTCGCAGTCCCCCGGCTCGATCACCATCGAGGCGCCTTGCGCGCGTCGGTTGCCGAGGGCGACGCGAAAGCCCTTTCCGAATCGCAGTGTCGTTCGTTTCATGGGCCCAGCCAGGCGCAAGAACGCCGCCGTGACTACGCCGGGAGCGGCCTATGGCTGCCGGCTTCCAACCGCGGGCTTGATGCGGCGACGACACGACCAGCATTTTGCGGGCTGAGACCCACAATGCGGAGACGCCCGTGAAGCTGCTGCCAACACTTTGCGCCCTGGCCATGAGCGCCGTCACGTCACTCTCTCTCGGCGCGCAAGCACGCCCCGACACCGCCGCGGCCGCTCAGCTGCCGAGTGTCGAGCTGCCGCGCGACCTCGCGCGAGTGCTCACGGATTACGAGACCGAGTGGCGACGCGGTGGCGCCGCGGTCGCGCAGCTGTTCACGGAGGACGGCTTCGTCCTCTCCGGCGGTCGTCCCCCGATCAAGGGGCGCGCTGCCATCGCCGCGCACTATGGGAACGGAGGCGGACCCTTGTCCCTTCGCGCCATCGCCTACGCCGCCGAAGGCTCCGTCGGCTACATCCTCGGTGGATACACCACGGAGCGCGGCGCGCCCGACGTCGGAAAGTTCACGCTCACGCTGCGCAAGCGCCCCGATGGCCGCTGGATGATCGTCTCCGACATGGACAATCAGAATCGACCACCGCAGAGACGTTCGCCCTGATCGCGCACGCTAGCCAATGCTCGCCCACGCCCCGTCACATTCCTCGCACCCGCTGCCGCGCGGGTGAAGGAAGATCACCGGGTCGCGCCGAACCTGCTCGACCACCACGTCGACCACGTCGCGCGAGGGAACGAGTCGCGCACCCCCATGGCCAACCGGTCCTTCTCGCTGTAGTCCGCGCTCGCGAAGCCATCCGTCGGCGAGGGTGAATCGCTGGCAGCAGTGGTCGTTCTCGCCGTAGTCGATGCGGACCGCGCGACCGTCCACCACGTGCGTGATGTGCTTCGGCACACGATACGGCGCACCACCGAGCACCTCGGCGAGGTGGATAGTTGTGTTCGAGTCGTGGCCGACGCCGAGGAGAAGGATTTTCGCGTCGAGCTGCCACGCGCGGCCGATCGGGCTCTCGAGCCGATGCGGCGGAATCGGCAGCGGATCGCTCGTTATGCGCCGAGCCTCGGGGCCGAATGCGG
>JAICOJ010000003.1 GCA_025930755.1 Gemmatimonadaceae bacterium
CAGATCCTCGGCGTCCTTGCTCCCGATGTCTTCGCGAGAGACGCGAAGGCTCATGCCGTTGACTTCGGCGATGCGCTCCCGCTCCTGAAGGCCGGCCCGGTCTGCCGGACTCCCGGACGTGACGGCTGAGACGAGTGGACCGAGCGTATCGCGGCTGGTGCCCGACATCGATATTTCGATTCCGAGGAGAACCCGCGTGTAGTAATCGGCGATGGCGGTTTGTGCGACGGCGGATGACGCGGCGACGGCCAGCGCCGCAGGGACGGCGCTGAGAAGGAACGCAGGGGCTCGCATGAATGCCTCGTTGGCGATAGCGGTCGCCAGAGGGCAAAGCACAGGCAAGGCCGGGTTTCCGCCACCCACGAGGCCATCGCCTATCTCGTTTTCCTGCCGAGCGATGCGCGCTTCTCGCCAATCCCGCTCGGGATGGCCGGTGTCCGTACCGGGAGACGCGCGGATGTCTCCTCCGCGCACGCCGTTTACGGCGGCGGCTCGCTCGCCATCATGGCGACGACCGTATCGACCAGGGGCTTGAGCACGGCGGCGCTCGAGCGAACATGGCCGCCGGGGAGCCACACGATCGACTTCGGTTCGTTCGCGCGCTCGAAGAGGCGCTCGACCAGCTCGCGCGGCATGCGCTCGTCATCGCGTGCGTTCACCATGATGAAAGGCCGCGGAGCGATGCGATGCGCCCAGTTCTCCGGGGCCATGCTCGGGCCGTTGATGATGAGGGCCGACACGGCCGCTGCAACGTGCCTGAGGCCGGGTATGGGAATCTCGCGGCGCATGCTGACCTCGAGCGGGCCGTACGACCCCGCGGAGCCGTGCACCACCCACACGCGGCTGATGCGCTGATCGAGCGCAGCCGCAATGGTCACGAACGGACCGCCGAGGCTGACGCCGACGAGCTCGACCCAGGCGGGATCGACGTCCGGCTGCGCGAGCAGATAGTCGAGCGCGAGCATGATTGCCGGCGGCGTGTCGAGGAATGCCTGCCGGATATTGGGGATGTCGCTGACGAACTCGAGCGCATCGGGGCGGGGCTCGCCAGCGTACGGATAGGAAAGGGCGGCGACGATCATTTCTCCCGCATCGGGAATGAACTGGACGGCGCTGCGGGCGGTCCGGTGACCGCCGAGTACGACGGCGAGCGGCCGTCGTGTGTCGGCACCGGAGTCGGAAAGACGCCGCTTCACGGTGAGCTCGACTTCGATGCCACTCTCGGCGCGGAGCTTCACGTCGCGCAGCTCGTGGTTCCCCTCCCGAACGATCGGTCCCTCCGTCACCCCGGCGAGGCGCGAGCGGCGTTCGAGCATGCGCGGCTCGGGATCGCGAGTGAGCCACAGGCTGCCGGCGATACAGACCGTGAGCACGACAGCGGCGGCGACAGCCGTTAGGCGCCGGCGCCGGAGCGTTCGACGGGACGTGGCGGGCGCGACGACAGAGGCGGACATGCGTGTCTCGGGGTATCGAGGTACGTCGACGAGCTGGTGAGCTGCGTCTGAATTGGTGAGTGCAGTCGCAGTCAGGGCGACGGCAGCCGCGACGACAGTCTTCCCGCGGAGAACGCGGAGAGCGCAGAGGACTGCACCCGCTGGAGTCTATCGAAAGCCGCTGTGGTTGACGCTCCGTTCTCCGCGTATTGCCGTTGCCGTGCTGTTTCTGCCGTCAAGGGATCGGCGTTCCTGCGTGGCCAAACACGCTCGAGGTTGCCGTTCGCACGTCGCTGCGGCTCCGTGGACCCCCTGCACTCAGGACCCCAGACGCAGTTCACTGGATCGGCGAGGCGTCAGTCGGGACGGCCATGACGCGCTGCTCAGCGGAGGATCGGCGTGCGGCCTCGATGACGGCCAACGTCGCGATCGCATCGTGAGGATGTACGGGAGGCGGTGCGACGCCGCGCAGAACGTCGACCACTCCTTCGTAAAATCGTCGATAGGCACCCCTTTCGGTAGGGACGGCTTGCGATTCGTCTCCCGTTCCGAGTGTCCCCCAGTGGCTCTCGGGATCGTCGCCAAACCCGGGGGCGTCGGGAGACTGCCCCTCGCGCAGCTTGGCCTCCTGCGGGTCCAGTCCCCATTTCACGTATGCGGCGCGACTGCCCAGCAATCGAAACCGCGGCCCCGTCTGCGCGGCGACGGCACTCATGAAGAGATGCGAGCGAACCCCGTTCGCGTGGGTGAGCGCGACGAACGAGTCATCGTCGGCCTGTACTCCAGGGCGCCGTACATCAAGCTCGGCATAGACGTGACGCGCGGAACCGAATAGCTGAAGGGCTTGATCGATGAGGTGACTGCCGAGGTCGAACAGGAGACCGCCGGCGTCTTCCGGTTGTCCACTCTCGCGCCAGGTGCCTCTTGGAACGGGACGCCAGCGCTCGAAGCGGGACTCGAAGCGAACCGGCCGGCCCACGGCCCCCTCGGCCAGCAGCCGTCGGACCGTGAGAAAATCGCCGTCCCATCGGCGGTTTTGAAACACCGTGATGACGCGATCTCTGCGCGCCGCCGCGGCGACGAGCGCGCGTGCTTCGGTCACGGTGGTGGCGAATGGCTTGTCGACGACGACATGGAGGTCGTGCTCGAGCGCTTGCGTGGCGAGCGACGCGTGCGTGCGATTGGGCGACGCAACGACGATGACATCGAGCTTGTCGGCGCGCTCCCACAGCCGCGACACAGACTCGACGATGGTGGCCGCGGGATGCGCGCGCGCGGCCGCGCGTTGGCGATCGGCGTTTCCGGTAACGATGGCTTCCAGCCGCAGACCGGGGGTCGTGGCGATGAAGGGTGCGTGGAAGGCCTCGCCGGCGAGGCCGTACCCGATGAGGCCAACGTGAAAGGGGGGTTCGCGGGTGAGTGTCACGGCGGTTCCTGAGGTCAGTTGACGGTAGTGAGCCAAACTACCGCCGCGGTCCAGACCGTGCTTTACGACCGACGGTCAACGCGTACCTTCCGCCACCCATCGAGGCCCGGAGCAGCAGGTCCCGTCGTGATAGAAGAATCCTCATCGGCACCGTCGCGCCTCCGGGGTTCCCGGGTGTCGGCAGCAGCGGCCGTTGTCGTAGTGGGCATTGGCGCCCTGGTCATCGTCGGATGGACCTTCGACATCCTGTGGCTGCGGCGCCTACCGCCCGATCCCATCGTCATGCTTCCCAACACGGCGGTCGGGTTCATGATGGCCGGACTGGCGCTCTGGCTTCTTCGCCGTCAGCACGCGCCGGTCAATGCAATTCGAACCGGTCGCGGGTTATCGGCAGCTGTTCTCGCCCTGGGACTCATTTCATTCGTCGAGCGAGTCACGGGTCTCGATGTGGGGATCGACCGGCTGCTGTTTCCCGAGCGCGTTGCGTTGTTTCCATACCGGCCCGTGGGGCTCATGGCCACCAACTCCACCATCTGCTTCACTCTCGCCGGAGTGTCGTTGCTGACGCTCGACCTCGAGACAAAGCGGGGGTGGCGACCATCGCAGCTGGTGGCGACCGCAGGGCTCGGAATCGCCACCCTGGCTCTGGTGGGGCATCTGTACGGCGCGAGTCCGCTGTACGCCATCGATCGTGCGGCGGGCATGGCGCTCATTACGACACTCGCCTTCATGTCGCTGCTCGTCGGTCTCCTCCTCGCCCGGCCGGATCGTGGCCACGTCGCGCTCCTCACCGCACCCGACCTCGGTGCGCTGCTGGCCAGGCGACTGCTGCCGGCGACGATCCTCGTTCCGCTGCTGCTCGGATGGCTGTTCATCGAGGGCCGTGAGGCTCCCGTCGTCAGTCGCGAGGGTGGTGCCGCGCTCCTGACCCTCACCACCATTGCGGTGCTCCTCGCGATCGTGATGCGGAGTGTCGCCGTCGTGCGCGCCGTCGACCGAGAGCGTCAACGCGTGCTCGAGCGTGAAGAAACCGCGCGGACGGAAGCGGAGCGGGCAACCCGGCGAGCACAGGAAGCAGCGGCGGAGGCTGCTCGCGCACGCTCCGATGCCGAAATGGCGAACCGCACCAAGAGCGAGTTCCTCGCCGTCATGAGCCACGAGCTTCGCACCCCGCTGAACGCGATCGGGGGCTACGTCGAGCTGATCGAGTTGGGAGTGAGGGGTCCCGTGACCGAGCAGCAGCGCAACGACCTCGCGCGCATCAAGCGAAGCCAGACCCATCTTCTCGGATTGATCAACGAGGTGCTCAACTATACGCGCATCGAGGCGGGTGCGATGCAATACCAGATCGCGCCGCATTCCGCCCGACATCTGATGTCGACGATCGAGCCGCTCGTCGCGCCCCTGCTGCACGCCAAGGCGCTCTCTTTCGAGTGGGAGAACGGACGCGTGGATCATCACGTTCTCGCCGATCCGGAGCGAGTGGGTCAGATCTTCCTCAATCTGCTGTCCAATGCGGTGAAGTTCACTCCCGCTGGCGGAACGGTGAGGCTGCGCTGCGAGCCTGACGGGGACATGCTCGCGTTCCGGGTGTCGGACACCGGCATCGGCATTCCTGCGGACCGGATCGACTCGATCTTCGATCCATTCGTGCAAGTCAACGCGCGGCTCACGCGAACCGAGGATGGAATAGGGCTTGGGCTCGCCATCAGCCGTGATCTCGCGCGAGGAATGGGTGGCGACCTCACCGTCGAGAGCGAGATGGGCGTGGGCTCGACGTTCACGCTGACACTCCCACTGGCGAAATGACGGGACCAGCGCGGCGCTACCGACTCGAGGATCCCGCGAGAGTTCCCTGCCACGTGTTCTTCGATCTCGTCAAGCCCGCTGGTGTATGAGCAACAGGCGGACTTGGACTTGCAATATCCGCCCTGCCTTCGACGCGTGACGCGAAGGTCGACGAGTAGTCTGAGGTGGATATGAGACGTTTGCTGTTCTGTCTGTTTGTTTCCGCGGCGAGTTGCAGCCAGCCTGCCGCGCGCGAGATGTCGGAGGGCGCGCTCGAGGCGCCCGCGACCGGCGATTCCATTCTGATCAATGCCGCCGCGGCGCTCCAGAACGGTCAGCCCTGGCGTGCGGCGCAGATTCTCGAGCCGGTGCTGCGCGACTCGACGCAGCGAACGCCGGAGCGCGTGCTTCTCGCCGCGAGGGCTGCCGCCGAGTGGGGAGGATGGAGCCAGGTCGATCGGCTGCTCGGCAAGGAGCCGTGGCTGGACTCGCGGTTCGATGGCCTTGGCCGGGAGCTGATGGCGCGTGCCGCCACCGCCCGCCGCGAGGATACGCTCGTCCTTCGGCACGCCGAGCTGGCGGTGAATCAGGCGAGCAGCTCGCGGGAGCGAGGAACGCGCGTCGTTCTCATCGCACGGGCGCTCGATCGCATGGACTCGCTGGCTCGCGCGGCATCGACCTACGCCGAGGCGGCGACGCTTCTTCCCGAGGTCGGCGATTGGCTTCGCCTGCGCGCCGCCGCGGTCACCGCGGACAGCGCGGCGCGCGCGGCGCACTATCTCGCGCTGCAGACGGATGTCGCCCGGGCTCGCGTGTCCTGGGTCGAGGCGCAGGCGCGCGAGCGCACCAGTGATCTCGACGGCGCGGTGGCCGCATACCAGGCACTCGGGGCTCGTATGTCCGCGCTTCGCCTGCGTCTCGCGGCGGCGGCGGCCGCGGGGGACAGCGCGGCCCGAGACACGATACGCCGCGAGCTCTTTGGCATCGTCACGGCCAGTCGCGGGAGCACCAATGCCCGCCTGGCCGTGGAGCTGATCGACGGCAGCCTCGGGCCGCTCACCGCGGACGAAGAGCTGGCGGTCGCGCGCAGTGCGGCGGTCTCCGGGCCAGCGGCGCGCGCGCTCGACGGCTTCGCCCGCGCGTTCAGGGCAGGCCGGGGCACGCCTAACGACCGATACACCTACGCCTCGTCGCTGGCGAACGCCGGGCGGTATCGCGAGGCCGCCGCACAATTCGCCAGGGTGCCGGCGTCGTCGAGACTGGCGGCGAGGGCGGCCTACGAGCGTGCGCGTGCCCTTCTGCGCGATGGCCAGGGGACGAGAGCGAGCACCGCGCTGCAGGCGATCGTCACGCGCTTCGTCTCCGATACGTCGGCGGCGTCGTCCGCGCTCTACCTGCTCGGTGACCTCGCTGCCGATGACGGGCGTGATGACGACGCGCGCGGTTTCTTCCGGCGCGCCGCGACGAAGTATCCATCGGCAGCGCTCGGACCAAGCGCCCGATTCCGCGCGGCAATCCTCGCGTTCGTCAAGGAGGATTATCGAACGGCGGCGCTCGAGCTCGACACGCTGGCGCTCCACCGGCCGCGCAGCAGCGAGACGCTGTCGGGGCTGTATTGGAGCGGTCGCGCCTGGGACAGCGCGGGCGACAGTGCCACCGCTCGCGCGCGGTGGGCGGAGGTGATCACGCGGGAGCCGGGATCGTATTACGCGATGCTCGCGGCGCGGCGGCTGCGACGCGAGCCCTGGGCGCCCAGCCCGGGGAATGACACGATCGCGGTCGATTCGGCGATGCTCGCGGCCCTGCAGCGCGCCGAGCTTCTGCTGCATCTCGGGATGGACAGCGAGGCGCAGCTCGAGCACGACTGGGTGGCGTCGCAGGCGGAGCGCTCCGTGGAGGCGACGCTGACGGCGGCACACGCATTCCGGCAACGGGATCTCGCGCCGCGCGCGATTCGTCTCGGGAACAAGGCCCTGTCGAGCGGCGCGGCGCGCGATCAGCGGCTGTACGAGGTTCTGTATCCCCTCGCGTTCAAGGGGGCGCTCACTCGTGAGGCGGAGCGCCACCGGCTGGACCCGGCACTCGTGGCGGCGCTCATTCGCCAGGAATCCAACTTCGAGCCACGGGCGACGTCACGAGTGGGCGCGCGCGGGCTCATGCAAATCATGCCCGCCGTGGGCCGCCAACTGGCGTCGGCCGAAGACTACCACATGTGGGACGCCGAGCTCCTCTACCAGCCTGACGTGAGCCTGGAGCTCGGCACGACGCACCTGGCCGGTCTGCTGAGCGGCTACGCGCACGTCTCGCACGCGCTCGCCGCGTACAATGCCGGGAGCTCGCGCGCGAAACGGTGGCTGGAGAAGCCGGGGACGGCCGATCCCGAAGTCTTTGTCGAGCGCATTCCGTTTCGGGAGACGCGTGACTACGTGCGAATCATTCTGCGGAATCGCGAGCTCTACCGCAGCATGTATGGTGCGTGAGCGGCGACGAGGTGATCGGCCGTCGGCCTTGCGCTGGGCGCCCGGGTGGCGAAGCTTCGATGTCCTCCGACGGCGGATTCTGATGCAGCACGAGCGTCCCGTCACCCGGTACGCATGAGGGTCGACCTGCGACATCTTCTGTTCCGCACGTCTCTCATCGCGATCGCGTTCGTGACAGGCGCCAAGGCAGTGGCGGCACAATACCCCCTGGTGCCGTCGCCGGTGCTCGACCCGGGGCTACTCCGGGGCGAGGTGCGCCTCGGCGGCTACGTGTCGATCCGGGAAACGATCCGCAGTGACTCCTCGACGTTCAACGTCAATCAGGCACGGATCACGGTGACGGTCGCGCCGGCCGACTTCGCGACGGTGAAGCTGCAGGGCAACCTCGCGGCGCTGGGGCGCAGCACCGGCGATACTATTCCCGGCTTCGTCGTGACCGACGCCTACGTGCAGCTGGCTCCCCCTAACGAGCGGGCCATCGGCGGCATTCGTCCCACCGTCATCCTCGGCCAGTTCAAGGCGCCGTTCAGCCTGGAATACCTGACGGGGTTTTCCCTTCTTCAGACCGCAGGCCGCTCTCAGGTGGTCGAGCAGCTCGCTGTCCGTCGTGATGTCGGCGTCATGGCGCACTTCGCGTTCAGGAATCTCGCGACACTCGCCGGGACGATCGTGAATGGCGAGGGTCCCAACAGTCTCCGAAATGCAAACGGCAAGCAGCTTGCGGCCGGTCGATTGACGGTCATGCCCGCGCCAAGCCTCGCCATTGCCGGGAAGTGGGCCGGTGAAGGCGCGGATCACCGGTGGGGATATGACGTGCGCTGGATGATGAACGGGCTGGTCCTCGAGGGGGAGCGCATCGAGCGGCGTGCCCCGATCAGCGCCGGCATCGCGCAACGTGCGGCTGGCCGCTATCTCATGGCGTCATACCGTGTGGGTCGACATCTGCAACCGGTCGTGAAGTGGGAGCAGATGCGAGATGCTCGCACCGAGGCTGGTGTGACATCAGAAGCGCGCCTTACGTGGACGACGTATGGGCTCAACGTTGTCTCGGGGGCCGAGGCCATCCGTTTTCAGGCGAACTGGATCGTGAAGCGTGAGCGGCCGATAAGTTCCGCCAACGAGCTGGTGGGGCAGCTGATCGTGATCTTCTGACGAGGATTGTGAGACAGGTCGTGGTTCCGCGACGCCCAGTCTCGGTACCATGACCGGAATGCGTAGCATCGCACGCGAGCGCAGGGCAACGAACTCGCACCGGGGGAGGTCACATGACCGCGAAAGGGTTGGCTGAGCGAATCACTCGGTTCACGCGGCGCGCGGGAATCTACGTGCTGCTCGCGATCACCCTTACGACGACGCCATCGGCGATCGGAGCGCAGGCATCGATCAAGGTCGGCGAGGACGTCACGATTCGGTTCGGGACGCTCCTTCAGGGATGGGGCGACTGGACGCAGGATCCCGTGAGTGAGGGCTACGCGCAGAACCTCTATCTGCGACGGGCGCGTCTCCTGGTCGGCGGGCAGGTGGCGAAGAACATCACCTTCTTCATCGAGACCGACAATCCGAACCTCGGACGCGCGCCAAAAGCGCTCGGCAGTGGGTTCATTCTTCAGGATGCACTGGCGGAGGTGAAGCTGTCGGATCCGCTCACGCTGTCCGCCGGCTTGATGTTCGTGCCGTTCTGCCGGAACTGCATTCAGAGCGCGGCCACGCTGCTGAGCCTCGACTACAGCTCCTTTGCGTTTCTCGCCACGCCGGCCACGCAATCCAGTGTCGGCCGCGACGTCGGGTTTCAGGCGAAAGGCTACTTCAACGGGAACCGGATCGAGTACCGTGTTGGTGCCTTCCAGGGCTTCCGTGCGGCCGGCTCGCGGAATCCGCTGCGCGGGGTCGGTCGGCTTCAGATCAATCTCTTCGAGCCCGAGACGCCCGGCATTTTTTACACGGGGACGTATCTCGGCACGAAACGCGTGCTCGCCATCGGCGGCGGCTTCGACATGCAGGCGGGGCCCGGTGACAACTACAAGGCGTTCACGATCGACGCTTTTCTCGATCATCGGCTGACCGACTCGGTCTCAGTGACGGCGCAGGTCGATTATTTCTCGTACGACGGCGGGCAGACCTTCCCGACGGTGGCCGAGCAGACGGCGATTTTCGCCGAGGCCGGCTTGTACTTCAAACCGTTGCGGCTCATGCCGTTCGTGAAGTTCGAGACGCAGAACCTCGATGCCGCGGCGGCGGTCGACAACAAGCGGTACCAGGCCGGGTTTACGTATTACATGTACGGTCACAACGCGAACCTGAAGGTCGCGTACTCACGATTCGATCCCGATGCGGGGAACGCGTCGAACCAGTTCACGACGCAGCTGCAGGTGTTCTACTACTGAAGGAATGAGGACCGAGGAATGAGGAAGTTGCTCGGGGCCTCCTCATTCCTCCGTCCCTCCGTCCCTCCGTCCCGGTCGCGCGCGCACGCCAGCGCGGGTCTTGCGCGGATCACTCACGTGCGGGTCACTGGAACCGGCACGAACCCGCCGGGTCCCTGGTCGACGCGTGGCGCGACATCACGCGGCACTTTGTCCCGAGCTCGAGCACGCTCGAAGATTTCCATCCATTCACGGAAGCGGCGGGAAATGCGAGACACCGCCGCCTGGCGCGTGGCCCTCTTCGCGACCAAGTCGGCGATCGGGTCCCAGAAGGTTGTCCGCCCAACGGCAAAACCGACGAAACCGGCAACCGATGCCGCGGTCTCGAGCCAGCGCGATACGCTTCTTGGATCGGCGCCGCTGCCGAGTACGATGCAGCTGACCTCATCCCGACCACCCCGCCGGGCCGCGGCGGCAACGCGCTCGCAGTCCTGACGCCGGTCGAGCCCTTCCACCTTCCAGATGTCCGGCTCGATCCCCGCGTCCTGCAGTGTGGTAATCGCCCGAACCGTGAGCTCCGGCCGCATCCACATATCGTAATCCGTCTCGAGTGCCTCAGCGCGATGACGCTGCGCGTCAGTGGGCGGCACCAGGAGCTCGAACATGAACAGCTGGCCCGCTGATTGGCAGTACTCGGAAAGCCGCCGCAGCCGAGCGATCTGGCGGTCGTTCATTGCCGGATCGTCCTCCGGGTTGTAGCGGACCAGGGCCTTCGCGAACGTCGGCGAGAAGGCTGCGATGTGCTGTGCGAACGCCTCGCCATACTCGAGCTCGAACTCCGCCGAGCCACTTTTCTCGACGGGAAGCGCGGTCACGTGCCCGTTTGCGACCGCGCCCCGCAAGATCTCGGCGCCGAATTCCTCGTCGACGAGAACCCCGGCACTTCCGATCGAGACATCGCGGTCGGCCGCATCCAGAAACCCATCGTAGATCACTCGCTTGCTGTCGGCGACCATTCGATGTTGCTGCGCGGTGAGCTGGCCTGTGAGATGGAACATTCCCGCGACGTAGGAATGGCGGTGATCGAACGGCAGGAGATATAGTGGGCGCGCGTAGCCACGACGCATGAGTGGATTACGCATGCTGATGCGCCAGTCGGAGGAATTCGTCGCGCGTCATCGGGCACTCGCGGAATTGACCGCGCAGAGCGCTCGTGATGGTCCTGGAGTTCTGCTTCTCCACACCCCGCATCATCATGCAGAGGTGGACCGCCTCGATCACGACGCCCACGCCGCGGGGGCGTAGCGCCTGTTCAATCGCCTGCGCTATCTGCTCGGTGAGCCGCTCCTGCACCTGAAGGCGCCGAGCGAAGACCTCGACGATCCGCGGCAGCTTCGACAGGCCAACGATCCGGCCATTGGGGATGTAGGCGATGTGCGCCCTCCCGAAGAACGGAAGCATGTGGTGCTCGCACATCGAGTAGAGCTCGATGTCGCGAACGACGACCATGCTCTCGTGGGTCTCCTCGAAGAGCGCATCGCCGAGAACATCATTGACGTCCTCGCCGTACCCGCGCATCAGCCAGGCGAGCGACTTCGCGACTCGCTCCGGTGTCTTGACGAGCCCGTCGCGGTCCGGATCCTCGCCCAGGAGCTCGAGCTGACGTCGCACCAGACCCGCGAATTCATCGATGGGGCCCTGCTCGCGCAATCGCGATATCGGCGGCACGAGCTCGCGCGGCTCCGGGGATGCGTGCATGGCGAGGGAGCGCATCGCGGTCACCTCGCGGCGCTCGCGAGCGATTCGCCAGCGACCCGCTCCATGGCGAGCTCGGCCAACAGGCTCGTCCGGTCGCGTCCAACCGTCGCCACCGCCAGGATGTCGTCGCCACGCCTGAACGTCGCCGCGCAATCGCGCGCCGCAAGATCTCCCGTGAGCTGGATATCATCCCACCGCTCGGCGTGCCCGACGTACGAGATGGACAGGTCGTAGTGGTTGCTCCAGAAGAACGGCACCGCATCGAATGATTCGGCCGCGCCGAGGATATTGCGGGCTGCGGTTTGCCCCTGGCGCTGCGCCACCACCCAGTGCTCGACGCGGAGTCGACCTCCACCGCGCGCATCGGGCCACGACGCGATGTCACCAGCCGCGAAGACACCCGGCGCGCTGGTCTCGAGATACTCGTTGACCTCGATACCCCGACGGACCGCGAGACCAGCGTCCGCGGCGAGGTCGGTGTTGAGCCTTACGCCGATCCCCGCCACGACGAGGTCGGCTGGAATCCACTCGCCGTTCTCGAGGGTGACGGAGTCTCCAGTGATCTCAGCGGCGGTATGTCCCAGGTGGAACACAACGCCGTGCTCTTCATGCACCGCGCGGATGAACGCTCCGAGCTCGGGTCCCATCACCCGCTCGAGAGGGATGCGCTCCGGCGCCACGACATGCACTTCGACTCCACGCGCACGAAGCGAGGCCGCCACCTCGAGGCCGATGAAGCTCGCTCCGAGCACGACGGCGTGGTGCGCCCGCTGTGCGGCGGCGATGATCGCGCGGCTATCAGCCACCGTTCGCAGGTAGTGCACGTGCTGCACGCCAGGAATCGCGCCGGGGAGACGTGCCGGCGCCGCGCCCGTCGCGATGAGGAGCGCGTCCCACGTCAGCGTGCGTCCGTCCGTCATCATGACGGACTTTGCGCCCACGTCGATGCTGCTGGCGCGCGTGCCGCGAATCAGATCGATGCCGTGGCCGTGATAGAAGTCGACCGACCGCAGCGGGAGCCACTCCTCCGGCGCGGTCCCCGCGAGATAGTCCTTGGAGAGGTTCGGTCGGTCATAGGGCGCATCAGGATCGCCGTCCACCAGGGTGATGGCTCCGGCGAACCCTTCCCGGCGCAGTGTCTCCGCCGCCGCGCTTCCGGCGGCGCCGGCTCCGATGATGAGAACCGAGTCCGGACGATCACTCACCCGCGCCGGTCGGGTGGACTCGTTAGGGACATTCGCCAGGTCGGCATCCCGCGGCTCGATCTTTCCGCGAACGAACACCGTGTCACCCGACAGCTCGACATCCCACCGGGGTAGCGGGCGGAGAGCCGGTGCCCTCAGCGCATCGCCAGTGCGAGCGCTGAAACAGGCGTGATGCCACGGACAGCGCACCGTCTCACCGACGACGATTCCCTCGACGAGAGGAGCGCCGTAATGCGTACACGTCGCGCCGACGGCGAAGAACCCGTCTCCGGCGCGAACGAGAAGCACCGCCTCGCCCAACGCGTGGCCCGCCAGTGCTGCTCCGTCGGCGAGAGAATCGGCCGGAATACCCGTGGAAAGGTCGGGCCCGGTCAATTGCGTTTGCTGATCACTCACCACGACCTCGCATCATCGGGAGAAGTTCAAAGCGACTTGAGATACTCGACTAGGTCACGCTTCTGCTGCTCGGTGAGTCCGAGCGCACGGACCCGGTTGTAATGCTCCACGACCTCGCCGAGCGTTGCCGCGCTGCCGTCGTGGAAGTACGGCGGATGCTGCCAGAGCCCACGCAGCGGAGTCGTGCGATACGCCTTCTGCGTCGTCCTCGCGGCGTAGCGCGGATCCATCCCCGTCTCACTGGGCGCGTGCAGGATTCCGGCGTTGACGTCGGTCAATAGGCTCCCGGCGTGGCACGAGGCGCAGCCCGCTTCACCCTCGAACAGGGCCTCTCCGCGCGTCGCGGCGGCGACGTCGAAGCTGCCGGGAGGAGGTGGCGGCTTGCGAAGGCTCAGCTGGTACTCCCGGAGCGCGGCCAGCTTCGGCGTGACGAGATCCGGCGTCTGGATGATCTCAACGCCGAGCCGAGGATCGCTGAAGTTGCCCTGTCCATGCATCTGCGTGACGGCGACGTATGCATTCCAATACGACACCGGTCCCTCGGCGGTGAACGTTTCCTTGTCGACACCGAGGAGGCCATACGCCGGAGGCAACACGAGCGGCGTGCTCAGGCCGTCGAAGTTGAAGCGTGGATCGTAGAGTCCCGGCCCCCACGAGTTGTAAACGGCTTTCTGCGCCGGCGTGAGCGCGGGGGAAAGGGCGACGATCGCACCTGGGTTGAGCGTCGTGTTCGCCCAGCCGTCCTGTCGGCTCCCGATCCCGGGCGCGAACGAGTTGTCGACCGTCGAGTGACAGAGGGCGCAGGTGATGCCGACACGAACGAGCGTGTCGCGTCCGCCTAACGTCTGCACCTCTCCCTTGACGCCGAGGACGGCGTTCAGCCTGAGAAGCGCAAGGGTCGTCGCGGTGCTGTTGAGATCCACCTGGCCAGCGGCGAGCGCCGCCTTGACCTCGGCGGGCAGCGCGTCGGCGTCGACCTTCAGACCCACCGAGAGCGCCACCGCTGGCGTCACCGACTGCTGGATGACCTCGTGCATTCGGAGCGTGTCCGTCCAGAACTTTTCGTCGCCGAACGTGTCGAACCGAAAAATTTCCTTGCCCTGGGCGACGAGCGCGGGATCGAGGAAGCGCTCACGCGGCCCGATGGGCCGGTCGCATGCAGCGAGCACTGCGACCGACACCATCATCCCGGTGAGGCCCGCTCGTGTGCGGGAGCACCTCATTTGCGGGCGAGCTGCTTCTCGAGCCCCTGGGCGGCGAGCATGTGCGCCTCGAATGCCGGAGCGACCTTCACGACCAGCGCGCGCAGCTCCTCGTTGCGAATGGCGGGTAGCAACGTGCTCTTGACGGCGTCGATCACCGACTTGTGAAAGGCGGCCTCGTGCTGGAGGAAGGCGCGATCGAAATCCGCTCCACTCTTGGCCCGCAGCGAGGCCATCGCCTGTGCGTGCGCCTTCGCCGCGGCGTCGTCCTTCGGCGGGGTAGGTGTTACTCCAAGCTTCGCGGCGAGATCGCGACCAATCTGACGGACCTGCTCATGGTCCCGGGCCAACATCTCGCCGAACGCGCGGACTTCCCTGGAGTGCCCACGCTCAGCGGCGAGCAGGCCGGTTTCGATGTCCGCCGTATTAGCGGCATCGAAGATCGCGACGATCGTCGCGTCGTCGAGCGCGGCCCCATCGCTCGGCCTGGAGCGAGCGGAAAGCTCCACCGCGACGGCCAAAATGAGCGCGGCCGCGATGGCCAGCCAAAGGATCAGGCGACGGCGGCGAGTGCCTGGTTCGCGGTACTGCTGCAAAGGCGCTACGGTGAACTTTCTCATAAGTCCTCCCCTTGAGAGTTGAAAGGCTGGTATGGCGAGGATAGGGTGCTTTCCACAATATGTCAAGTAATATCTTGAGTTATTTGACAGTGTACGTGGCAAATGGTATCTTAGGCCCCGTCAGACAGGAGCCAGGCTTGTGACGACCCCAATTCTGAACATGCGTTTTCTCCAGACGACCCGCGGAAAGATCGTGACCGCGCTGCGCCGTGGCGCGCGCACCGTGGAAGACCTGGCGCGGTCGCTCGGCCTGACGGACAACGCGGTTCGCGCGCATCTCTCGACCCTCGAGCGCGATGGCCTGGTACGGGCGGAGGGGGTGCGGCGCGGGCCCGGGGCTGGAAAGCCGGCAACGCTCTACGAAGTGCCCCGCGACGTCGAGCCCCTCTTTTCGCGCGCGTATGCCCCCGTTCTGGGCGCCCTTCTCGACGAGCTAGCCGAGGAGTTGCCGGCCGAACGCAGGGTCAATGTGATGCGGGCGGTCGGGCGCCGGCTGGCGGCTGGTCTCGGCCGACCGACGGGGGAACCGCCCGAAGCGCGAGCTCAGGCCGCTGTCGCCCTACTCAACGCGCTGGGTGGCGATGCACAGCTCGAGGAGCACGAGGACAAGCTCGTGATTCGCGGCGCCGGGTGCCCACTCTCGGCCGCGACGTCGCGCCGGCCGGAAGTATGCCGGGCGGTGGAAGCGTTGCTGACGGAGGTTGTCGGCAGCCCGGTCAGAGAATGCTGCGCGCATGGGGATCGACCGCGCTGCTGCTTCGACGTGCTCGGCGAAGACTACCAGCGCAAGCCCCCGACGGCGGCGTGAGAGTGGCGCCTGGCAGTTGCGCTCAAGCGATCCGCGCGGTTGCGGCGCTCCCTTCGTGAGAGCGCCACCCCACACATTCGGTTTCCGAGAAGATGCACGTTCGCGTCGTCAGTTCGGCATCAGCCTGATCTAACGTGCGAGATACCCTCCGTCGACCGGGTAATACGCGCCAGTGACGAACCCCGCCTGGTCGCTGCTCAGCCAGACGACGAGATCGGCGACCTCCTCGGGGCGACCCAGGCGGCCGATGGGGTGCAGCTCGATGAGCGCGGCTTTCACCTTCGGGGAGAGGGAGTCCAACAGCGGCGTGTCGATGTAGCCGGGACCGACGGCGTTCACGCGGATTCCCTGCTCCGCAACCTCGAGCGCCGCGGTCTGCGTGAGGCCGAGCACGCCGTGCTTCGCGGCGACGTAGCCGGCCGACCCCTTCGTTCCAACCTGGCCGAGGATCGACGCCATGTTCACGATTGCGCCTCCGCCCGCCTGAAGCATGCGCGGAATCTGCGCCTGCATCGCGTAGAACACACCTGAGAGGTTCACGTCGATGACCTTGCGCCATCCCTCGACGCTCATGGCCGCGACGAAGTTCAGCTCACCGCCGATTCCCGCGTTGTTACAGGCGATGTGCAGTGCGCCGAAACGGTCGACCGCCGCCTGCGCCAGCGCCGCGTGGTCCGTCGGGCTCGACGCGTCGGCGCGCACGAACACCGCGTCGGTTCCCGAGGCCTTCTCCTTCACGAGGCGAACGGTCTCCTTGCCAGCATCCTCGGCGATGTCGGAGACGATGACCCGTGCCCCTTCGCGCGCGTACGCGAGCGCCACGGCGCGACCGATTCCAGACCCCGCACCGGTCACGATCGCCGACTTCCCTTTCAAGAGCATGAAGGTGTCCGTTCGCTAGGTGCTACTTACCGAGTCCGATTTGCTTCGTGAAGCCGACGAGGTCGTAGAACAGGTTCTCCTCGATGATCTGGCCCTTGTCATCCCAGTGCGCGACCGTGCAGAAGTCGACCTCGAAGGATTTGCCCGTCGGTGGAATCTCCTTCCCATCGGGTCCCTTCATCGGTCCGGTCATCGTGCCAGTGAAGCGCGCAATCGAGCACGTCCAATCGCCGGACGCGAAGAAGGTCTTGTATGGCCGGTTGTCCAGATGCTGGTCCGGGAACGTCTTGAAGAAGTCGAGCGCCTCTTGCCGGTGCGCGTCGATACCGTGAGTCGGAGGCTGGCCCGGCCACCTGACCACGACATCGTCCCTGTGGCGCTTCGCGAACGTCTCCACGTCCTGCGCATTCCACGCGTCGTCGAGCGTCTGCATCAGCTCCATGTTGCGGGCGGCACGTCCTTGGCTCGTGATATCCTCGGCCCCCGTCCGCCGGACACTCTGATCCTCGCCACTCTCTAGTGGAACGCTGCGCTCCTCGAATCTCATGTGCGCTCTCCGGGATTGTATCGTGGTTCGTTCCGATGCGCGGTATCGCCGTCGTATCGAGTATCGGCCAGCTCGACACACGAGAGCAGAGCAACAGCGAGGATTACGCCACCTGGGAAGTTGGTATGGCATCCTCCGCTAGTTTTTGAACGGGAGAGTGTTGGCCGGGCACGATTCACCGACGAGGAGATGATCCATGGTTCAGGGAGCACCCCGCACATGGCTCCGCATCGAAGGCCTCTTTGCATTTGCCCTGGCGCTCGCCCTGTACGCCGAGGCGCCGCGGGGCTGGCTTCTCTTCGGCGCACTGTTTTTCGTGCCGGATGTCTCCTTTCTCGGGTATCTCGCGGGACCGCGCACCGGTGCGATCGTCTACAACCTCGCGCACTCGTATGCGCTGCCCCTCGCGCTTAGCCTGAGTGCGCTCGTCCTCGAATTCACGGGCATCACTCCCTTCGCGCTCATCTGGGTGGCGCACATCGGGTTTGACCGTGCGCTCGGGTACGGGTTGAAGTATCCGTCGGCCTTCCGCGATACGCATCTCGGACCGATCGGTCGTGAAGGGCGCGCGAGTCTGTCTTCGCCCGCCGCATGACTACCGCATTCCCCGCTTCCGAGTACGAGGATGTCGTAGCGGTCAGCCTTGGGCACGTGCCACCTCTCGGCGAATTGACACGGCTTCCGTAATGAAATCTGTTCGTTGGGCGCACGCGCGCCTCGGATCACTGCCGTCGGCTACGATGATCTCGACGACGTCTATTCCGCCAGAAGCTCATCCCATAACGCGACACGCTCTGCGGTGATCTGATTCGGCGGCGCCGTCCGGTAGCGTTCAGGGATCGGCCCGATGGGGAACCCGCCGCCGTAGCGGTGCGTGCCATCAGGGCGTCTCGCCGGATAGTGCACGAAGATCTGACCGGCATGCGCGGAATAGCCTAGCCCGACCGAGTCGAATCGCATGTCGCTGTTGTACGCGTACATGGTGGACAATCAGCGATGGTGATTCCCGAAAGATTGACGCCGTTCGCGCCTCGACGCGAGCCGTGGAGGATGCCAACGAGCCCATGACGAGGACGCATGCTGCTCCTGGTATAGGGACGAGTATCGTCTGACCGACACCGATGCGGATACGCTTCGCCATTGAACGAACGAGGCGCGTCCGCAGGGCGTGGGTTATCGATCGGGGCGGCGCGACGACGTTCGCTCCTCGAGCGGAGCATCCTGCCGGGCGAGTACTCCAGCGAGCGCGTCTCGCCGCTCGATGCCCTGCACCTCGGCTCCCGACACGTACGCGGCGCGGGCAAGCAGCTGAGAGGCCGCGGAGAGCGTGAGGAGCATCAGCATGATCGTAAGAACACCGGGCCATGGCGTCGAAGTGCCACCGGCAACGAGCGTCCCGCCAACGACGAGGCAGACGCCAATGCCGCCGGCTTTCGTCGCCGCGTGCATTCGCTGAAGGACGTCGGGGAGTCGCGCCACCCCAATCGCGGCAATCGTAATGAACGCGACGCCGATGATCAGCATGATCGAGGCGCTCACCATCCGGATCACCGGCGGTTTCCTTTGCGCTCGAGAAACGCCGCGACCGCGCACGTCGAAACAAAGTTGATGAGAACGACGCCCAAACCGATATCGAGGAAGGCGCTTCGGTCAGTCGAGAGCGCCGCGAGCGCAGAGAAGCACACGACGACGGCCGTCAGCATGTCGAGCGCCACGAAACGATCGGCGTATCCCGGGCCTTTGATCATGCGATAGGCCGCGAGGGCGAACGGAACAGCGAGCACAGCGATCAGAATTTCTGGCACAATCGCGAACGCGGAGTCCATCACGGCGACCTCCCTCCTTCCAGGGTCCGTATCCGGTGCTCGAACAGGGCCTTGATCTCCGCCGCCCGCGCCTCCTCGTCAGGCGCGTGGAGAAAATGCACGAAGAGCGCGCTTCGGTCTTCGGCGACGTGCAAGCAGGTTGACCCGGGGGTCATCGACACCAGGTAAGCGAAAAGCGCGATCCCCCAATCCGTTCGCGCGTCGATGGGCACCCTGACGATCGCCGGCATCGGCCGCGGGTGTGGCGCGAGAACAATGCGCGCTACGCCAAGCGAGGCCACGACCAGATCGTACAGAAAGATTCCGGCCAGAGAGACTCCAGCCCACGTGCGACGTGCGAGGCTCATCGTGTCATTCCGACGGACATGGGATGCGTCAGCTGCGAAGCGGCGTCGGTGGCGAAGGTAAAGACGACATCGATGGCGAGCCCAATGCCGATCGTGCACGCACCGAGCAGGATCATGGCGTACATCATTGCCGGAGGAATGGTGCGAATCACGCGCGTCTGCCTCGAGGTCGTTCCCCAAAAACTGTCCGACCAGAGCGTGCTCATGGAATACAGGGTCAGAAAGCCTACGATCAGCGCCACCACGGCGAGCCACGCCGCATCGGCGCGGAATGCGGCATCGATCACCACAAACTTTGCCCAGAAGCCCGATAGCGGTGGAACACCCGAGAGCGACAGGGCCATCACCGCGAACAGCGCCGTGAACAGCGGACGGTCACGAACGAGGCCGGGAGCCTGACGCAGGTCGTAGCTACCGTGAGCCCGCGCGATCGCACCGGCGCCCAGGAACAGGCCTGTTTGTACGAGCATCGTGTGCATCATGTAGACGATCGCGGAGGCGATTCCAACCGACGAGGCCAGAGCCAGTCCCATCATGAGATATGCGACCTGGCCGACGATGTGAAACGCGAGCAGTCTCCGGATGTCGACCTGCGCGAGCGCGGCCAGAACGCTGACGATCATCGTCGCCGCGGCCAGGAGCGCCGCCAGCGGTGGAATCCCTGGGACTACTTCCTTGCCGCCGACGCCGAACACCACGACCAGAACGCGCAGGCATGCATAGAACCCTACCTTGGTCAGCAGGCCGGCGAGCGCGGCGGTCACCGATATCGGAGCCGTGTGATACGAAGCAGGCAGCCAGAAGAACAGCGGAAAGAGGCCGGCCTTGAGCGCGAACCCCGCCAGCAGCATGAACGCCGAAGTCCCCAGCGTCAGGGTCGGCTCTTTGCCGACGAGCGTAACACCGAGGTGCGCGATGTCGAGTGTACCAGTCTCCCCGTAGAGCAGGCCAATGCCAATCAGGATGAATGACGCGCCCACCATACTCATGGCCGCATAACGAATGGCGCCGTCGATCTGCGCCGGTCGCCGGTCGAGTGAAACAAGCCCGACAGCGGCCACGAGCATCAGCTCGAACCACACGTAGAGATTGAACAGATCGCCGGTGAGAAACGCGCCGTTGACCGCCGCGAGCATGCCGAGGAACAGCGGGTCGAACCCGGCCTTCCGACGCCGAGCGCGAATGTCGGCCCGGGCATAGATGGCGACGGCGAGGGCCACGATCCCGGTGACGAGCGACAGCGCCGCACCGAGCCGATCGGCGACGAAGGTTATCCCGAATGGCGCTCCCCATCCGCCGAAGGCCATGACCGCGACGTCATCGCGCGCAACTCGCACCAGGAGCGAGACCGACGCGCCGAGCATCAGCATCACGCCGCCCTCCATCACGCCTCGCTGAATCCGTGGCGAGCGGCGAACCAGGAGAGTGAGCGCGGCACCGATGAGGGGAATCGCGACCGGCCACACTGCGGCGCCGCGGGCGATGGCGTCAGCGATCACCGCCTGCCTCATGTGCCGAGGGATCCCCGAGATGTTCGGCCGACCGAATCTCACCGGTGTTCAGGGTGCCGTGCGCTCGATAGGCGCGGAGCGCCAGCGCGGAGAGCACCACCGTCAGCGCAAACCCGATGACGATGGCGGTGAGGATCAATGCCTGAGGGAGTGGATCCGCTGACTCTCGCAGAGTGTCAGTCCCCTCCGCGATCAGCGGCGGCCGAACCGACCGGAGGTGTCCGGCCAGGAACAGCATGATGTTCACCGCGGTCGCCAGGAGCGACAAGCCGAGGAGGAGGCGCACGAGGTTGCGTGAGAGCATCATGTAGAGCGCGCAGCCGAACAGGCTCGCTGCGAGCAAGGCGTAGAGAGCGTTCATCGAGCCGCCTCGCGCCGCAGGCCGAACAAAAACGCGAGCACCGTACCCAGCACCACGAGATAGACACCGAGATCGAACGGGAGTGTCGTTCCTTGCTTGATCGGGATGCCGAAGACGTCGATCTCGAGCCAGAGGTGACGGAGGAAATCGCCGTGGAGGATGAGCCCCGGAAGGCCGCTGGCGATGGCGAGGAAGAGGCCGCCACCAGCCAGGGAGATCGGGTGGACCCGGAGCATCGCCCGGGCTCGATCAGTGCCGTCCGCGAGTGAGATCAGCGCAAACCCGAGTGCCGCGGTGAGCCCCCCGACGAAACCACCCCCGATCTGATTATGGCCGCGGAGGAGAATGAGCACCGACAGAACGGTGAGGAGCCAGAAGAAGAGCCGGCTCGTCATCGAGAGAATGAAGATCGTGCGTCCGCGTGCGACTGCTGCGCCGCCCGCACCTGACGTTCTCGGGCCGAGCAGCGACCAGGCGAGGATGGCGGACAGCGCGATGACGGTCGTCTCACCGAGCGTGTCGAACCCTCGAAAATCGACGAGGATGACGTTGACGACGTTGCGCCCGAACGCGGAGACGTAGCTGTGCGCGGCGAAGAAGTCGGAGATGAGCGTTGCTCGAGACGTCGTGCTCATGTCCACCAGGACGCCGAATACGACCAGCGAGAAGGCAGCGGCGAGACTTGCGTCGAGAGTGCGCTCTCGACGCGTCCGCGTCGATGGCGCATCGAGGGGCAGCACGAGCAGCACGAGCGTCAAGAGCACCACGATCAGCGACTCGACCGCGAACTGCGTGAGCGCCAGATCGGGCGCCCCGTTCATCATGAAGGTCAGCGCGGCGACGAACCCCGTCAGGCCGACGGCGACCATCGTCGACACCAGGGTCCTCGCCCGCACCGCGGCGAATGCTCCGCCGATTCCGATGAGGGCGACCGCCGCCGGGCCGATTCGCCAACCGGGGAGCGTGTCGGGCAAACGCGGCCAACGCCCCGTGGCGACGTGGCCCCAAATGACGAACGCCATACCCGACGCCAGCACGACCCACAGATACTTGCGAAGATCGCCGTGCTGGACCCACCGGGCGGTGGCGGCGGCCAGTCGCCCGCCACGACGGGTGATGGCCTCGAAAGCATGCTCCGTGTCGTAGCGGTCGATCAGCGTCCGCGAACGGAGGTGCGCGTGGATCGGCCCCCAGAACCTGAGGATCAGCGCTCCGATTCCGACGACGACCGCACTCAGCGCGAGAGTCTGCGTCACGCCATGTCGCAACGATGGCAGCTCGAGGGCGACGTCCGCGCCGTACACGGCCGCTACCGCGGGTCGCATCACCGCCGCGGTAATCCAATCAGGTTCGAGGCTCAGCAGGAGGCCAAGAAGCGACAGGACGACGGGACCGACCAGCAGCGCCGGCGTCTCGCCGTGTTTCACGTGCTTCACTTTCCCCCGGCCGAGAAAGAAGGGGCGCAGCGTCACAACGCCGGCCACCGCCACCAGGACCGCGTTGACCAGCACGGCCACCGCCATGGGGACTGCGTTCCAGGAGCTCTGGATTTGAGCTTCGAACAGAAACTCCTTGGAGATGAACCCGACAAACGGCGGAAGTCCGGCCATCGAGAGGCTGGCGAGGGCGGCCGCTACCGCGGTCACGGGAAGGAAGCGCACCAAGCCACCCATCGCGCGCAGCTTGCTGAGCCCTGTGGCGTGCAGGACTGATCCCGCGCAGAAAAACAGTGTCGCCTTGTAGAGCGCATGCGCGAGGACGAAGCCGACCATGGCGACGGTCGCGATGGGCCCATCGAGACCAACGAGCATAACGAGGATGCCCAGCGACGCGACGGTCGAATACGCGAGGACCGTCTTGAAGTTCTCCGCGCGCAACGCCTGGAAGGCCGCGATGAGCATCGTCGCAAGGGCGAACGCGATCAGGGTATCGCGCCCTCGAGGCGCGGCGCCGATGACGGGCTCGAACCGCGCCAGGAGATAGATGCCGAGCTTCACCATGGTCGCCGAATGGAGATAGGCGGACGCCGGCGTCGGCGCCTGCATGGCGTTCGGGAGCCAGAAGTGGAAGGGAAACTGCGCGGACTTCGTGAAGGCGGCGATCAGGACGCCGATCAGGATCGGCACGATCCACGGGCTCTGTGCCAGCTCGTACGCCCGCGCCGTGACGTCGGTAAGCAGATAGCTTCCGAGCGACATGCCGACGAGGATGATGGCGGCGAGGAGCGCAAGGCCTCCGCCGGCCGTGACGCGCAGGGCCATGAGCGCGGCGCGCCGCGGGTGCGGGCTGTCGGCATGGAAGCCGATGAGCAGGAACGACAGAATGCTCGTCGCTTCCCAGAAGAGAAACAGGACGAGCAGGTTGTCGGAGAGGACGGCGCCGAGCATCGCCGTCATGAACAACAGGATCAGCGTGAAGAATCGCGCGCGGCTGGGTGCGCTCTCGTTGGAGAGGTAGTCGCCGGCGTAGACGACGACGAGCGCGCCGATGCCGGTAATGAGCAGGGCGAAGAGAAAAGAGAACCCGTCGAGACGAAGGGTGAGATCGACTCCCAGGGAGGGGGCCCAGGTCATCCGCCACTCGACCGCGCGCCCAGCGGCGATCGTGGGAACGAAATCCAGGAAGGCGACGAACAGGGAGGCGGGGACGAGGGCGAGCAGCCAGCCGGACGCTCGTCGCCCGAACAGGAACGACAGTGGCCAGGCGGCGCAGCTTCCCAGGAAGGCGAATCCGAGAAGCCAGGCGATCATCGGGATGCCGATCGATGCACGCCTAACGCGGTGTCAGGGCAGGCGCTCTTTCCGTCAGACACCACCATGGCCGGCTCCAGGACGGATCGCGTTTCGGACCAGGGCCTGTCGTCTCCCGGCCGTACGCGCTTCACAGTAACCGGAAGAGTCAGCGCCGAACAGGACTGCGGCGCGGCAGCCGATCCGAGCAATAAATCGTTCCGGGCGTCCGGCCCCTTGACAATGCTCGTGATAACGACTATCCTTATCCCATGCTTAAACGTGCCCACCGGGGCGGTCCCCCGAGCGGAGGTGAGGGTAAGCCGGACGGCCGAGGTGCCCGGTTCGAGACACCGCAGCTGCTGGCCTTCGATCTCCTCCTTCGTACGGCCAGTGAGCTCGACCAACAAGTGGCCCAGGCACTCAAGCCGGCGGAGGTTACGCCGGCGCAATACAACGTGCTGCGGATCCTGCGCAATGCCGGGACGGCCGGGCTAGCCTGCAGCGACGTGTCCGAGCGCCTGGTTCGGCACGACCCCGATGTCACCCGGTTGCTCGATCGCCTCGAGGCGCGCGGCTTCGTCCAGCGCTCACGGGATGCGGAAGACCGGCGCGTGGTGACGGCGCGTATTACCGCAAAGGGACGTGCGGTCCTGGACAAGCTTGGCGAATCGATCGCCGCTCTGCACGCACGGCAGTTCGATCACCTGACCCGGGACGAGTTCCGCACGCTCCTGTCGCTCCTCGAGACGTTCGGATTCGAGGCCCGGTGATCCCCGGAGCGAGCCCCGGCGCCATCTCGACACAATAGTCGTGATCACGATATATCCGATAACGAGCGAATAACCTTTTTCCCGCAAGGAGGCGGATCATGACACACATCGCCACGAGCACGCAGCGAGGGGCCGGCGCGCGATTCTCGGCGAGCGAGCGCCCGATTCCCCGGAACCTGGGCCGCCACACATCGCCGCCCGGCATCGGGGCGCTGCCCATCAATCTGGCCGTTCGAATGACGGTCATCGCCGTCATGCTCGCCTTCCTGGCCCTCGCCGCCCTTGTCGTTATGGCACCCACGAAGGTCACGATTCCGCTGGCCACGGTACTCGTGCTCGGGTTCGCCGCCGCCGGCGTCGTCGGATTCATCGACCGGCGTCGATCGCGTGTGCGGATCATGGGCGGAGCCGCTCTGTCATCGTCGGCACCTGCTCGGCGGCGTCTCCGGTGACGGAGCGCCGCCCTCATGCCCCCGGCGCGCGAAGACCATGTCGGACCTCGCGGCGCCTCACCAACACACACTTATCAAGGAGCATTGGGATGAGCACGCACATTTTGCCCAACCACCTCGGGCTACCGCCCCCGCTCAAGCTGGACCTGATGGACGCGGACCGCGCGGTGGGTTGGATTGCCGGCCAGGCGGTAGGGTTCCGCGGATTCGCGAATGAGGTCGAGGCCGCCCACGCCGCCTGGGTTGCGTACCGCACGCTGTCGCGCCGCCTGGCGCGGCGCTACGGCACGCGTCCCATTCCGGTCGATATCGAGCCGGTCGCACTCCAGCGGCACGGCGAGGATGAGGTGATTCTCGCTGGCGGAAGGAAGATCGCGACGTTGGTCCGTCCCGGCCCATACAGCCCGACCGGCCCGGATTCGTTCGGATTCGAGATCGTGATACCTCAGGTCGCGGATGAGCTTCGCATGCGCGCGAAGGCCTACTTCATCTACCGCACACTGCGGAAGGCCGGGACCCGCTGGGCGCTCTGGGAATCCGCCGCGGCGGCCGAACCATTGCCGCGATCAGCGAGCCCAGCGGTTTCTGGGACGGATGACGCGGACGTCGCGCGCACCGTAGAGGGCTCCGTTCCGGACGGGATCGACGCCGCAAACCATCAGCGTGGAGGATACAGTGATGTCACTCAGCATTCTGGCCAACGACCATGGTGGCTTCGCGCTGTACCGTGGCGACGAGCAGGTGGGCTGGGTCGAAGGGCGAGCGGTCGCGCTCCTCGGGTTTGAAACCGCCGAGGAAGCACACGATGCAGCGCGCGCGGCGTTCGACGCGCTTCGCCGCTGGATGGCTCGGGAGCGGCGGACCGACTTCGTGCCCGGGCCCAGGCGTGCGCTGCGCGTGAAGCGTGATGGCTCGCAAACGCGGCTCACGCTCGGCCGAGCACCCGTGGGCCGCCTCCTCGAGCCTAACGACCCGGTCCTGAACAGAGCGGACTACGGGTTCGAGCTCCTGCTGCCGCCTGGGCTGGGACCGGTGACCGGGATCAGCGCGGCGAAGATCATCGATACCGCGCTGACCCGGCGGGACGCGGCAAAGAGTCTCGAGCCCGTCGCCCTCGTGGCGTAGGGCTCAGCGATGTGCGGGCGGCGGTACCGGCCTGGTACCGCCGCCGTCGCATCCGTGGAGGGTGCTTGCGCACGCGTCCGCCCCGATGTAGGTGAGAGGGACAGGAGAAAAGGAATCATGCATGCGGGACTTCGCGCGTCTGCTCGTCTGGTCATCTGATTATCGACGCACCACCGCCGCCCGATACGCGGCACGACTTGCCGCGGCAACCGGTGCGGCGATCACCGTGACCGATGTGCTGCAGGAGATGCCTCGCCTCGCTCGCCGCGTTCTCCCTCATGGCTGGAACTTGCGATCGCTCGCGCGATCGCAGAAAAAAGCCGACCTCGAGCGGACCGCGGCGCGCGTCCGACGCCTGGGCATCGCTCCAAGGGTGGCCTTGCTGGATGGCTCCCCGGTCAACGCCCTCGTCGCCGAGGTCGTTCGGGGCCGGCACGACATCCTCGTGCTCGATGCGCCATCCGGGGACAGCGTGCAGCCCGACCGGACAACCGCAACTCGCCTCGTACGCGAATGTCCGTGCGCCGTGCTTTTCGTGCATGATGGCCGTCGTCGTCGCCCGCGCGTGCTCGTCGCCGTCGACACGGGGCCGTGGCGAGGACGAGCGACCGACGTGCTCAACGCCGAGCTCATTGAAACGGGGCTGTGGTTCAGCGAGGCTCTTGGCGGTGAGCTCCACGTGGTACACGCATGGGAGGCGTACGGCGAGCGCATCATGCGTCGTGGCGGCCTCACGCCAGCGGAACTGAAACAGTACATCTCGGATGCCCGCGAGCAGGTGCGGGAGGATCTCGAAGGCACCGTCGCCCCGTTCTCGGATCGTATTGATCCCGTCCACGTCCACCTCGAGCGCGGCGATCCCAGAAAGGCGATTGTTGCGTTCGCCACCAGGCATCGCATTGACCTGATCGTCATTGGGACGGTTCCCCGTCGGGGACTTGCCGCGCGGGTCATAGGGAACACGGCGGAAACGGTGCTGGACAAGGCTCCGTGCTCGGTACTGGTCATTGAACCGGCACGCGAGACGCGCTCGACCCGGAATCGTCGCTAGCCCGCCCCACCAGGAGGTCTGTCGCAATGGCGAGCAAGGATCAGAGGGACCCTGGGCGGGGCGAGCCGCATCAGCGACGCGCCGCTCCGCTATCCACGGACGTCGCCCTCGACGATGTCGGGGAGGCATCCGCGGAGAGCTTTCCCGCGAGCGATCCGCCGTCATCGACGGGGGTCCGTGCCGGGCCACCCGATCGAGCGATCGTCGACAGCAGTGCACCTTGACGATTGGGCTTCGGCCCTTAGATAGGAGTGAAGGCGAACTTCCGATTGGCTCGCGACACCGGTCTTCGCGCGAGGAGTAGCGCAATGACAGCCACGCGACGGGAATTCCTCCGCTATGCCACGGGCGCCGGCGTCGGGACCGCTCTGGGCGGCCTCGCCGGTCTCGGCCTCACCCTCGCCCCCGCGCGGGCCAAAGCGCAGGCGCTGCGCATCAAGGACAGCAAGACGGTCCCCAGCATCTGCCCATTCTGCTCGGTGGGCTGCGCGACGCTGATCCACGTAAAGGACGGCGAGATCATCAACATCGAGGGTGATCCCCGCAGCCCTCATAACGAGGGAACGCTGTGTCCCAAGGGCGCCGCGATCTATCAGCTGCACAGGAATCCCAACCGCCCTACCAAGGTCCTGCACCGCAAGCCTGGCGCGAGGGACTGGGAAGTCGTCGAGCTCGGCTGGGCGATGGACCGCGTGGCGGAGCTGATCAAGAAGACACGCGACGAGACGTTCGTCGAGCGGATGCCGGACGGCAAGCTCGTGAACATGACGACGTCCATCTTCGCCCTGGGCGGTGCGACGCTCGACAACGAGTTCAATCACGTCGCCCAGAAGTTCTGTCGCGGCCTGGGCATCGTCGCGATCGAAAATCAGGCGCGAATATGACACAGCTCTAGCGTCCCCGGTCTGGGGTCACGGCTAGGTCGAGGCGCGGCGACGGTGTATCCGCGCAATCTGGAGCACAGTGATTGTTTCGTGATCATGGGCTCCAACATGGCCGAGTGCCATCCGGTCGCGTTCCGGTGGCCGATGAAGGCCAAGATGAACGGCGCAAAGCTGATTCACGTCGATCCGCGGTTCACGCGTACGAGCGCGAACTGCGACATTCACGCGCCCATCCGCGCCGGGTCCGACATCGCGTTCCTCGGCGGGCTAATCAATTACGTCATCAACAGCGAGCGCTGGAACACGGACCCCTTCTTCAGGGAGTACGTGGTCAGCTACACCAACGCCGCCACGATCGTCAGCGACGATTTCAAGGATACGGAGGATCTCGAAGGGGTGTTCTCGGGATTGGTGCAATACACCGAAAAACCCGAGTGGCCGTACAACGCGTTCGTCGGCTCGTATCAGCCCGCGTCGTGGCAGTACAAATCGCCTTCCGTCCAAGGGCAAGGCGAACAGGTTGCGCCGACGGCTCGGTCCGGAGAGCAGAAGGCCGCACAGGGACCGCAGGCGGGGCAGCCAGCCGGTGGACCAACGGGCCCTCAGCCACCGGCCCCGCTTTCCTGGGATGACGTCGTCCGCTCGCTGAAGAGGCCGCCGCCGCAGCGCGATCCAACGCTCCAGAACCCGCGCTGCGCCTTCCAGATCACGAAAAGGCACTTCGCACGCTACACGCCTGAGGTCGTCGAGCAAATCACCGGATGCCCGCAGGCGAAGTTCCTCCAGGTCGCCGAGACCTTGCTCCAGAATTCGGGAGCCGACCGGACGTCCGCGTTCGCCTACGCGGTGGCATGGACGCAGCACACGTACGGCGTGCAGATGATCAGCTGCTGCGCGCTCCTGCAGCTGCTGTTAGGCAACATGGGCCGTCCCGGTGGCGGCATCATGGCGCTTCGCGGCCACGCCGCGATTCAGGGCTCCACCGACGTGCCGACGCTGTATCACAGCATCCATGGGTACATGAGCCACCCGACGGTGCTGAAGAAGCACGACACGCTGCGCGACTTCATCACGACCGAGACGCCATCGGGCGGTTACTACGCCAACCTGCCCAAGTTCATGGTGTCGTACCTCAAGTCGTTCTACGGCGCCGCCGCCACTCGGGAGAACAACTGGGGCTACGACTGGCATCCCAAGATCATCGGCGACCATTCGCACATGGCGATGATGGCCGCGATGGAGGAAGGCAAGGTCAAGGGGATGATCTGCGTCGGACAGAATCCGGCGACGTCCCTCAACGGGTCATCGCAGCGAGCGGCCATGCGCAAGCTCGAGTGGATGGTCGTGAAGGACAACTGGATGACCGAGACCGCTACGCAGTGGTATTCGGCGCCGGAGATCAAGAACGGCGACGTGAAGGTCGCGGACATCAACACCGAGGTCTTCTTCTTCCCGTCGACGCAGATCGCGGAGTACGACGGCAGCTTCACCAACACGCAGCGGATGCTGCAGTGGCATTTCAAGGCCGCCGACGCGCCAGGCGACTGCAAGACCGACACGTGGTTCTACTATCACCTGGGCAAGCGGCTGAAGCGGGCATACGAAAACAGCTCGGCGGCGCGCGACCAGGGGTGGAAGAACACCGTCTGGGATTACGATCGCGAGCCCGCCGAGACCGCGGGTGAAATCTCCGACGAGCCTGACGAGCTCAAGATTCTGCGGGAGATCGCCGGATTCCAGACCGCGGATCCCACCAAGCATCTCGCCGGGTTCGGCGAGCTCAAGGACGATGGCTCCACGACGTGCGCGTCGTGGATCTACTGCGGGTGTTATCCGGCGCCCGGCCGCAATCTCACTGCGCGGCGCCAGCCGGATCCTCCGGGTGCACCGGGCGCGCATCTCAATTGGGGGTGGGCCTGGCCGGCGAATCGCCGCGTCATGTACAATCGTGCCTCGGCGGATCCGCAGGGCCGCCCGTGGAGCGAGCGCAAGCGCTGGGTCTGGTGGGACGGCTCGGCGGCGAACGCTCCGAATGCGCAAACGGGCGCGCCGACACCCGCCGGGAAGTGGATCGGGTACGATGTGCCCGACTTCGCGTTGACCAAGGCGCCTAACGCGCAACCGAGGCCCGACGGCATCGGCCTCGATGCGATGTCGGGGCTCGACGCATTCATCATGAAGCCCGACGGCAAGGGGTGGCTGTACGTGCCCTCCGGCCTCGTCGACGGCCCGCTGCCGACGCATTACGAGCCGGTCGAATCGCCCGTCCAGAACCTGCTCTATCCCAAGCAGCAGACGAGCCCCGTCTACAAGCACTGGGCGAAGGCGAAGAACTACAATCAGGTCGCCAGGGTGGGCGATCCGGATTATCCGCACGTCATCACCACGTATCGTCTCACGGAGCACTACCTCGCTGGTGCGATGAGTCGCTGGCTGCCCTGGCTCTCCGAGCTCATGCCCGAGCTGTTCATCGAGATGGGACGTGCACTCGCCGACGAGAAGGGCATTCGCAACCTCGACTGGGTGAAGATCAAGACCCCGCGCAGCGAGATCCGCGCGAAGGCGCTCGTCACCGATCGTATCGGTGTGATGAACATCGCGGGCAAGCGCGTGCACCACGTCGGCATGCCATGGCACTGGGGATGGGAGGGTCTGAGCACGGGCGATGTCGTGAACGATCTGACGTCCTGGGTGGGTGACCCCAACGTGTCGATCCACGAAGGCAAGGCGTTCCTCTGCAACGTGGAGAAGGACTGATGGCCGAAGCGATGGGGTTCTTCACCGACACGACCGTCTGCATCGGCTGCAAAGCCTGCGAGGTCGCGTGCAAGAGCTGGAACCAGCTCCCGGCGCGGGAAGGCGGCCAACCCGAGTTGAGCGGTATCAGCTACGACAACACGGTGCAGCTCAGCGGCACGACGTGGCGTCACGTCAAGTTCATCGAGCAGTTCGACGGGCCGTACAACGGCCGCTGGCTCATGATGAGCGACGTCTGCAAGCATTGCGTGCAAGCAGGGTGCATCGAGGTGTGCCCGACGGGCGCCATCATCCGCACCGAGTTCGATACCGTCGTCATCCAGTCCGACGTCTGCAACGGCTGCCGCGCGTGCATTGCCGGCTGCCCGTTCGGCGTCATCGACATGAACCCCGTGTCGGGTACGGCGCAGAAGTGCACGCTGTGCTACGACCGCATGAGCGTGGGGCTCGAGCCGGCGTGCTCGAAGGCGTGTCCCACCGACTCGATTCAGTTCGGGCCGATCGACGATCTGCGACGGCGGGCGCAAACGCGGCTCGAGCAGCTGCAATCGCAGGGGGAGACGCGCGCGCAGCTCTATGGCGCGGACCCGGAGGGGCCGGTCGGCGGACTGAATTCCTTCTATCTCCTGGTCGACGAGCCCGAGGTGTACGGTTTGCCCTCCCAACCGAAGCTGCCAAGCCGCAACCTCGCGTCGAGCGCCGCTGGGTCAGTCGTTGGAGCGGCCGTCCTCGGAGCAGTCGGCCTGGTCACGCTGCGCAAGCGCCGCTCGGAGGACGTGGCCGAGTCGGAGCGTGGGGGGCAGCCGCGTGCCTGACACGTTCTTCACGACGCCGCCCGAATGGACGTGGTGGATCATCTTCTACTTCTTCATCGGCGGCATCGCCGGGGGAAGCTTCTTCATTGCGTCGCTGCTGTACCTGTTCGGCCGCCCGAGCGACCGACCCGTCGTCAGGCTCGGCTACTACGTCGCATTCGTCGGCGTGGTCATCAGCGGCATCCTGCTGATTCTCGACCTGCACCGGCCGCTCCGCTTCTGGCACATGCTCATCGAGTCCAATACCGGAAACCTCATGTTCAAGTCGTGGACGCCGATGTCCATCGGCTCATGGGGACTCCTGCTGTTCGGACTCTTCGCGGCGCTGGCGGCGCTCAGCGCCGCGCGGGAAGAAGAGCGTGTGCGGTGGGGACCGGGGTTTGTGGTCGGACGTGGATTTCGTACCGTCGTCGCGATCATCGGCGGCATCCTTGGATTCTTCCTCGCCGGCTATACCGGCGTGCTGCTCAGTGTCTCCAACCGGCCGGTGTGGGCGGACTCGCCCATGTTAGGCGCGCTGTTTCTCATTTCGGCTGCCTCGACGGCTGCTGCCACCTTGATCCTGCTCGGTCGGCGTCGTGACGCCGTCGATGCTGCCTCACTGGGTAAGCTCGCGGAATTCGACAAGTGGGCCTTGATTCTCGAGCTCGTCGCCATCGTCGTGTTCCTCGTCACGCTCGGTGCCGCGGTGCAGGTGTTCCTCAGTGTGTGGGGCGTGCTGCTGGTCCTCGGCGTGATCGGCGCTGGCATCCTGCTTCCACTCGCGATCGGCATGGGATGGGTGAAGCGGTGGTCGACGAAACCGGCGACGGCGGCCGTACTCGTCCTCGTAGGCGGCTTTCTGCTTCGCGTCGTCACGCTTCTTTCATCGGAGCAGGTCCACATCGCGGGGCACCGGGTCATTTCGCCGTGACCACGCGATCGTCGAGCATTGCCGCGGCCCTCGCGCTCGCCGGCGTAATGGTCCTGGCATCGTGCGACAGTCCGGAGGCTGATCGCGTGCGCGGTGGTGGCGAGCGAGGCGCGGACGTGGGGAATCGCAACCCCGTCATTGAAACGCACGCCGGATCGAAGATGTACTACGATACCCCATGCCTCATGCCTGACGACGAATGCAGCGGACCACCAGCGGTATCGGGACTCCCGGGGGACTTTCCGGACACGAGGCGCAGGGGCACCTAGACCAGGCCTGGCGGCCGTGGGTCAAGCTGCTCGATGTAGCGCTCCAGGCGGCCGAGAGCTCCGCCTGGGCATCGGCCGTCCCGGAGCTGCCGGTGCGGAGCGACGCCGCGTGGCCGCCCTACGCGCCGTTGCTCGAGGGGGCATCGATCCGCATCGATGGGCGTCGTACGCGCAAGCTCGTGCGCGAGCTCATCCATACGGCCGATGATGCACGCGACGCGGGCGCACAATGGTCCACGGCGATGCGCGGCCGCCGGCTGGATGCCGTTGGGCTGCTTCACGCCGCCATCATCCGCGATCATGACGCCGTGGAACGGATCGCTGCCCGAGCGGGCATCGATGCGTCGGCGCTCGCGGTCGTCGCGCAGCTCGCGGTGATGCCGCTGCTGCACGCCTGCGCCGACCGGTGGCGAGAGCACGTTTCGTCGGCGTGGACGCATGGGTATTGCCCGGTGTGCGCGGCCTGGCCGGCGCTGGCGGAGCTGCGCGGTCTCGAGCGCAGCCGCCGGCTGCGGTGCGGTCGGTGCGCCACCGATTGGCCGCTGCCCGTGCTTCAGTGTGCCTACTGCGGCGAAGACGATCACGATCGTCTCGGAACGTTGACACCCGAGGGCGAGTCGCAGACGCGACGCGTCGAGGTATGCTACACCTGCAAGGGATATCTCAAGACCTTCACCACGCTGCGGCCGATGGTACTGCGCACGATCGCGATGACCGACCTCGCGAGTGTCGATCTCGACCTGATCGCGCAGGAACGGCAGTACGCACGGCCGTCCCAGTTCGCGCACCGCCTCACGCTCACGGTATCACGTGCCGGAGCGCGAGCGGGCGAGCTCCGGACGCCGGCACCCTAACGGCGATGCGGCCGGCGGACATCTGTCGTGAGCTCCTCGAGACGATCGAGGTATCGGAAGGCCGGCGGAAGCGCCGCGTCCGCGACACGACCGCCGACTCCATCGGGCTGCAGCTCAAGCGCACCCTGCTGGCGGAGATCGTGAGCGCGGATCCGAGCGCCGATGATTTCGAGGGGTGGCTTCTCGAGCGCTGTCTCGCCGAAGGTCCGTCGGATGGGCCGGTGCGGGCGATCGCAATCACGATCTGGGAGGAATGGCAACTGACCCAAGCGAGCGGTGATTTTCGACAGTGGCTCGCGCAAGGTGCGCCGTCGGAGGACCGGGAGTCTTCTTCTGGGAATGGAGTGGTGCGATGAGGCGCTCACGAATTGCTTCCCGCGCGTTCATCGCGGTGCTGGTGCTGGCCGCGTGCGGGGATGACGACGAGGCCGGAATACGCGAGGGACCAGCGAGTGGTATGCTTGCCGACTCGGCAGTGCTCGCGGAGATGCGGGATACGGTGACAGTCAACCGGATCATTTACGACCCAGCGCCCGATCTGTCGCTTTCATCGGCTCAGCAGCGGCGTCCGGAGATCTTCAGGCCGCCAGCGGCGGTCGCTCCTGCTCCCCGCGCGCAATCTCGGGATACGAGTAGGAGCTAGGGGTCAGGGGTCAGGGGTCAGGGGTGGAAAGGCGGCGCGGCCTCATCAGATGAGCGCGGCAGCTTCGCTGCCGCGCCTTTCCATCCCTGACCCCTGACCCCTAGCTCCTGCTTTCAAACCGGTCGATGATCCGCTTGCCCCCGCCAGCGGCTACGAGCTCATGTCGCGCCTGGCCCGCGACGTCGACGTCGACGAACTCCGCCATGTATTCGGGGACCCATGCCGGCGGATCGCCGGCCATCCCCCACGGGCTGCGCGCGAATGCCGTTTTCCCGTCCGCTACCGTAAACACGGGCATGCCCAGAACCGATGCGGCGCGGACCGCCTCTCGCTCGAACCCACTGGTCGAGAACATCATGGCGTAGTGGGCCCTGGCTTGCTGCACCTTCGTGTGAAGCGCCTCGATCGCGGTGGCGCCCACGGGGGCAGGCCGGTTATGGCATTCGATCAGCACGTAGCGGTCGCTATCTCCAATGTGCAGCGAGCATCCGAGCTCCACGGTGTAGTCGTCGGTCTTTCCTGCGGTCAGAATCCGGTCGCGTACCTTCACCGCGGACGGAGCGAGCCCGGCTTTTCGCAGCTCACGCGTGACGAAGATCTCGACCTCGTGAGGCAGCAGCGATCTCGGGTTACCCAACGGAAGCCTCGGACGTGAAGTCCCCGCAATCTTCGGAGGCGCATCCATGAGAAGCAAGGCCAGCGTTCGCGGGCACCCCATTCACCCGGCGCTCATCCCCTTCCCGTTCGCCTTCCTCACCGGCGCTTTTTTCTTCGATGCGGCGGGTTGGCTAGTCGATCGCGAGAGCTGGTGGACGACCGGCGGTCACCTGGCAGCCGCCGGTATTGCGACAGCGCTCGTCGCCGCCGTGCCGGGATTCATCGACTACCTGTTCACCGTCCCACCACGCAGCTCGGGCAAGCGGCGCGCGACGCGGCACATGCTCGTGAATCTGCTCGCCGTGGCCCTCGTCGCGGTCGCGTGGATCATGCGACGCGGGATGATCGCTGGTCCCGACATCTGGGTGCTGGGACTCGAGCTCGCTGCCCTCGGCCTGCTCACCGCCGGTGGATGGATGGGAGGCGTACTGGTGAACCGCAACCAGATCGGCGTCGACCATCGCTACGCAAGCGCCGGCAAGTGGAAGGAACAGCGCATCGCGGCGAGTCCAGGGGCGCCAGGGACCGTCGCGAACGTCGATGAGCTCAAAGTGGACCAGATGAAGCTGCTCCACGTCGGCGATCGGCGAATCGTCCTCGGTCGTACCGAACAAGGATACGTTGCATTCGACGATCACTGTCCCCATCGTGGCGGCTCGCTCGCCGGCGGAACGATGATGTGTGGGACGGTGCAGTGCCCTTGGCACGGCTCCCAGTTCGATGTGCGAACCGGGGCGGTCAAGGCCGGCCCCGCGGATCGATCGATCGAAACGTACCGGATCGAGCAACACGGGAACGAGATTCGACTCTCGCTTTCGCGATGAATCGCCCGCTCCTCGTCATCGCGGCAACTCTCGGCGCTTTCGCGGCGTGCGAAGGTACGGCGCGGCTGCCCGTGTCCGCCGGGATGGGCGTTGCGCCGCATCTCCCGCCACCCGATCGGGGACTTTTCCCCGCGGTCGAGATCGCCGAGGCGAAAGGATGGCCCTCGGGGGGCAAGCCGGTAGCGCATCCCGGTCTGGTGGTGACGGCGTTCGCGACCGGGCTGGACCATCCGCGGTGGCTCTACGTTCTGCCGAACGGGGACATCCTGGTCGCCGAGACCAACGCGCCTCCGAACCGCGACAACCGTCCGGGCATCAAAGGGTGGTTCTTCAAATTCTTCCAGAAGAAGGCCGGAGGTGCCGTTCCCAGCGCCAACCGGATTACGCTTCTGCGTGATGCGGATGGCGACGGGACGGCGGAGACGCGGTCGGTGTTTCTCGACAGCCTGAGCTCGCCGTTCGGAATGGTGTTGGTGGGGAGTGACTTCTACGTCGCGAACACTGATGCCGTCGTCCGGTTTCCGTACGTGGCGGGCGAGATGCACATCGACGCCCCCGGTACTCAGGTCACCGCCGTGCCCGCGGGACGCATCAACCACCACTGGACGAAGGGGCTCGTGGCTTCGGCAGATGGATCGAAGCTGTACGTCTCCGTCGGATCGAACAGCAACGTGGGAGAACGAGGCATCGCGAACGAGGAGGGTCGCGCCGCGATCTGGGAGATCGACACACGGTCCGGACACCACCGCGTTTTCGCTTCCGGATTGCGCAACCCGGTCGGCATGGCTTGGGAGCCCGAAACGGGCGAGCTCTGGGTCGCGGTGAACGAGCGAGACGAGCTCGGCGGCGACCTCGTGCCCGACTACATGACGGCCGTGCGTGACGGTGGCTTTTACGGGTGGCCATACAGCTATTTTGGCCATCACCTGGATGAGCGCGTGAAGCCGCAGCGACCCGATCTGGTCGCGACGGCCATTCGCCCCGACTACGCGTTAGGCGCGCACACCGCCTCGCTCGGACTCGCCTCGGCGCGGGGGGCAACGCTGCCCTCGCCGTTCACGCATGGGATGTTCATCGGCCAGCACGGCTCGTGGAACCGGAAGCCGCGCAGCGGCTACAAGGTGATCTTCGTTCCCTTTGCCGGGGGCGTCCCGTCGGGAGCGCCGGTCGATGTATTGACCGGATTCCTCAACGACCAGGGTCAGGCGATGGGTCGCCCGGTCGGCGTTGCCATCGACAGGACGGGTGCCTTGCTGGTGGCGGACGACGTTGGGAACGTCGTGTGGCGGGTGAGCGCGGCGGCAAACGATCGTGATTGACTGAGTCAAATCCTTGGAGGAACGTTGATGCGAGTGAAGGATCTCTTCTCGCGCGGGATCGTCGCCGCGCTGGCGCTTACCGTCGCCGCTCCGACCGTCAGTCTTGCGCAATTCATCGGAGTTCGCGTCGATGCCGACCGCAACAAGGTCTTGCTCGAGATTGCTCCGAGCCGGTTGAATCGCGACATGCTGCACCAGAGCGTGCTCGCGACCGGATTCGGAGCCAACGCGCTGGGGCTCGATCGCGGCCAAACCGGAGGCAGTGCCGTCGTGCGGCTCGAGCGACAGGGAAAGCGCGTACTGCTCGTCCGCGACAACTGGAGCGTACGCGCGCAGGGGGCTGATGCCGCCGGCCAGCGAGCGGCGGCCGAGGCGTATCCGACCTCGGTGATCGCGTCCTTCCCGATCGAGTCGGAGACTAACGGCGTCGTCGTCGTCGACGCTACCGGTCTCTTTCTCACCGATACGTACGGCATCGGCGAGAGCTTGCGGCGTGCGCAGCAAGGGAGCGCGCGCGTCGACGCGAACCGAAGCTGGATCGACGCGTCGCGCACGAAATCCTTCCCGGGCAATACCGAGATTCATGCGGTGCTGACCTTCGCGATCGAGAATCCAGGGCCGGCCGTACGCCGGCACGTCCCTGATCCATCGTCGGCGACGATGGAGATCCATCACTCGCTGGTGGAGCTGCCCCCGCCGCACGGATTCACGCCGCGCGCGGCCGATCCGCGAGCCGGGTTCTTCGCGACGCAGTTCAACGACTTCGGGCAGGGCTTCGAGGGCACCTACCGCGCCGGCTTCATCAACCGGTGGCGACTCATCCCCAGGGATCCTGCCGCCTACGCGCGCGGGGAGCCCACCGAGCCGGTCACGCCAATCGTCTATTACCTCGATCCCGCGATTCCCGAACCGTATCGCACCGCGTTTCGCGACGGTGGTCACTGGTGGAACACCGTCTTCGAAGCGGCTGGATGGCGCAACGCTTTCCAGGTCCGCGATCTGCCCGCCGGCGCCGATCCGATGGATGCGCGATACAACCTGATCTACTGGGTGCATCGCAGCGGCCCCGGTCCGTCCGTGGGCCCCTCGTTCGCCGATCCACGCACCGGTGAGATCGTGCGCACGGTGGTGCGCATGGATTCGTGGCGCTCCTTGATCGATTACAACATCTATGCTGGTCTCCTGCCCGCGGCAGGATCAAACGGACTGAACATGCCGGCGGAAGAGTTCGCGATGGCGCGCCGTCGCCAGCATGTCGCTCACGAGATCGGTCATACGCTCGGTCTCTCGCACAACTTCATCTCGTCGTCACAGGAACGCGCCTCCGTCATGGACTATCCGGTGCCGGTCATCACGGTCGGCGCAAATGGGCAGCTCGATCTCTCGCGCGCGTACGCGCCCTTCGCCGGTGGATGGGATTCGCTCGCGATTCGCTACGGCTATACCTGGTATCCCAATGCAGAGGCGGAGCGCGCCGGCCTCGCGCGCATCGTGAAGGAAGGGCTCACCCGCGGGCTGCGTTTCGTCGCCGATCAGCACGCCGGCGCAGATGGGTCGATACCCGAAGCGACACGCTGGGTCGAGGGAACGACCAACTTCGATGCGGTGGAGCGCACCTCGGCTGTCCGTCGCGTGCTGATCGAAAAGTTCGACGAGCGGGCCATCAAGCCGGGCGAGCCGATGTATCTGCTCAACATGCGGTTCGCGCACGTCTACTTGCACCACCGGTATTCGCTCGAGGGGCTCATCAAGTACATCGGAGGAATGGACTTCACCTACGCGGTGCGTGGTGACAGTCAGGTGCCGACCACCGTCGTGCCTCCCGCGCAACAGCGGCGTGCGCTCGCGATGGTCCTCGACGAGCTCGAGCCCGCGAAGCTCGCCGTTCCCGCGCGTGTGATGGCGCTGATTCCTCCGGCGCCCGCCGGAGGAGATCAATCGAATGAGTGGATCGGCTCGGCAGGCGGCACGTCGTTCGATCAGCTCTCGCTCGCCGGTGGGCTGGCGACGGAGGTGATCGAGGGCATTCTCGACCGCGAGCGCGCTGCCCGGGTCGTGTTGCTCAATGCGCGAGATGCGGCGAACCCTTCACTCGACGAGGTCATGCGCACACTCGTGACCCGAACATGGGGTGCTGCGCCGTCGACCAATGGAGGTCACCAGGCACTCCGCCGCGCGGTGCAACAGGTCGTGCTCAACACACTGCTCGATCGCGCGGGCGACAAGGCGGCACTGGCTGAGGTGCGCTCCGTGTGTGCGATGCATCTCGATCTTTTGAGGAACCGGCTATCGGCCGCGAGTGGAGGCTCGCCCGCAGACAGGGCGCATCGAGCGGCAGCCATTCGCGACATCACCCGCTTCTTTGCCGGCGAGGATGATCCGGAGTCACGGTCCCGGTTCAGGGTCATCCCGCTGCCATGGCCCTAACGAAATCTCGGCACAAGGGCCACGAGCTGACTGCGGTTCAGCTTTCCGCGGCCCAGCGACTGGAACGCCTGACCCGTGAATCCCGACACAGGCCTCATTCGTAGACACTTGTGAGGCGGAGCACCGGGCGGGGATCTTGCCCTTCTCGGTTTCCGTTCCTATCTTGGGCTCAACGGCAGCACCTCTCACGGGGGAACCCCAATCCTGAAATGACAGAAAGCCTCCGAGTTAACACTCTCATCCGCGTCTCCGGACCGCGCGTCTTCGCCCTGATGGGCGTAGTGCGCCCTGGAACGGGGATTTTTGGCGGTGACTCCGCCGGAGGCCGAGCACCCTAGAAGCGCAGGATTCGATGTCGTGATCCGAGCCTTTCGGGTGCTGCCATGGACCTGAAAGGCTTTTTTGCTGCCTAACTCTGAGCGCGGATCACGAATCATGAATCAGGACCAAGAGATCATCAGCCGATACATCGGCCAACCCGCTCGGCTCCCCACCGAGCTTCGCGCGCGCATCGAGCGCGAGTGGGGAAATCAACCGGTACAGCTGTATGCGCTCGCCGACCTCGATCACGGCCTCCGGCTCCACGAGTCGTGGCTCGCGTTAGGCCCTCGGCACGTCGCGCTCGCGCGTCCTGCGGGAAATGGCGTGTGGAACGTGCACTCGGTCGAGCGCGCGCACATACAGGCGGTGCAGGAATCGCCGGGGCTCAGCGCGAACGCGTTGCTCCTGCTCGGCGTGCCCGACGATCCGCCCTTGGCGGTCGTCCGGTACACGCAGCGACAGCGCGGCGCGTTCGAGAACATTCGCTTCGTGCTCGACGAAGCGCTTGAAGGGCGCGCCGTGGAGCCGACCGATCCCGACCGCGTGTACGCGGACGCGGTCGCGCGCCCGGTGCGCGATGCGCAGGCGCTGGTGGCCGGCCGTCAGTCCGCGGTCATCCTGCGTCTGCTCAGGTATCTCACGCGCTATCGTCGCGAGCTCACGCTCGGCCTCACCGCCGCGGCGGTCGTGACGCTGGCGAGCCTCGTCCCGCCGTATCTGGCGGGCTATCTGATCGACGACGTCGTGCGCAAGGCGAACGAGGGCACGATGGCGCGCGGTGCGGCGGCGACGATCGCCTGGATCGCCGTTGGCGCGATGGCGGCGCTCTACGTGCTCCGGCAAATCGCGGCGCACGTGCGGCTCCGCCTGATGTCGGTGATCGGTGAGTGGGTCGCGCGCGACCTGCGGGCCGAGCTGTACGAGCACATCCAGCACCTGAGCCTGTCGTTCTTCTCACGGAAGAAGACGGGAAGCCTGATCACGCGCGTGACGTCGGACACCGATCGCCTCTGGGATTTCGTGGCGTTCGGGGTGGTGGATGTGTCGCTCTCGCTCGTCATGCTGCTCGGGCTGGGCGTCGTCCTGCTCTCGCTCGACTGGCGGTTGGGACTGGTGATGACGCTACCGGTCCCGCTGTTCTGCTGGATGATCTACCGGCACGGTGAATCGCTCAATTCGCGCTTCATCCGGGCGTGGCGCAAATGGTCGCGCGTCACCGACGTGTTGTCGGACACGATTCCGGGCATCCGGGTGGTGAAGGCGTTCAACCAGGAGTCGCGCGAGATCGAGCGTTTCAGTGAACGAAACGAGGACTGCACTGACGAGGCGAACGAGATCCACAAGATGTGGACGACGTTCTGGCCGCTGCTGATGCTCGCGGTGCACTCGACGACAGTCATGGTGTGGATCTTCGCGATGCCCCGGTTGCTCGGCGAAGGCTCTCCGTTGTCGGCAGGCGTGTTCGTGTCGTTCCTGCTGTACACGACGATGTTCGTCGGTCCGATCGAGATCATCGGCCAGATGGCGCGCACGATCAATCGTGCGACATCCTCGGCACACCGGGTGTTCGAGGTGCTGGACAGCGAGCCGGAGGTGCGTGATGTGCCGGAGCCGGTCCGGCTCACGCCGGTGCGCGGGGGCGTGACGTTCGAGAACGTGACATTCGCGTATGACGGTGTTCGGCAGATCCTGCGCGGGATCAGCTTCGACGTTCGCGCGGGAGAGCTGATCGGGCTCGTCGGCCCGTCGGGTGGTGGCAAGTCGACGGTCGTGAACCTGGTGGCGCGCTTCTACGATGCCACCGGCGGAACGGTTCGCGTCGATGGCGTGGACATTCGCCAGCTCGATACGGGGCACTATCGCCAGCAGCTCGGGATGGTGCTGCAGGATCCGTATCTGTTTCACGGGACGGTGTTGGAGAACATCCGCTACGGCATGCAGACGGCGTCGTTGAGCGCGGTCGTGGCGGCGGCGAAGGCGGCGAACGCGCACGACTTCATCTGCAAGCTCGGTCAGGGCTACGACACGGTGGTCGGTGAGCGGGGACACACGCTGTCGGGTGGTGAGCGTCAGCGCATCTCGATTGCGCGGGCGATCCTGCACGATCCGCGGATCCTGATCCTCGACGAGGCGACGAGCAGCGTCGATACGGAGACGGAGCGGGAGATTCAGGAGGCGCTCGAGCGGCTGATCGCCGGGCGCACGGTGTTCGCCATCGCGCACCGCCTGTCGACCCTTCGCCGCGCATCGCGGTTGTTCGTGATCGAGGAGGGCCGGCTCGCCGAGTCCGGAACGCATCGGGAGCTGTTGGCGAGGCCTAACGGGATGTACCGGAGGCTCTACGAAATGCAATTGCAGCTTCAATAGGATTACGGATTGCGGATTGCTGATTGCGCGTCCCTCCGGCAAGGAATGCGAACCGCAACCAGCACCCGCAATCAGCACCCGCAATCAGCAATCAATCGACTGCCTCAAAGGAGGAATTGATATGGCTCAGTCGTTGGAGCTCGAAGGCGAGACGACGCAACTCGAACTCAAAGGCGCCGGCGACGGTCGATTGTTCGCGATCGTCGACGGCGTGGCGGTGCCAGTGCGGCTGCGTCAGTGCTTCCCGTGGTCGGAGCCGCACCGGCATCTGTCGCTTCGGGATGAGGACGACGAGGAGGTCGCGTTGGTAGAGGACCCGGCGACCCTCGGCGAGGAGTCACGCCGCGCGATCGAGCACGCGCTCGCGGAAGCCGGGTTCGTGCTCCAGGTAATGCGCGTCGTGTCGATCGAGGAAGAAGTGGAAATCCGGCAGTGGAAGGTCGAGACCAGACACGGGCCGCGATCCTTTCAGACGCACCTGGATGACTGGCCGCGCGTGCTTCCCATGGGCGGCCTGCTCATTCGCGATGTAGGCGGTGATCTGTACCTGCTCGCCGCGCCCGGTGAGATGGACCGGCGGAGCAAGGAGCTGCTGTGGGCGTTCGTTGATTAAAGGAATTAGGGGTCAGGGGTCAGGGATCAGGGGGTGTCAGGGAATAGGTTTGAGGAGAGGTGCGTGCCGTTCTCTCCTACAACCCACCGCCTAACACCCCCTGATCCCTGACCCCTGACCCTAATTCCTCAGGGGTTGGCGCTCACCGTCGCCTCACCCTTGAGATGCTTGTCGAGGAACGCCAGCACCGCGGTGTAGCCTTCGATCTCGTTCTCCTTCTTCACGAAGCCGTGGCCTTCGTCCTCGAATACGATGTACTCGACGGGGACGCCGTTTTTCTTCGCCGCGGCCACGATCTCGTCGGACTCGACCTTCAGCACGCGGGGATCGTTCGCGCCCTGGAGCACCAGCAGTGGCGCCTTGATCTTGTCGGCGTTGAACAGTGGCGAGATCCGATGCAGACGCGCGCTGTCCGTCTTCGGATCGCCCATCTCGGCGTAGAGCGCCTCCTTGAACGACGCCCACCAGGGTGGGATGCTGTTCAGCGTCCGCATCCAGTTGGAGATGCCGAAGAGATCGACACCGACCTTGAAGGCCTCCGGCTGCAGCGTGAGGGCCGCGAGCACCATGTAGCCCCCGTAGCTCCCGCCGAGGATGCCGATCTTCGTGGAATCGACGTAGCCTGTCTGTGCGAGCATCGCCTTGCTGGCGACGACGTCTCCAAGGTCGGCTTCGCCGTGCTTGCGGTCATCCATCGCGTAGAACGTCTTGCCGTATCCCGAGCTACCGCGGTTGTTGATGTCGAACACGACGTACCCGCGGTTCACCAGCGCCTGCGTGAGCGCATTGTAGCCGACCTGCGCCTGACCACCCGGGCCTCCGTGCACCTTCACGATTGCCGGCGCTTTCGCGTCGGGCGACGCCTGATGCGGACGGTACAGAACGCCGGAGACCTCGACGCCGTCGTACGACTTGAAGCGGACGACCGTGGGAACGACGAGATCCTCACGCCGAATCGCGGCGTGAAGCGCGTTGGTCAGCCGAGTCGGGGCGGAGCTGAACGACCGGACGTAGAGCTCGTCAGGCACGCTGCCATCGCTGGCGTAGAACGCGAGCGAGGCATCGTCGGGCGAAATACTCACGCCACGGACGAGGCCCGTCGGCATGTCCGACAGCGTCACCACCGAGAACGTCGCCGCGTCGAGCACCCGCGCGACGAATCGCGAGTCTTCGTTCACGTAGACCGTCAGATACTTGCCACCCTTCGAATACTCCGCGCCCAGCACGTCCCACGGCTGGGCGTACACCGTCGACTTCGCGCCAGCGGCGATGTCATAGCTCCGTAGTGCGGCGAACTCACTGCCGCTGTCCGAGACGAAGAGCAGCTTGGAGCCATCGGGTGAGAAGTCCGCCGGTGAGTTGTTCACCGTGCCGGTATGTTCGGTGATGTTCTTCGTCGTGTTCGTGGTGCGGTCGTGGACGAAGATGTCGGCGTCCGACGTCGTCCGTGGGCGCACGAGCGCGATGTAGCGTTTGTCGCGGGAGACCGGCCCGATCTCGAACCCGTCCGTGTTCTTGTAGAAGAGGGTACGGGCGTAGCCGTCGGTGGTGATCTCATAGAGATCGAAGAAGCGGGCATCGCGCTCGTTGGTGGAGACGAAGAACGACTTGTCGTCGCCCGCCCAGCCATGGAAGCTCGCCTTGAGCTTCGTGCCGGGAGTAAGATCTTTCGTCGTGCCCTCGGGATCGCGCACGTAGACGTGCGTGAGCTCGTTTCCGCCCTCGTCGCTCGTGTAGATGATGCGCTCATCCCCCGGGAAATAAGACTGCGCGAAGATGGAGTTCCCCGTCGACTGGGTCAGCGGCTGCGGATCACCACCGCCCACCGGGACGGAATACGCATTCCAGATCCCCGAAAGATTGGACGAGACGAGAAGCTTCTGGCGGTCCGGGGACCAGGAGGCGCCGAAGAACCGTGTGTTCTTGTAGAAGTCTTCGACCGAATACTGCTGGGGTGTGAAGACCCGATCGACGGATCCCTGAGATTCCCGCGTCGATCCACCGGGCGCGCAGGCGGCGAGTGCGAGGAATGGCAGGACGGCGGCACGACGGTAAGCGTACGAGAGCACGTTTCCTCCGAAACGGGGGGATGACAGGATACGGCTTTCGGGCTGGCGGACGCCAGTCTGGCGTCTGGTCGAACGTGTAAGGCTCTCGTGGCACCAGGGGTCAGGAGTCAGGAGTCAGGAATCAGGGGATGTCAGGGAACGGGTTTCAGGAGAGAACGGCAAGGCATCTCCTAACCCCTTCACCCTGACACCCCCTGATCCCTGACTCCTGACTCCTGATCCCTCGGGTGTTACCTTCGCGCCGCCCATGGCCTTCATTGGGATCGACCTCGGCGGGACCAAGCTCGCCGCCGCTGCCTTTACGGCGGGGGGCGAGCTGTTGCAGCGCGAGACCACACCACTGGCCGGCCGTCACGGAACAGGGGTCGGAGCACTGATCGTCGAGCGGATAGGAAAGCTCGCCGGACAACACGGGTTGGACGGTGCTGGCGTCTGCGTACCCGGACTTTACCGCGCGCGGCACGGGACCGTGTGGGCACCGAACATTCCGGGGTGGGACGACTATCCGCTGCGCGACGAGCTGCGCTCGGCGCTCGGGGACACGAGCCTCACGATCGATAGCGATCGCGCGGCGTACATTCTCGGAGAAACCTGGCGCGGTGCGGCCGCGGGAGCGCGCGATGCGATCTTTCTCGCGGTCGGCACCGGAATCGGGGCAGGCATTCTCACCGAGGGGCGCGTGCTTCGTGGCCATGGCGATGTGGCGGGCGCCATTGGCTGGCTCGCGCTGGATCGGCCCTACGCGCCTCGGTACCGGACTCACGGTTGCTTCGAGGATCAGGCATCGGGGCCCGGGCTCGTTAGGGTCGCTCGCGATCTGATGGAAGGCGACACGAGCTACCGTGGCGCGCTTCGGCCGCACGCCGAGGCGCTCGACGCGGGCGCCATCTTCGCGGCGTATGACCAGGGCGATGCGATCGCGGCGCAGGTCATCGACAACGCGATCGAGCTGTGGGGGATGGCGTGCGCGAATCTCGTGAGTCTCTTCAATCCCGAGATCATCGTGTTCGGCGGCGGCGTGTTCGGTCCGGCCACGCGGTTTCTCGATCGCGTACGTGCCGAGGCCAAACGCTGGGCCCAGCCACTAGCGATCGAGCAGGTGCGCTTCGTCGCCACTGCCCTCGGGGGTGACGCCGGACTGGTGGGTGCTGGGCGGCTCGCCATGCTCGGACAAAGAGACCCATGAAGCCAAGCTCGAGCCGTGCGCTGTTCGTCTGCGCGTGTCTTTGTCTGCTCACGTTCGGCATCGTCTTCACGATGGTGGGCACGGTGCTGCTCTCGGTGATGGAGCGCTTTGGAATCGACAAGGCGTCCGGTGGTGCGCTACTTCTCCTGATGACGTTTGGCGTCCTCCTCGGGGCGCTCATTTTCGGTCCCATCGTCGATCGCCGCGGCTACAAGGCGATGCTGATGGGTTCCACCGCCCTGATCATTCTCGGACTCCAAGGTGTGGCATTCGCTCCGTCGATCGGCTGGCTTCGTGCGGCGGTGTTCCTGATCGGATTCGCCGGCGGCATCATCAATGGCGGTGCGAATGCGCTCGTCTCCGACATCAGCGGCGAGGCGCGCGGGCCTCGGCTCAATCTCCTCGGCGTGTTCTTCGGCGTCGGCGCGATGGGCGTACCATTCATGATCGGGATGTTGACCAGCCGTTTCGGCTACGCGTCGCTGATTGCGGGGATCGGCGCACTCGTCCTCGTGCCGCTCGCGGCCATCGCGACAATCACGTTTCCGCCGCCCAAGCAGGCGCAGGGTTTTCCGATTACGGACGCAGCCCGGCTGCTTCGTGATCCGCTCATGCTGTTGATGGGACTGATGCTGTTTCTCGAGAGTGGTCTCGAGATCACCGTGGGTGGGTGGACATCCACGTTCGTCACCGAGGAGCTGGCGGTCAGCGAGCGGAGCGCGCTCATTCTGCTTTCGCTCTACTGGGCGGGGATGATGCTCGCGCGCCTCGCGGTGGGTACGGTATTGAGTCGCGTCTCCCCGTTCCGCATCCTCTACACCTGCCTGGCGATCGCCCTCGCCGGTGCGGCCCTGCTGCTCACGACTCGCAGCGTTCCCCTGGCGGCGCTGGGCGTGTTCTCACTCGGTGTCGGCTTTGCCGCCATGTTTCCGACCGTGCTCGGGTTCGTCGGGTCGCGCTTCGCGGCACTGTCGGGCACCGCATTCAGCGCCGCCATCACCATGGCGCTCCTCGGCGGGATGAGTCTCCCCTACAGCGCCGGCGTCCTTGGAGAGCGGTTCGGAATGCGAGGGTCGTTGCTCATCGTGCCGGCCGCGCTCGTGGTCCAGGGCGTATTGCTCGGCGTTCTCTCTCGCGCCCTTCGCCGCCCCTCATTGCCCTGACGATGTCGAGCCACACCTGGTTGTCGAACACGCGGGCCGTTCTCGACGACATCGAGCGCTCACAGCTTCCGGCCATCGAGCGTGCTGCGAACCTGATGGCCGACTCGATCGCTGCGGAACGGTGGGTCCACACCTTTGGATGCGGCCACGCGACGATCCCGGTGGAAGAGATGTATCCCCGGATCGGTGGTTTCGTCGGCTTTCATCCGATGATCCAGCTGCCCCTGACGTTCTTCACGCGCATCACCGGGGAGATGGGCATTCACCAGTTCCTCTTTCTCGAGCGGGCAGAAGGATACGGCGACGCCATCATGAAGGGGTATACGTTCGACCCGCGCGACACGATGTGGATCTTCTCGCACACCGGGATCAACAACGTGAACATCGATGTGGCGTTGCGCGCGAAGGCGCTCGGAATGCGCGTCGTCGCCACGGGATCGGCGGCCGAGGCGTCGAGGTCGCGGCATCCGTCCGGTCGGACGCTGTTCGACATCGCCGACGTGGTGATCGATACCCGCGTACCGGCCGGGGATTCCTCGGTCCCCGTGAAGAATCACGTCGACAATGTGGGACCGGTGTCGACGATGGCGTTCGTGGCGGTGGTCTGGATGACGATCACGACCGTCGCCGAGCTGTTGGCCGAGCGAGGGGTGACGCTCTACATCCATCCGTCGCACAACGTGCCCGGTGACACCACGGCGCGCGAGCGTCTCGACGCCGCGCTCACCGAGTACAAGCGGCGGATCGCCGGCGTATGAAGCGGCCCGGTCACGCACCTCGGGTTCGCGACCCTCGCAGTGCTGCTGCTCTGGACGACCGTGCGCGCCTATCTTGCGGCGCGGCAGCGCGCCATCGCCGCGCACCGGCGCTGGATGCTGCTCAGCTATGCCCTGATCTTCGCGGCCGTGACGCTCCGGATCGAGCTTCCGCTACTCATCAGCGCCTGCGCGTCGCCTGACGGGACGGTTCGACCACCGTGCGGCTCGTGATCTCCGCGCTGATTCTCGTCGCCGCGCTGTACGTCGTCATGCTCGTCGCGGCGTGGCGAATGCAGGAGCGCATCGTGTGGCAACCGCCGCGACTTGCGCAGTACCCCACGGCCGATACGCGGCGCCTGGACTACCGGTCCGACGACGGCCAGCCACTCTTTGCATTCCTCATCGGCGATCCGGCGCAAGCGCCAGGTCTCCTCATCGCCTACCACGGCAACGCTGATCTGGCCGCGTGGGTCGTGCCGTGGGCGAGGGAGGTGGAGCGCGCCACCGGCTGGGCGGTGCTCGTCCCCGAGTATCGCGGATACGGCGGACTCGGTGGCTCGCCCGATTACCTCTCATCCCAGCGCGACGCGCGCGCGACGTATCGGCTCGCGCGCGAGCAACTGGGTGCGGACTCGGCGCGTATCGCGCTGTACGGGCACTCGCTGGGGAGCGCCATCGCGACGGAGCTGTCGGTCGAGCATGCACCGGCTGTGCTGATCCTCGAAGCCCCCTTCACCTCGGCGCGGGAGATGGCGCGGGGTCCGCTGGCGCCCGTGACGCTTCTCTGGGGCGTCATCGCGCGCATCCATTTCGATACCCGGTCGAGGGTTGCGGAGCTCGACGTGCCGACATGGGTGGTCCACGGCGAGCGCGACGGCATCATCCCCGTGCGCATGGGCCGCGCCGTTCACGCGGCGGCGCGGATTCGTGGCGAGCTCCTGCTCGTGCGCGGTGCCGGGCATAACGATGTCAGTGACGTGGCCGGCGAGGTGTATTGGTCCTGGCTGCGACGCGCGCTCGAGAGCGCATCGCGATAGCTACCGCGGAGGCCGCCCCGGCGCCGCAGCGCTGTCTCGCCTCACCGGCAGGACGCAGGAGGCAATGCTTCCACTTTTTCGCGGCAGCACGCGACGCTCAGGATCGCTCGGATCGCCGGTACGACGCGTGATCGCGATGACGTTGCCGACGGGGCGTTCCCCGCTGGCGTCGGATGGCCTGTTCACGATGGAATCACGCACGACGAGCGCGGTCGACCCGCCCCCGTCCAGGTTCATCGCCTCGTAGGCCCCGAGCGCGATCATCGCGTCGGCCAGCTCCTCGAGCGTCATCCCGACGCTGGTCTGCTGTCGGCCGTCGACGGCCACCAGATAGAGCGTCGTGCTGTCCCGCGAGATGCCTAACGCAGAGCGGGGGTGACGAGCGCGGGAGAACCGCGGTATGGTGCCTTCGAGAGAATCGGCCGCGAGAGCGATGTTACGCCCGGCCTCGACGATGCGTGGCCATCCCCCGACGACGGTCCGCAGCGGACCTCGATCGGGAACGAGTGTCGTCACGATCTCGACGCGATCGCCTGGACGAAGGCGCTCCACCACCGGTAGCGCATCCCCCCGCGCAACGAGCACGGCCGTCTCGTCCGATGGAGCGACCGGTCGTTCGCGGATCGGGTTGGATTCGACCCGGTAGCGCGCCGTGTCGCTCCGCCCACCGACCTTGAGCAAGGCAACGTGCGCGCTCGTGTCTGCGGGCTGCAGTGCGAGCGCGAGTGTGTCGAACCACCGCGTGAGGAGTGCGAGCGCCCCGGGGGCATGCGCATTGATCGCGGCCAGCGGCCATTCGCCGCTCGGGGTGCGAACGATGCCGGTCAGGGAGAAGCGATCGAGTACCGGCGCACCGGTGGCGGTAATGCCGAACTGGGTGTGGACATTGTCAAAGGCGTCGAATGGCGACTCGGTCGTTGTCACCGCCTTTACAATCTCACCATCGATGACGACGTTGCTCTCGGTCGCGCCCGTTCCACCGCGCAGATCGAAGAAGTCGGCGTTGAGAATTCCGACGACATCTACTCCCTCCTGCCGCATTCGGCGCGCGGTCGCGGAGGGGCGTTCGCGCCCGAGCAGGTGGTCGCATGCGCGAACGCCCCGTACCTCGATTTCCGGCCGCCGCAGATCGACTTCGAGCACGGAAAGAACCCATGGTCCCGCGGGTCGCACGATACGCCGCAGCATCGCTCCCGGCACCACTGGGCGTGCGCTAACAGAGTCAGCTACCGTCACTTGCGCGCTTGCCACCGACGGTGCGCCGGCCAGAGTGACGAGCACTGCTGCGGCGGTGGTCACTGTGTTGTTGACACGACGCACGGCGCACCATAACCTCGGCGCGTCCGCGGCACGCTCCCTCCCACCCCGCGAGATTCCCATGCGAATACCCTTGTCGATTCTTTCCCTGCTCACTGCGGTCGGTCTCATGATGGCCGTCCCCGCTCTTACTCACGCTCAACTCACGATCACTCTCGAAGGCTCGGTTCGCAACAATGCGGGCGAGCCGGTCGTCGGTGCGGTCGTCGCGGTGGTGAATCCCGCGACGAACGAGCGCCGCGGCGTGAACACCAGCGATCTCGGCCGGTTCCGAATCCTCGGCCTCGGTCCCGGTCGGTATGAAGTCACCGTTCGCGCCATCGGGTTCGAGCAAGAGAGCCAGATGGTCGAGCTATTGCTCGGGCAGCGCGCCAATCTCGTGTTCGATCTCGAGCCATCGACGACGCAGCTCACCGGCGTCGAAGTGACAGCCGATCGCACGACCACCGTCGAAGTCCAGCGGACATCCGTGTCGGCGCCAGTCGTGCAGCAGATGATCGAGCAGCTTCCGACGATCGACCGCAACATCATGACGCTGGCCGCGGTCACGCCCGGGGTGAGAGGCTTCGCACCGCAAGCAGGGCGCGCGCTTCCCTCGGCGGGCGCGATGCCCGAGCTGCGCTTCAGCAATTTCTATCTCGATGGGATCGAGCTGAAGAGTCTCTTCAACGGGAACCTCGTCGGCATTCCGCAGACGGGTGCACCGCTGCCGCAGGAGGCCGTTCAGGAGTTTCGCGTCTTCATCAACCCCTACGACGCGGAATACTCGCATGCCGGCGCGTACGTGATCAGCGCCGAGTCGAACCGCGGGACGAACGAGACCAAAGGGGCGGTGTTCGGGTTCTTCCAGGACAAGTCGATGGTGGCGCGGACGAACTTTCAGACGGTGACACCCGACTTCAACCGCATGCAGGTCGGCGCGAACCTCCGCGGCCCGATTCAGCGGGATCGGCTCTTCTATGCGCTGAACTATGAAGTGACGGACAGCGACAACTTCATCGACGTGGTGCCGGGGCGCCCGGCGAGCAGTCCCGGTGTTTGGGATGGGCTGCGCGGTTCCTTCAAGGCCCCGAATCTCAATCACACCGGTTTTCTCCGGGGCACGTACACGCCGAGTGAGCGAAATACGTTCGACCTGTCGTGGTCGACGCGATACATGACGGGCGAGTCGAACTTCGGCGGGACCGTCGCGCGGAATGGCGGGATCGATCAGTCGTACTTCATCAACGTCGGGCAGCTCCGTCACCGCTATCTCCCCTCGTCCAATGTGCTGAACGAGCTCAGCCTCCAGATCGTGAAGTGGCACCACGATGAAGGGATGCTCGTCGAGCGCGAGCAGCGGGTCTACCCCAGCGTGACGCAGGGGACGGCAACGTTCCCGCTGGAGCTGAACGAGACGCATCTCCGGCTGATCAACCGCCTGACGTACACGAAGGACAACTGGGGCGGCTCGCACGTCTTCAAGGTCGGCGCTGAGGTGAGCCGCATCGATGCCGATCAGTTCTCGCCGAACTTCCGGATGGGGAGCTTTCGCTTCACGACCGACACGAGCCAGAACCCCAACCAGGCGACGATCGGCGTCGGCTATCAGGACCGGCAGGGCATCGCCGATGCGCGGGCCGAGCTCAGCGGGTGGATCACCGGCTTCTATCTGAATGACGAGTGGCGGCCGACGTCGACGCTCACGCTCAACCTCGGCCTTCGCTACGATGCCGAGCTCAACACCATCAACAACGATTTCACCGTACCGTGGGCGAGTGATACCGCGATCACGAACAAGGCCGCGCTCGCCAACTACATCAATCGCGGCGACCGCAAGAACGACTTGAACAACCTGTCGCCGCGTGTCTCGTTCTCGTGGGATCCGATCGGCGAGAACCGCACCTTCCTTCGCGGCGGCTTCGGCATCATCTACGATCGCGTCGCGAGCTTCATTGGCTTCCAGGAGCGACTGGCGGCGACGTGGCGCAGCTATACGATCGCCAACCCGGCCACCATGGACGTCGCGCTCCTGCGCGCGCAGGTCATCGCCGGGACGGTGCCATCGACGCCGAACATCATTCTGGTGAAGAACAAGATGGAGGCGCCCGAGAACCGGCAGATGTCGGTCGGCATCGGTCACCAGTTCACGCCCGATCTCGCGCTCAATGTCGACTACGTCCACCAGGATGTTCGCCATCTCTATAACCGGCTCAATGCGAACTACCTGAACACGCAGCCGAATCCGGACGCGCGCGTCCTGACGCCGAACTACGGCGACATCATTCTGTGGGATGACTTCGCCAAGGCAAAGTACGACGCGGTCATGATGTCAGTGAACTATCGACGCGGCCGCTTGCTGTCCAACCTCGCGTACACGTTAGGCTGGGCCAAGGCCGACTACGACGCTGTGACCGCCCCTGCCTTCGCCTTCCGCAGCTCGTACAACATGCAGGAGACCATCGGCGACGAGCGGCACCGCGTGGTCCTCTCGGAGGTGGCCGACTTCGACTGGCTGGGCGGTCTTCAGATCGCGGGGATCGTGACGCTGGCGAGCCCGCGGCCCTTCGGGGCGTCGATCGGGCAGGACCTCAACTTCGACAACGACTTCGCCGATGATTTCTTCCCCGACGGCAGCCCGTCGGGCAAGCGCACGATTCGCCCGGACAACGACTTCAAGAACTGGTATCGCAACGTCGACCTCCGCGTTGGGAAGTCGCTGTTCACCACGCAGGGGACCACGGTTCGCCTGACGGCGGAAGTCTTCAACGTCTTCAACACGGACAACATCTCGGCGTACGGTGGCCGGCAGAAGACCGCGGCCGGGGTGGACATCACGAACTTCGGCCAGCCAACAGGTGCCTTCGGCGCGCGTCGGGCGCAGGTAGGGGCGAGATTCGAGTTCTGAGCAGGAACGGGGAAGGAGGAACGAGGAAGGAGGAAGCGGCACGCCGATCGTTGTTGCGCGCTTCCTCGTTCCTCGTTCCTTATTCACCATGCTGACGCTGCTGAAGCTTCTCCAATCGCTCATCAAGACGCTGCACTCCGAGGGGACGCCCGGCCAGGTCGCGGCGGGAATCGCCCTGGGATCGGTGCTCGGCCTCACGCCGGTCATGAACGTCCACAATCTCCTGATTGCGGCGGTCATCCTCGTCCTGAACGTTTCGATTGGCGGCGCCCTCCTCGGGTGGGCGCTCTTCCTGCCGCTGGGATTTGCGCTCGACCCGGTCTTCGATCGCGTCGGCCGCCAGTTGCTGCTCGAGACCCCAGCGCTGGAACCGATGTGGACGGCGTGGTTCAACACCCCCGTGCTCCCCTATACCAACTTCAACAACACGATCGTACTCGGCAGCTTCGTGACCTGGCTGGTCCTGGCCCTGCCAATCTACTTCGCGGCGCGCCATGGCGTCGCGCGCTATCGGGCGACGCTGGGAGAGCGGGTTCGTCGCTCGCGCTTCTACAATGCCGTCACCGCCTCCAAAGCGTACAATGTCTACACCTGGTTCCGCCCGGACTGACGCGGGCCAGGAGGCCCACTACACACCCGAGGCCCGCGGCACGCCACACGGCGAAGCGAGATCGCCGACACGAAAGCGGCTGGTTCGGTGGCAGGGGCTCATTCCGCTCGGCCTGCTGCTCCTTGCCCTCGTGGCGTTCTGGTTTCTCTTTGGCGACCGCGTAGTTAGGCAGACGGCGGCCGAGGCGGCGACGAAGGCGCTCGGGACGCAGGTGGACATCGCGTCGCTCGAAGTGCGCGAGAGCGAGAGCTCGGTCGAGCTCCGCGGCCTGGCGATCGCCGACCCGTTCAACCCCCGACGCAACGTCCTCTCCGCGGATCGCATCCGGGTCGAGCTCGAGCCGACGCCGCTGCTCGAGAAGAAGCTGATCATCCGTCGCCTCGCCGTGGGCGGGGTGCGGCTGGGAACGATGCGGAGCGAGCCTGCACGCCACATCGATGACGCCGGCTTCGCGGCCACCACGCTCCGCAGTATCCGTGAGTGGGCCGCGACGTACCGGCATCCCGTGCTCGCCCTCACGCCGATCGACACGATCAGGCAGATCGTACTGGATCCGACCCAGCTTGGCACGGTGAAAGCCGCTACCGCGCTTGGAGCCACCGCCGACTCGGTGCGCGGCGTGCTCGAGGCCCAGTGGCGCGGGCTCGATCTGCGCACCGCCTTCGACTCCTCGGAGGCGCTCGTCAGGCGCCTCGCGGGTGCGACTCCACGCACACTTGGCCTCGATGGTACGCGGCGAGCGGTGTCCGATGTCCGTCGCGTGGTGCGGCAGATCGACGAGGCAAGGAACCGTCTCGAGATGCTGCATCGGAGCGCGCGGGCCGGTGTTGCCGTGCTCGATACCGGCATCGCGTCCCTCGATGCGGCCCGCCGCGCGGACTACGCCTTCGCGCGAGGTCTGCTCGAGATCCCGTCCCTCGAAGGGCCGGACATCGGGGGCGCGCTCTTCGGTCCGGTGACGCTCGATCGGTATCAACAGGTGGTCTATTGGGCGGAGCTTGCGCAACGGTACATGCCTCCGGGGCTCCGACCGCGACCGCGCGACGGGCCAGAGCGGCTACGCGCCGCTGGCGCGACGATCGCCTTTCCGCGAGCCAGGCAGCTCCCGGATTTCCACCTTCGCGACGGTCAGCTCGATTTCGCCTTGGCCGACGGCGCCGCACGGGGCAGCTACATCGCTCGACTCAGCGACCTAACGACCGCGCCCGCGCTCGTGGGAAAGCCGATGCGCTTTTCGGCCCGACGTGACGCGGCAGGCACGGCAATGGGCGCGCTACAGGTCGCGGGACTCATCGACCACACGGCTGGCCGCGTACGCGATTCGCTGCGTGCCGTGGGTAGCGACATTACCCTGCCCAGGTTCGCGCTGCCGGGGCTCCCCTTGCGCGTCGACCCCGGTAAGGGCACGAGTCAGCTCGACTTCCTTCGCAACGGCGACCGCATCGCGGCACGCTGGGTCATCCGCTCCAGCGACGTGCGGTGGCTCCCCGATTCATCGCGTGCCCGCGCGCTGAACCCGCTGGAGCAGCTCGTCGGTCGCGTGGTGTCCGGACTTCGAGAGCTCGAGATCACCGCGAACCTCACCGGAGAGATTCGGTCGCCCACGATCGCGATCAGCTCCAACCTCGACCGTGCGGTGGCTGCTCGCGTTCGTGAAGTGGCGGGCGAGGAGATCGCCAAGGCGGAGGCGCGCGCCCGCGCGGCGGTCGATCGGATCGTCGAAGAGCGCACGGCTCCGGTACGTGCCCGAATCGCGGAGCTTCGTGCGGAATCCGAGCGTCGTGTCGCCGACGCGCGTGCGCGACTCGAGGAGGAGCGCCGGCGGTTGCAGACGCGGCTCGATTCGCTCACCGGTGGACTGGGTGGGATCCCCCTGCCTCGCGGATAGGATGAGTACCGCCGCGCGGACGATCCACGCGGCGGCGTCATCGTGTTGTCCGAGGATGCTTAGAACTTGATCGTCAGCCCCGCGGCGACCGCGACGTCGTTACGGGTCTTGGCCTCGCCGCTGCCCGTCAGCGGCTTGAAGCGCGAGACGTAGTCGCGCCCTTCGATGCGAACCCCGAACTGCCCGAAGCCGAACTCGCCGCCTAACGCCCCGTACCCGGCGACGTTGGTCTTCGCGTCGACGTCCAGATCGCGGTAGTCATACGTCCGTCCACCGACCCCAAGGCCGACGAAGGGAGTGAAATCCCACGAAGCGCGCTGCACCCACGCCGGGGCGCGAAGCTCGGCGCCGACGTCATACTGGAGCAGGTCCAGCGTTTGGCCCGCGCCGACTCGATCCTCGGTCGGGGACCAGCCGAGCGTGCCGGTGATCGCGAGCTGGGGAATCACGCGGTACGACGCCTGCGCGCCGACGAGAATCGCATCCTTCAGAATGTCGCGCTGATCTCCCGTGGGGAGATAGGCGCCGACGTAGGGACGGATCTCGAAATTCCCCGAGCTCTGGGATTGTGCCTCGAGGGGATTCGCGACGGCCAGGGCGACCACGGCGAGTCCGCCCAGGAGGCGTGAAACGGAACGACTGCCTGACATGGTACCACCTCCGTACAAGGGAACGTTCACACTGCGCTGTACGGATCAGTAACGTTCATATATGAAGCATAGTTCCCGCCCGATTCCATCGCGGTCTACGGCGTCTATTTCACGCCGGCCAGCATCCGAATGAGAACTTCGCGATCGCGGGGCGGGATGGATGCCGCGAAATCATCCTGGACGCGCTTCATGGCGCGGGCGCCTGCCGCGGCGCGCTCCTCTCCCAGGCGGGTAATCGCCGCGCGGACGCTGCGCCGATCGCCCGGATCGTCCACCCGCCGCACGAGTCCATCGGCCTCGAGCCGGTCGATCAGCTGAGTCATGTTGGAGCGCACGCAGCTCTGGCGGGTCGCGAGCTCGCCGAGGGCGAGCGGCTGACCGGCGCGCGCGAGCTGGGAGACGACACCGTACTTCGCCATCGACAGCCCGACCTCCGCCAATGCGCTCTCGAGCCGCTGCTCGAGCGCGTGCGCCGCCTCGAGCAGCGAGAACATGACGGGGTCGGCTTTGCCGGCGGGACGGTTCATAGGTGAACAAAATATCGGGCAGGACCGGCTGTCAAGTTAGAAGTAGGAGTCAGGAGTCAGGAGTCAGGAGTCAGGGATGGAAAGGCGCGGCAGCTTTGCTGCCGCGCTCATCTGATGAGGGCCGCACGCGCGTAGCGCGGCGGCCCCTTTCCATCCCTGACTCCTGACTCCTGACTCCTGACTCCTGACTCCTAGCTCCTGCTCCTACCTACTTCACCTCGAACTCCTTCTTCTGCGCCTCCGTCCCGTTGAGCAGCACGCTCAGCGTGTAGTTGCCAGCTGGCAGGCCGTTCGGTTGCGAGATGAAGAACACCGTGTTCGCATCGCCGGTCGGCGAAATCGTCTCGGTGCGCTCATCCACGACCTGGCCATCCTGGAACGTCCAGCGTGCCGTGATTGTCGCGCTGGTCGCCGTTCCGCTGGTGCGAACCGAGGCATATACCGTGTCGCGCCGCGCGAAGTCGTCGGTCTCATCGCGGATGGTCTTGTCGGCCTGAACGCCCTTGCCCAGATCGACTTCGGCGATTTCAATGGCCGACGCCTCGGCCACAGCGCCGCCGGAGGTCGTAGTGCTCGCGTCTTCCGTGCGGTCCTTACACGCAAACGTCGTGAGCGCGAGGGCGAAACACGCGCCCTTGAGCAGCGTGCCGGAAAGAGTGCTCGTCATGAGTTGGTTCCTCACTGCTCAGCGGGAATGGTGAGTACCTGACCCGGATGGATCAGGTCTGGATCCTTGATCTGGTCGCGATTCGCTTCGTAGATCTGCCGCCACTTCTGTGCGTCGCCATACTCTCGCTTGGCGATTTTCGACAGGCTGTCTCCAGACACCACCGTGTAGCTCCTCACCTCTACTTCGCCCCGCGAGCGCGGCGCCGTCGAGGAACTGCCGCCCTGAACGTTCGAGAAGTCCGCTTTGGGCTTGTCGGCGTCTTTCTTCTCGGGGTCCTTGTCGAAGAGTCCCATATCTCGCTCCGTGGTTTGTCGCCCGGATCTTCCGTGAGCACACCGTCACCCACAGACGGACTTTTTGTGGCAGGATGCGTACCCAGGAGAGCGCTCTCCGCGACAAGTGATCCTCGTCACACGGAAAGGCTCCCCGAGGCTACGAGCGGCCTGGAGGAAGCGCTCGAGGTCCTCCGGCCAGACGTGGACCCCGTGGACACGCGGCGATGGGCCAGCCACGGCGACGCACTCTCCTTCGATCGATCACGGGCAACCTCGGAAGCGTGACTGCGAGGGACCGACGTACGTGTGGTCCCGTGGTGCCGCCAGTTATTTTGCGTGATCCCCGCCTCCTCAGGTCAGTGGCTCGCCACACCGGAATCGCGTCACTCCCCCTTCACACGGGCAAGGCTCCACCATGGCTCTTCTCGCGCATGGTGTTGCTGGCGCGCGAGCTCGTCATCTACATGGTCCGGGAGTTCGGCGCGCCGGAGGTGCTTCGCCGACTTTCCGATCCGTACTGGTTTCAGGCGTTCGGATGCGTTCTCGGGTTCGACTGGCATTCGAGCGGGGTGACGACGACGGTGTGTGGTGCCGTGAAGGAGGGCATCAAGGACATCGACGTCGAGATCGGCCTGTTCGCCGCCGGCGGGAAGGGTGCCGCATCGCGGAAGACGCCGGCGCAGGTCGTAGCGGCGTGCGAGCGAATCGGGCGCGACCCCGCTCCGCTGGTGTACGCGAGCCGCATGTCGGCCAAGGTGGACAATACCGCGGTGCAGGACGGCTACCAGCTGTACCACCACGCGTTCTTCTTCACGAGCGCAGGCGAGTGGTGCGTCGTGCAGCAGGGCATGAGCGACGCGACGCGGCTTGCACGCCGATATCACTGGCTGTCGCCACATCTGCAGAGCTTCGTCGATGAGCCGCATCACGCGGTGTGCTGCGACATTCGTCAGGAGACGCTGAACCTCGTCGCGCGCGAGAACGCCGGAGTGCGAAGCGCGTCCGCCGAGCTCGCGAGTCAACCGCCGAGCGTGACGCTCGATGCGCTGGCGAAAGTGCCCGAGCTCAGGATGCCGGTGAGACACACACTGTTTCCGGAGCTCGACGTGCCGCAGACGCATTTGCACAGAATTTTGCTCACGACGTATGAGCAGGCGCCACCCGACTTCGAGTCACTGCTTGGCATTCCCGGAGTGGGACCCCGAACGGTCCGCGCGCTGGCGCTCGCGTCCGAGCTCGTGCATGGAACGCCGGCCAGTCTTCGCGATCCCGCGCGGTTCGCGTTCGCGCACGGCGGCAAAGATGGCACGCCCTTTCCAGTGGACCGCCCCACCTACGATCGCACAATCGAGATTCTTGGGAAGGCGCTCAATGCGGCGAGCGTCGATCGGTCCGAGAAAGTGAAGGCGTTTCGGCGGCTGGGGCGACTGGAGCGAGGAACCTGAGACGCGCTCAGCGGCATCCCAACATTCAAAGGAGGCGCAGTGCCCATGAACCGACGCGCGTGTCTTTCGAATGGTCGATGGCCTGGGCGAGGAGCGTGAGCATACAGCGCATCACGTGAAGGATTTGGAATCAGGCCACTTCGTCGTCGTCGTCGATGCGCCCGATGACGCGGCCAAGTCGCGGGCGCGTGAGGCGCTTGCGCGTCATGGGGGGCATTTCATCAACTACTACTCGCGCTTCTCGACGGAGAATCTCGCTCCCTAGCGTCGCATTCAGGAATTCCGATCAACGTCGCGGGGAGATCGACAACCATGAGCACACGTCACTTCATCGCCGCCGCCGGAGCGGCACTGGGCATTCTCGCCGGGTGCACAGCTTCGGATGAGGCGCGGTCGGCAACGGTCGACACGATCACCTCGACGAGCAACGGCGCGCTCGCGCCTCTCACCGTCGCCGGCACGCGCTATGTCGTCGCTCCATCGGGGAACGAGGTTCGCTATCGGGTGCGGGAGCAGTTGGTGGGTTTCGATCTTCCCAACGATGCGGTCGGCAAGAGCACGGCAGTCACCGGCGTGGTCGCCATCGACGATGCGGGCCGGATAATTCGCGACGCGTCGCGGTTCGTGATCGACGCCGCCACGTTCGCGAGTGACCGCGACCGGCGTGACAACTACGTGCGGGGACGACTCCTCGAGGCGGCGCAGTATCCGTCGGTGGTCTTCGTTCCCACGGAAGCGCGTGGAATCACGTTGCCCCCTTCTGGAACGGCCTCGCACACGTTCGACTTGCTCGGTGATCTCACGGTCCGTGGCGTGACGCGGCCCACGACCTGGCGTGCAACGGCGAAGATGGCGAACGGGGAAGTATCCGGGACCGCGATCACGACGTTCGCCTTCGTCGATTTCGAGATGCAGAAGCCGAAGGTGCGATCGGTCCTTAGCGTCGCCGACACGATCGCGCTCGAGTACGACTTCAGGCTCGTGCGAGAGGAAAGCACGCCGTAGAGGAACGAGGAACGAGGAACGAGGAAGCGCCGAGGAAGCTCTGTACACCGGAGCTCAACGGCCACTTCCTCGTTCCTCGTTCCTCCCTCGTTCCCCGGCTCGCCCTTGGATTCCATGCGCTCGCCCTGCTCTTGGGACTCTTCGCCGCGCGCGGCCCGGGATATGCCAACTGGTCGAACCCACACTCGGAGCCCGTTTGCAGGGCGTTGTAAGAACCGTAAGGACGAATTGTCATGGGCCACCTACTCGACCACGCACCCGCCCTCGCTGCGGATGTCATCGATGTCGCCACCGCCGCCCTCTCGGCGGCCTGGCCACGGAGCCTCGCTGCTCGCGAAGTCGAGCGGCTCGCCGAGGACGGCTATGTGATCGGCGAAGCGTGTGACGTCGACTTCGCGCTCGCGCTCCACACGCCCGAGCTCGCCGACATGGCACTCTCGGCCATCACGCTCGCCGGATTCACGGCGCTCGACCGGCATCCCGATGCCCATGGATTCGTCACCGTGCGTGCCCCCGTTCGCCTGCGCGCATACGATCTCGTGCGGGCGGCCTCCCGCCTCAACCGGGCGGTGTGGCGGTACGGCGGCTTCGCCGAGGTGATCGGGCCCGCGGCGCCGGCCGCGGCGGTGGACATGCCCGGGCGGGCCGCCTAACGGCTTCCTCCGCCCTGCGCGCCTCGATAGACGACGCGCCAGATTCGTCCCGCCTTGTCATCACTGATGTACAACGCCCCATCGGGCCCCACCGCCAGGCCCGAGGGGCGATGGGCGGCGCGGTCCGGCGATTTCTCCGGGCCGGCGAATCCATCCGCGAACGTCTCGAAGGGACCGGACGGGGTAGCGCCGGAGAATGGAACGAACACCACGTTGTATCCCCCTTGAGGGCCCGGCGCACGATTCCAGGACCCGTGGAAGGCAATGAAGGCGCCGCCGCGATAGCGGGCCGGGAACCGATCCCCCGAGTAGAACACGAGCCCGTTAGGCGCCCAGTGGGCGGGGAAGGTCGCGGTGGGGGCGCGCATGGAGGCGCAGCGCCCGATGTCGCTGCCGTTGCCGCCATACTCGGGCGCCAGCACGAGCTGCCGCTTCGTATCGTCGTAGTAACAGTACGGCCACCCGTAGTCCCCGCCTTCTTCGACCTGAAGCAGCTCCTCCGCAGGAAGGTTCTGTCCCTGCTCCGCCGTGTAGAGTGCCGGCCAGCTTTCCGTGAGCTGATCGCGGCCATGTTGCGTGGCGTAGAGCGCGCCGCTCGGGCCGATGGTGATGCCGATGGCGTTTCGGATGCCCGTCGCGAAGCGCTCCGCCGGGGAGAAGGTCTGGCCGCCGCGATTGGCGTCGTACCGCCAGATGCCCGCGCGCGTCGTCAGCTCCGTGCATGGGTCGCGGCCGGGTGACCCGGGGGTGCGATCGCGAACACCGCACGCGTTCGTCGCCGAGCCGGAGTTGACGTAGAGCGCTCCGCCCGATCCGATCGCAAAGGGATGAGCCGGGTGATCGCCGGTCATCGGGAGCCCACTGACGACGGTGGTCGGGGATGCGTTCGGCGCGATCGCGTCAGCGGGAAGGTCATATCGAACGATCTTGTCGTTCGCCTCGGCGAAGAGATCGCCGTCGTACAAGGCGACCCCCGTACCGCCGATGCCGCCGCTCCGCACGCTGTCGCCAAAGCGCACCCGCACGTCGGCCACGCCGTCTCCGGTGGTGTCGCGCAGCGCGACGAGGAACCCGCCGCGCGGCGCCGGCGCATTGCCGTAATAGCGTCCGCTCCAGGTGTTGACGTACACGGTGCCGTTAGGCAGCACGACCATGTGTCGCGCGTGCCCGACGGTGTCGGCGAATACGGTGGCACAGAATCCGGTCGGAAGTGTGATCCCGCCGTTGTCGGCCGGGCAGGCCGCGCTCGTGTCGCCCGCGCTGCGAGCCGCGGCAGCGGTGTCGCCGCTGTCGGGGGCGCGTTCGCCCCGCTGACAGGCGCTGGCCGCGACGGCCGTAACGATCACCGCTCGCGTCAACAGCCGTTGGGCACCACCGCGGCTCGTCATCATCTTCTCGATCTCCTTGAATGCTGACACGACCATGTCCGTTTCGTTGACGGGGTTCCTTGCAACTTTCACACGCCCCGCGCCAGTAGTGTCGTTGCATGAGGTGCGCCCGCGCGCCACACTTCAGCAGACCCGCTCAATCAAGGAGCTCGAGATGCGATCCACCGGTATGCCCCGCCGAACGATGACGTTGGCGTTCCTCCTCATCGCAGCGCCCCTGGTGACGCAGTGCAAAGCGCAGCCGCCGCGGACCGGGCCCGCACAGGCCTCGCCGCAGCCGCGGTCGATCGATGGGAACGTCACGGTGGAGACCGTCGCAAGCGGCCTCGAGCATCCGTGGGGACTCGCGTTCCTTCCCGATGGGCGCATTCTCGTCACGGAACGGCCAGGCCGGCTCCGGATCGTGGACACGAGCGGCCGGGTGTCCGAGCCGCTGGCCGGCGTCCCGCAGGTGCACGCAGTGAGTCAGGGTGGATTGCTCGACGTCGCCATCGATCCCGACTTCGCTCAGAACCAGCTGGTCTACCTCTCGTTCTCCGAGCCCGGCGAAGGGGGTGTATCGGGAACCTCGGTCGCGCGCGGCCGGCTCGGGAACGGAAGGCTCGACAACGTCGAGGTGATCTATCGTCAGCAGCCAAAAGTCCGCAGCGGCGGTCACTACGGCTCGCGATTGGTATTCTCGCGCGACGGCAAGCTGTTCGTCACGCAGGGAGACCGGCAGTCCGGCTCGTTCCGCCAGCAGGCGCAGCAGCTGTCCTCGGGCATCGGGAAGATCGTTCGCATCAATCCCGATGGGAGCATCCCTTCCGACAATCCCTTCGTCGGACGCGACGATGCGCGACCGGAGATCTGGTCGCTCGGTCATCGCAACGCTCAAGCAGCCGCGCTGCATCCGGAATCCGGCCAGCTCTGGACCGTTGAGCACGGCGCCATGGGCGGCGACGAGCTCAATCGTCCCGAGAAGGGAAAGAACTATGGGTGGCCGACCATTACGTATGGGCGCGACTACTCCGGCTCCGCCATCGGCGAGGGGACGCAGCGAGAGGGGATGGAGCAGCCAGTCTACTACTGGGATCCGGTCATCGCGCCGTCGGGCATGACGTTTTACACCGGCGACCGCTATCCCGGGTGGAAGGGGAGCGCGTTCGTGGGAGCCATGGGACCCCGTGCGCTGGTCAGGCTCACGATCGAGAACGATCGCGTCACGCGCGAAGAGCGCTACCTCGGTGATCTCGGCGCGCGCATTCGCGACGTTCAGCAGGGGCCGGACGGCCTGCTCTACCTCGTGACGGATGATGCCAACGGGAAGGTGCTCCGCGTGGTCCCGAAGACGGGGCGGTGAGCAGGAGCGCGGCGGCGCTCTTGTTAGGTGCGGCCCTGGCCTGCTCGGAGCCCGACGCGCCGGCGCCGGCGCGTGCCTACCGGATCGGATTCGCGGCGACGCCACCCCGGCTGGACATTCAGTCGGTGCTGGCGACGATCGAGATGTGGATGCCGCGCGCCGACGGCGCGCTGCTCTCGCTGACGGTCCCGTGGAAGAGTCTCCTCGCCGACACGAGCGCACGCGTCCTCGTGCGGCGGGATCAGCTCGAGCTGGTGCAGTTGTACCGCGGCCGCGGCCTCGAGGTCGTCGCGATGATCGACGCCACCGACGGCCTCGCCCGCGATCGGGAAGCGCCGGAGCTCCTCGAGCTCGGGCGATCCATTCGCGAGCCCGAGGTACAGCGGGCGTACCACGAGTACGTGATGGCCGTCGACAGCGTTCTCCGGCCCTCGGCCCTCGCGCTGGCGATGGAGACGAACCTCGTTCGCCTCGCGGCACCACGCGAGATCTACGACGCGCTGCGCGCCATGGTGAACGCGACCGCGCAGGCGCTCGGTGGCGCTGCCGCACGAGCGAGTCTGTCGGTCACGGTACAGGTGGACGTCGCATGGGGGCGCTTGCAGGGGACGACCCAGTTCGTCGGCATCGCGGAGGATCTCGCGGACTTCCCCTTCGCGCGTAGCCTCGGCCTGTCATCCTACCCCTTCCTGGCAGGCTTCACCGAGCCGGAGCAGGTACCGCTGAACTACTACTCGCGATTGGGCGAAAACCACGACCTTCCGATGATGATCCTGGAGGGCGGCTGGACGTCGTCGTCGGTCGCCACCATTACGTCTTCGCCGGAGAAACAGGCACGGTGGATCGCGCGACAGTGGCAGCTGGCGGACGAAGCGGGCCTGGCGGGGGTCTATCAGATCACGTTCACCGATCTCGACCTCACCTCCTTTCCCGTTCCTCCCGGCTCCATCCTCCCCCTGTTCGCGCACCTCGGTCTCGTCGACACGGAGCTGAGTCCCAAGCCGGCGCTCGCCGCGTGGGATCGTGCCTTTCGGCGGTCACTGATCCGCTGAGCCGAGGCCCGCGGGAGGGATGCGGACGACCACCGACGCCCATCCGCGGCCGCGCACATCCGCATAGCGCATGTCGCTGATTCGCACCAGCAGTCCATCGCCCGCGGGCTCGGCGGCAAAGCGCGGAAAGCGAGACCATGAGAGGAACGCCGCGCCATCCGGCGTCCGCGCGGCAGCCGCGGCGAGATCGCTCCCGCGTCCCGTCGGTGTTTCGCCCGTGGGTCGATACGCCGCCGCACCGCCTAACGTCAGCTCCCCGGTCTCGTAGCGGTCGCCGAGGTCGCGCAAGACCATCCGGCGAAAAGGCGTCACCGGAATCGGTGAGACCATCACGCGGTCGGCGCGCGGCGCATTGGCCTGACGCTCGACGAGCCCACGGCCTGCGCGCGACGAGATGGCCATGGCGACGATGTACACGCCGACGAGCACAATGGCTGCTTGTGCGGGGCGTTCGGGATTGGGTGTGAGCCGCAGACTCCGTCGCCGCGAGAGCAGGGTCCCGCCGAGGAGCGCCAGCCAGAGCCAGAGATCGATGATGAAGAGCGTGTCCCCGTAGAACCATCGATTCGAGAACGGCATCAGGAGCCGCACGCCGTACGTGTTGAGCAGGTCCAGGAGCGGATGCGACCACACGCCGACGGCGGCAAGGATGATCAGCCATCGCCAGCGGGCCGCGGGGGCGTCCGTTCGCGAGCGACGAAACCGACTTGCAGCTCGCATCGTCACCGCGAGCAGCAGCGGAAGCACGACCATCGCGAGGATCCCGTGCGTCCATCCCCGCCGGAACGCGAGCGCGTCAATCCCATCGCCCACGAAATAGATGAACGCGTCGATGTCTGGGAGGTTGGCGGCGATCGCGAGCGTCGTCGCGCCGAGGGCGGTCTTTCGGCGAAGGCCGGCTTCGCCAATCGCGAGACCTGTGAGGGTGTGGGCGAGGTTGTCCATTCAGGCAGCTTTGGGAGACGACAAAGATGACACGATGCAGAATCCAGAATAGAGAATTCAGCTGAACCTACGGTCGTGGCGTCTCGTTGGCCGTTGCCGAGCGGCGAACGCCTCCCGAAAGCGCCGGCAGCGCGATCCAGGGTGTCTGCCACACAAGACCACACGTTCGCCGTAACCCGCTTTTCGCCAGGTCCGGGGCGCGCAACCCTTCCCGATCCCCTCGACCAGGAAGGTTCTATGCGACATTGGCACGCGATGATGGCTGTCGTTGCGGTTGCCGCGTGCGCCGATCAGCCCTCGACTGGACCGGAGCGCTTCGCCGCTTCGTTCTCCGCTGTCGGGAGTGAAGGAGCGCCCCCCGTCGTCTTCAACACGCAGTTGCGCTCGGAGCTCGAGGTTCCCACCTCGACCTCGGAGTCCAAGGGACATGCGCAGATCATGATCCTGGCGGACGGGACCATTGAGTCCACGGTCATCATCAACAACAAGGGCGATGAGAGCGTCCGCTTCGGCCACATTCATCACCTGAATCCGGGGCAGCCCACCGGGCCGGTGATCTGGTGGCTGTCCAACCCGGTCGGGACGGACCTCAATCTCACCGATCGGCACCTCGAGTTCCGCCAGCAGGGGATCTTCGTGACGAACGCGCACTTCACCAGCCACGAGGCCGCGCTGGCCGAGCTGCTGCGGGACCCCGCGAGCTTCTACGTGAACTTCCACTCGGATGCATTCCCCGGAGGGTTTGCGCGGGGATTCCTTCCGTAAGCCAGATCCAGAAAGAGTCAGCAAGAAGAACGAGGAACGAGGAAGTGAATCTGGAGTCAACTTCTCCAAATACCTTCCTCGTTCCTTTTTCGGCCTTGACCAATCAAGAAAACTTGATATTATCCGTCCCATGGCAACCGCTGCCCGCACCGACTACTCACGAGCCGCCCGGCTCTTTCACGCACTCTCCGACGAGATCCGTCTCGAGGTCATCGACCTGCTCCGCGACGGCGAGCGCTGCGTGTGTGAGCTCACCGATGCGCTCGACATCGCGCAGCCGCGACTGTCGTGGCATTTGAAGGCGCTCAAGGAAGCCGGGATCCTCACCGACAGAAGGGAGGGTCGCTGGGTCTACTATGCGCTGGCGCGCGACACGTTCGAGGAAGCCGAAGCGCTGCTGTCCGTGTTGAAGCCGAACGCACGCAGGCTGCCGACACGCGGTTCGTCATGCTGTTGAGGTTTTTATTTCCCCAATATATCAAGAAAACTTGATCATCGGAGGCGACATGAAGACGCAGGCTGAGTCCAAGGGGACGGAGATCTCCCAGCTCCAGACGGTGGTCCGTGAGAAGTACGGTCAGGCAGCACTTCGCGCCCGTAGCGGCGAGTCGAGTGCCAGCTGCTGCGGGTCGAGCGGGTGCTGCGGAACCACGACCGAAGCGTGGGACCCCATTACCGCGAATCTGTACGATGAGGGCCAGACGGCGGGCATCCCCGCCAAGGCGCTGCTCGCGTCGTTAGGCTGCGGCAACCCAACCGCGCTGGCCGAGCTGCACGAGGGGGAGACCGTGCTCGACCTCGGCTCGGGCGGTGGCATCGACGTCCTGCTCTCCGCCCGGCGCGTGGGACCCACCGGCAAGGCGTACGGGCTCGACATGACCGACGAGATGCTCGAGCTCGCCGAGGAGAATCGGAAGAAGGCCGGTGCCACGAACGTCACGTTTCTCAAGGGCGAGATCGAGCACATTCCCCTTCCCGACGCGTCCGTCGACGTCATCATCTCCAACTGCGTGATCAACCTCTCGGGCGACAAGCGTCAGGTCCTGCGCGAGGCGTTCCGCGTCCTCAAGCCGGGTGGCCGGTTCGCGGTCAGCGATGTCGTCGTACGCGGCCACGCGCCCGATGCCGTGCGCAGGAACATGGAGCTCTGGGTAGGATGCGTCGCCGGCGCGCTGGAGGAGGAGGACTACCGCACCATGCTCGCCGACGCGGGCTTCGAGGCGATCGACATCGAGGTCACACGCGTATACGCCGCCGAGGATGCCGCCGCGTTCCTCGAAGGATCGGGTCTCGATGCCGCGCAGTTCTCGCGCGAGATCGACGGCAAGTTCGTCAGCGCCTTCGTGCGCGCGACGAAGCCTTCCGCTCCCGCGCAGGCCGGCTGCTGCACGGGGTCCGACGGGCTCCCCTGCTGCGTGTCGTGACCACATCATCACTACGAGACGCCACCGGGAGGATCGCTCCGATGTCGAATACGATCGAGGCACACCAGGCTTCGCTGCGTCCCGCAACCCGCGGCGACCTCCCGGCGATCGAGCGGCTCCTCACGTCGAGCGGTTTACCGACGGCCGGAGTCACCGATGCACTTGGCGGCTTCCTGGTCGCCGAGAGCGTGGCTGACAGGCGCATCGTCGGAGTCGTGGGTCTCGAGCACTGCTGCGATGAGTACGCGCTTCTTCGCTCTACCGCGGTCGAGCCCGACTGGCGAGGAACCGGTCTCGGGCGACGGCTCGTGACGCACGCGATCGCGGAGGCGGAGTCCCGCGGGATCAAGGCGCTGTATCTGTTGACGACGACCGCCGAGCGCTACTTCCCGACTTTTGGCTTCGTGAAGACGAGCCGCGAGGCCGTGCCTGACGAGGTCCGACAATCGGTCGAGTTTCGGGAGGCATGCCCGGCGTCGGCGACGGTGATGACGCTCGAGCTCGGCTGACGATGCGCTACGCCCTCGTTTCCGACATTCACGCGAACCTGCCGGCACTCGAGGCAGTCCTGCGCGACATCGCTGCGCGTGCGGCCGTCGACGCCACGTACCACCTGGGCGATCTCGTGGGATATGCCCCGTGGCCCAACGAAGTCATCGAGATGCTCAGCGCGACCGGGATTCCCGGTGTGGCGGGCAATTACGACTCGACCGTCGCGACCGATTACAAGCACTGCGGCTGCCACTACGAGGATCCGCGGCAGGAAGAACTGTCGCACGTCTCGTACGCGTGGACCCGGGCACACGTCTCACCCCGGGCGAAACGGTTTCTTGGTGGTCTCCCGTTTCGGATCGACCTGCGGCCTAACGGCGGGCATGTCGCCGGCCCAACCGTGACCCTCGTGCACGGGAACCAGACGCTCAACACCGTCTACGTTCATCGGGATCGCCCGGACGCGTTTCTCGAGAAGATGGGCGCATCGCTGGGGGCACGGGCGGGCGACGTCGTGTGCTTCGGGCACACGCACGTACCGTGGCACCGCGTCGTGCACGGGATTCACTACGTGAACACAGGCTCGGTGGGTCGCCCGAAGGACGGCGATTGGCGAGCGGGTTATGTCGTAGTCGACATCACGGCGAATGACGTGGCCGCCGAGGTCGTGCGGGTGGAATACGATGTCGAAGCGGCGGCGCGGGCGATCATCACCAGCGAGCTTCCCGACGATTTCGCGTACGATCTCCGGCGAGGCGGCGCGAAGCAGTCGGCGGCGGCGCCAGCTTCCACACCCGGAGGCGGACCGTGAGGTAGACCGACGGGGCGTCGTGTGGCCCGGACTCGGCAGGGGAAGAGGGGGATGAGCAGTCACTGAAGCGTTGCCAAGCGCGGCGGGGTTTGTACAGGGACGCAACATGCGGGGTCGCAGCGGTGTCGTAGAGGATGAGAGCTAGCCTTCCCGTTCCCCACGCCTTATGCGACTCGCTGCTCATACGCTTCTGCGCACGACATGCGCGATGACCGCGCTGCTTGGCTGCACGATGACGCCGTCGGCGGGCTCACCGGACGGCAGGCAGCGCGTTACCGCTTCATCCGCGATCAACTCGCTGCTACGCGACCGGGGCTACGTCGGCGTTCCGACGAGGCGTTTGAAATCGGGTCATTACCAGGCGGTGGCGCAGGTAGGCGGACAGCGCCTGTCCCTCATCATCGACTCCGGCGCCTCGACCAGCTTTCTCGACAACGCCACCGCGGTGAGACTTGGCCTTTCGCTTCAACAGAGCCGGACGCGGGTTTCCGGCCTCGGCGCGCCCGCGCAACGCACGCTGAGCGCGCGGCTCGATGACGTCCGCCTCGGCGGGTTGCGGCTGGATTCTCTTCCCGTCGTCGTGCTCGATCTGTCGCACGTGAATCAGAGCCTGCGCGACGAAGGTATCGAGCTCGCCGATGGGGTGATCGGCGCGGACCTGCTCGCCGGAAGGGAAGCGGTGTTCGACTTTACGAGCGGCGTGCTCTACTTGAGGTGATGGAGAACAGGAGCTCGTGGTCAGGAGTCAGGGATCAGGGGGTGTCAGGGTGAAGGGGGGTAGGAGCGCCGCACGCTGTTACCTCCAACAACCCATTCCCTGCGCCCCCTGACTCCTGACCCCTGACTCCTGACCCCTGTTCTCTCAGGCGCCCCGCCTGACATAGGTTCTGAACAGCGCCTCCAGCTCACGCTCCGGGTCGATGCATACGCCCTCGTGCACGGGCGAGCTCTGGATCACATCCGAGCGTGGGGCAGTGAGCCAGTGGAATCGCTCGGAGGGAGGGGTGAGCGCCACGGGTCCGGCGGACTCGTCGCCATCGCAGATGGCGCGCACCGATCGCAGGTAGCGCACCAAGAGCTCGGCGTCCACGTCGGGTACCTGCGTGCGAAGCTCGTCCAGGTCGGTGAGCGAGCGCAAGCCGAGGTAGTCGACCGTGCGCGCATGAAGCACGACGCCAACGGGAACGAATGCGCCGATGTGCGGGTGCGGCACCGCCCGCAGCACGGCGAAGTCGTAAGACACCGAGCGGGAGCGAGAGGTCATCGGCGCGCGGACAGACGCAGCGGAGGCGAGTTGCGCACGTGCGTTCGGGCACGCACCGCTTCGGCCACGAACGTGCGCGGGCCGTCGCGTCGTCGCGTCAGGTAATCGAAGTAGCGGGCGCGTGCATCACGGGCGGACGCGAACTCCTCGCCACGCGTGGGATCGAGGAGCAGTGCATCGGGTACGCTCGCCAGCACCTGCGCGATGCAGTCATCGCTGAGCGTCGTGGCAAGATCGGCGTCGATCGCCTCGAGGTGCGCGCTTCGCTCGAGCAGTACGTGCTCGCGAATCCTCGGAAAGGGCGTCTGCGTGCGTGCCTCGTCCACCGTTGGCCAGTCATGGTGCGCGTAGAGTGCCGCGCCATGATCGATGAGCCACGGGCGTCGCTCCCAGATCAGCACGTTGGGATTGCGATGCGTGCGATCGGGATTCGTCGTGTACGCATCGAGCCACACCACGCGGGTCGCGAGCTCGCTGGTGATGAGCTCGCCGGCGGCCGAGTTGTCATAGTTGAATGCGCCATCCAGATACCGGAGCCCGACGTTGATCCCATGACTGGCTCGCAACACGTCCTGAATCTCGGAATCAGGCTCGCTCCGGCCGAACGACGCCGGAATATCGATGAGAGCCAGGGTCGGTATGGGTAGCCCCAGGGCCCGCGCGAGCATTCCGACGATGAGCTCGGCCACGAGCGCCTTTGCGCCCTGGCCCGCTCCACGAAACTTCACGACGAACAGACCGCCGCTCTCGGTATCGACGACGGCTGGCAGCGACCCCCCTTCGCGGAGCGGCTGCAGGTAGCGGGTGGCGGTGTGCGTTGGAAGATCGGACACGTCCAGAATCTCGCGGTGCACACGCTCGGCGGGAAGCGCGTCCCTCGGACCTGACGTCAGACGCGAGCCGCGCCCGCACGGCTCGGGGCCGTGAGGGTCGCGACTCGAACCGTGAGATCATCCACGCGGTCCGTGTCCACGTCGACGCCAAGGCCCGGCCGGTCGAGCGGCACGCGAACCATTCCGTCGGCGTTCATCGTCCATTCCGGTGTCACGATGTCGCGCTCCCAATAGCGCGCGCTCGGGCTCACGTCGCCCGGCTTGGTGAAGTTGCGGAGTGACGCGAGGGCCACGTTGCAGGCGCGTCCGATGCCGCTCTCGAGCATGCCGCCGCACCAGACCGGAATGCCTTTGGTCTCGCAGAAGTCGTGAATGGCGAGTGACGCGGTGAATCCTCCGACGCGTCCCGGCTTGATGTTGATGATGCGTCCGCTGCCGAGCGCGGCCATGTCGCGCGCGCGGTCGACCGAGGTGATGGACTCGTCGAGGCAGATCGGCGTCGTCAGGCGGCGCTGGAGCTCGGCGTGTTGAACGAGATCGTCGAACGCGAACGGCTGCTCGATCATCATCAGCTCGAGCGGGTCGAGGCGGGCGAGGTGCTCGGCGTCGGCGATCGTGTACGCGTTGTTCGCGTCGGCCATCAGCGGCGCGGTCGGCCCGAGCGCCGCGCGGACGGCGCCGACGTAGGCGAGGTCGGCCCCCGGCTGAATCTTGATCTTCACCTTGCGATAGCCTAACGCCAGCGCCTGGCGCGCCCTCTCGACGAGCGTCTCCGGCGACCGCTGGATCCCGAGTGAGATCCCGGTGGCGATCTGCGACCGTGTACCGCCGAGGAGGTTGGCCAGCGAGGCCCCCAACCGCTCAGCCGCCACGATCCAGGCTCCCATCTCGACCGCCGCCTTCGCCATCAGGTGTCCGCGGAAGTCGCGCTCGAGCACCGGAAAGATCTCGCGCGCCTCGGTGAACGGGCGCCCGAGCACGCGCGGGGCAACCCACTCGGTGATCGCATGCCACGCCGTATCGATCGTTTCGGAGCTGTAGTTCGGCTGCTCGCCGGCAACGCACTCGCTCCACGCCGTCACGCCGTCCGCGTCGACGAGCTCGAGCAGCGCAATGCGGCGCTCATCGACCACGCCGCTCGAGATGCGAAAGGGTTCCCGCAGTGGCAATCGGATTTCGCGCAACGTGATCTGGTCAATGCGCAGCATGGACGACCCCGGTCGGGACAGCCGCCGCGGATCGCAGCCCGTCTGCCGACAGTTCGTAGGATGGCAGCTCGTCTCCCTGCCCGCGGCGGAAGCCGACGACCTCGTACCCGCGACCGAGGTACGATTCGAACGCCGCGCGGGTGACCTGGCGCCAGACCGCGCGCCGCTCGCTCGATTCCGTCTCCAGGTCTCGAGGGATGGCGATGCGAACGACCGATGCATCGACCAGCCCGTTGAGAGACGGCAGACCGTCGGCCGAGGGCGGGTTCACCAGCAGACCGGGGCGCGATGCGCGCTCGACGGGATCAGGGGGACTCGTGAGATCCCACGCGACGATCACGCGATCGGTGGGAAGGGCGCCGTGAATGGGGCTGCCCGTATTGGTTCCGTACATGTCGGGGACGTACTCGATGGCGCGGGCGCCGAGGCGCGTGAGATTGAGGTGCGCGTTCCGGGCGACGAGAGGGTCGAAGGTCCAGTGCATCGTGTCGACGCCAACGGCGCGAACGAGATCGCGCTGATACAGCTTGAGCCGCTGACCGAGGTGGCCGCCTCGAGCGTCGGCACGGACGGCCAGCATGTCCGACCAGTGGACGAGCCGGCCGTCACGTGGCCCGGTCATCCCGAAGACGAAGCCGAGCATGCGGCCATCGGGAGCGAATGCACCCGCGCACACCCCACCGAGCTTCTGCGCGACCATGAGGATCACGGGCGGGACGATCTCACGGAACCCGGTTCCCCAGGTCTCCTCCTGAATAGCGAGACACTCCTGATACTCGCGGAGCCCCGACACACGACGCAGGGTGATGCCATCCGGTCCGGGGAGGGCGTCGTCGTGCGTCTCGGGGTCCGCGGGAGTGCGGGCTCGCTGCATGTGGTCTCGCGCGCTGTAAGGGCCGGGAAAGGGAGCCGGGTGGCGGGCGGGTCGTCCAGCAATCTGTCTTGCGCTTCGTCGCGCGAGGGGCATAATATAGCGTGTACGCCGCACTGTATACAGTATTGGTCGCAGCGATGGAGCCAGCCCGGCCGCCCGCCGAGTGCTGGCCGACCTCCTACCCGTCCCACGCCAATGCGCATTCTCTCGTCGGTCCGCGCTGTCGGCCACTCGGCCAACTCACGGTGGCGCGCCACGTTGGGCATCGCCGCACTCGTCGTCCTCGCGCCGGCCATCGCCGCCGCGCAACAGGGGACCGTCGCCGGCGTTGTCGTCAAAGCCGGCGTGCTGACCCCAATCGAAGGCGCGAGCGTTCGCATCCAGGGAACGACCCTCGGCACGGCGACGGACGCAGCCGGCCGCTTCCGGATCACGGGAGTTGCCGGTGACCAGGTCACGCTCGAGGTGCGCCGGCTGAGCTTTCAACCGGCGACGCAAGTCGCGCGAGTCGGCGAGGTCGCGATTCGCGTCGTTCTCACCGAGGCGGCCGTCGAGCTCGATCGCGTCGTCGTGACGGGCGCCGGGGTCGGTGAGCGACTTCGCACGCTCGGTAACTCGGTGCCAAGCATCGATGCTGCCCTGGAGCTCGAGCGCTCGGCGGCGCCGAACCTCGGCGCGCTCCTTCAGGCCCGCGCTCCCGGCGTCATCATCGCGCCGAACTCCGGGCGGGTTGGCTCCGGGCCGACAGTGTGGATACGCGGGCGATCGAGTCTGTCGCTGTCCAACGAGCCGATCGTGTACATCGACGGCATTCGTGTGAACAACGCGGTGAATCAAGGCGCGGCGAGTGCGGGGGCGCTCGGTGCGCAGAACTCGCAGGTGGCCTCACGGCTGAACGACATCGCGCCCGAGGACATTCAGACGATCGAGATCATCAAGGGTCCGGCGGCGGCGACCATCTATGGGACGGAAGCGGCAAACGGGGTGATCCAGATCATCACCAAGAAAGGCGCCGCGGGACCGGCACGGTGGACGGTTCGCACCGAGCAGGGTGCGCAATGGTTCCGGGATGCCGAAGGACGCATCCCCACCAACTACGCTCGCAATACGGCGGGCGAGATCGTTCCCTGGAACCCCATCCAGCAGGAAGAGGATCGCGGGACGCCCGTGTTCTCGACCGGCCGCACGCAGTCCTATCATCTCGGGCTCTCGGGCGGGCGCGAGCAGCTGAGGTACTACCTGTCGGGCACGTACAACGACGAGGAGGGGATCGAGCCTAACAACTTCGGAAAGACGTTCAGCGCCCACGCGAATGTCAGCGCCGCGGCGAGCGACAAGATCGACCTCGGCGCGAGCCTTCACTTCTTGCGCAGCAATCTTCACCTCGGAACCGACGGAGGGGTTTCACCGCTGCTCGGAATGTCGATTGGGCATCCGCTCGTCTTTCCCGCCAATCGCGGGTTCGGCTTCGCGCCGCCCGAGGTCCCGCAGCAGCTGTACGACAATGCCCAGGACATCAATCGCTTTACGGGAAGCACGACACTGAACCACCGTCCGGCGAGCTGGCTCGCGCACCGTCTCATCGTCGGGCTCGACTACACGTCGGACGACAGCCGGGCGCTCGAGCGCTATGCCCCGCCCGAGCTCAGGCCATTCGTCTCGGCCCTGGTAGGAGCGGCTGCCGCTGATGGGCGCATATCGCAGACGCTGCGCAATCACAGCTACATCACCGGCGACTACTCGGGCACCGCGACGTTCGCGATCACTCCGGCGTTTTCTTCCGCGACCTCGTTTGGCGGGCAGTGGGTTCGAAAGCAGCTCAAGAACAGCGCGCTGTCGGGTCAGCGGTTTCCCGCGCCAGGCGTTGAAACCGTCTCCGGGACGACGGTCGCCGGTACGCCGACGCAAGAGCTCGTCGTCAACACGACCATGGGCGTGTACGGGCAGCAGCAATTCGGATGGAACGATCGCCTCTTCCTCACCGCCGGCGTGCGCGTCGACAACAACTCGGCATTCGGCGAAGACCTCGACTGGGTCACCTATCCGAAGGTCAGTGCCGCGTGGGTGATCAGCGAGGAACCGTTCTGGAGCGGCTTCGGCAACGTCGTGAATACCCTGAAGCTCCGCACCGCATATGGACAATCCGGCCAGCAGCCGAACACGTTCGTTGCGCTGCGCACCGTGATCAATGCCCCGCGCGCCAACGGGACACCGGGCGTGACCCCGGGCTCGCTCGGGAATCCAGATCTCAAGCCCGAGCGCGGCACCGAGTGGGAGGCGGGGTTCGAGGCAGGACTCTTCGATCGCCTGAGCCTGGACTTCACGTACTACACGAGGCGCACGAAGGACGCGATCCTCACGCGGCAGCTCGCGCCATCGGGTGGGTTCGCCGGGGATCAGACGGTCAACATTGGTGAGACGAGCGGCAGTGGCATCGAGCTCCAGGCGAATTTGCGGGCGGTGACGCTCGAGCGCTTCGCGTGGGAGATCGGCGGGAACGTCAGCACCAACAAGGATCGGATCGAAGACATGGGCGGTGTCCCGTCCGGTGCGGGGTTGCTCCGGAACGTCGAGGGGTATCCGATCCAGGCGTTCTGGACGAAGCGCATTGCCAGCGCGACGCGCGATCCCGTGACGCACGCGATCACCAACATCCTGTGCGTGGCCGGACCATCGGGCGGTGCGCCGGTCCCCTGCGCGCAAGCGCTTCCGATTTTCGTCGGGACGCAGACGCCCAAGGTCCTTGGCAACATCACGAACACGTTCTCGATCGGCCAGCGCCTAACGCTCTACAGCATGCTGGACTTCAAGCGGGGGCACAGGATCCTCAACGCGAACGCCGCCAACGCCTGTGCCTTCGGCGTGTGCGAAGCGCGCCACTACCCTGACCGGTATTCGACGGAGTACCTCGCGGGCATCGCACCGTCGTCGACGACCGCCGGCGTGCAGGACCAGTTCATTCAAGACGCCTCGTTCCTGAAGCTCCGGGAGATCTCGGCGACCTACCGGTTGCCGGAGCAATGGGTGAGTCGCGCCGGTATCGCGACCGCGGCGTTGACGGTGGCGGGGCGCAACCTCGCGACCTGGACCGACTACATCGGACCGGACCCCGAGGTGCGCTACACCGGCGTCCCACCGGCGGCGGGCTCCGCACCACAGGACCAGGCGCTCCTGCCCGCGCTCACGCAATTCGTCGTGTCCCTCAACCTCGGATTTTGATCATGCGCATCCTTTTTCGGGGGACTGAGGCCTCGATGACCGGTGCATGGACTCGTCGCTCCAGACGGTACGCGCTCGCGGTGTTGCCGCTGGCCGTCGTCATGTTCGCCTGCGATGATCTCACCAATCTCGAGCAGGAGAACCCGTCGCAGATCCTCGCCAACGATGCGTACGTTCCGCGGAACGCGACGTTGCTCGTGAATGGAGCCATCGGCGACTTCGAGTGCGCGCTCTTCCGGTATACGACGGCGGCGGGGCTGCTCGGCGATGAGCTCGTCAATGCCTTCGCGAACGCGCAGCAGGACAATTACGACCGTCGCAGCCATCCGCTCACCGGCCCGTACGCGGGGGACTGTGGTGGCGCGCAATTGCCGGGGGTGTACACGTCACTCTCGGTCGCGCGCGCCTCGGCCGACACGATCCTCGCGCGGCTCCAGGAATGGACGGACGCGGAGATGGCGCCCGGTGTGAACCGCACGCAGCTCATCGGGCAGGCCGCGGCGTACGCCGGCTATAGCCTCATCTTGTTAGGCGAGGGGATGTGCAGCGCGGCGATCAACGTCGGGCCGGAGCTGACGCCCGAGCAGCTCTTTGGCGAAGCGCAGACACGATTCAACACGGCGATCACCGCCGCCACGACCGCCAACGACACCCTCACACGCCATCTCGCGCGGCTGGGTCTGGCGCGCACGCTGCTGAACCTGGCGTTCGTCGGTACGCCCGCCAACCCGAACGATCCGAATCTCACACTCGTCGCGCAGGCGGGCGCGCTCGCGGCGCAGATTTCGTCGTCGCCATTTGCCGTGAACGCCGTCGCGCTCGCGACGGGAACGAATCGCCAGCAGAACATCGTCTTTGCGCACAGTGGAGGAACGGGCTCGACCAATTTCTCCTCGGTCGACCCGACCTTCGACAGCCTGCGATTCGGCGGCGTGCTGGATCCGCGCGTGCCCGTCTTCAACACGGGCGCTGTCGGCGCCGACAACGCCACGATCGTCCGTCAACAGCGGAAGTACGCGAGCCTCGGGTCACCGATTTCGTTCGCGCGGACGAATGAAGCCCGCCTCATCGAAGCCGAGGCGAAGGCGCTGGCCAACGATCTCACCGGTGCCGTCGCCATCATCAACGCGCTGCACACCGCGGCCGGACTGCCGGCCTTCAATAGCACAAATGCGGACACCGTCTTGATGCAGGTGCGCGAAGAACGGCGTCGAGAGCTGTTCCTCGAGAGTCACCGGCTGGGCGACATGCGGCGCCTGAACCTGCCACTGATCCCTGCCGTGGGCGCGCCGTTCCCGCGCGGCGGAATCTATGGCGACCAGCGGTGCTTCCCGTTGCCGGCGGTCGAGCGAAACAACAATCCGAACATTCCCGATGTGTGAGAAGGGGGCGGGCCACGTGCAACGCGTGGCGTATACGGTCTTCTGCGCACTGGCGGTCGTATCGTCGCCCGCCGGCGCGCAGGCTGGCGGCGAGGCGGCCTTCGTGTTCCGCATGGGCGTGGACACGATCGGCATCGAGCGATTCAACTCGTCGACGGGTGGGGTGTCCGGAGAAGTTCTGCTGCGCGGGCAACCTCGCTTCACCTATCTCGCCACTCGTGAGGCGCCAGGCCGCATTGGCGAGCTGTATCTCGTCGCATATCCGGCGGGCAGCGGGCCGGACGCGTCCGCCCTTCAGTCGGTCAGGCTGCGGCTCGTCGCGGACACCGGCATCGCGGAGATCACGGCCGGGGGCAGCACGCAGACTCAGCGTCTTCCCTCGAAGGCGGACGCGTTCCTGATGCTCAACAGCTCCTTCGCGATGACCGAGGTGGCGCTGGAGCGATTGAGCGGCGGGAACCGCGACAGTGTCACCTTCCCGGTGCTGCTCGCTGCCGGCGGCCAGACGCTGTCGGCGACGGCGCGTCGTGTGTCGGCCGACTCGGTGATCGTGACGATCGGTCCCTCGCAGACGCACCTGGCCCTGCGCGGCACGCGTATTCTTCGCGCGCACGTTCCCGCGCAACGGCTGGTCGTCGAACGCGTCGAGGGGGACGCGGTTCGCCGGCTCGCGCTCGGGAAGCCGGACTACTCTGCCCCCGCCGGGGCGCCGTATCGGGCTGAGCACGTACGCATACCGACGCCGGGGGGACACGTCCTGGCCGGCACCCTGACGATTCCTCAGAGCGCGAGCGGCCGCCTCCCGGTCGTCATCACGATCTCGGGCAGCGGACCGCAGGACCGCGACGAGCACCTTCCGATCGTGCCGGGCTTCCGCCCGTTCCGGCAGATCGCGGACACGTTAGGCAGGCGCGGCATCGCCGTCCTGCGCCTCGACGACCGGGGAACCGGCGAGTCCACCGGCGACTTCGCGAAAGCGTCATCGGCCGACTTCGCCGACGACGTGCGCGCCGCGATCGCGTGGCTCCGCGCCCGTCCCGACGTGAATCCGGCGCGCATCGCCCTCCTCGGCCACAGCGAGGGCGCGATGATCGCGCCGATGGTGGCGGCGACGGATCCGAGGCTGGCGGGGATCGTCCTCATGGCCGGGCCGGCGAAACGCGGGCGCGAAGTTCTCGACCATCAGATTCGCTACGGCATCGAGCACGATTCCTCGATCGCCCCGTCGAAGCGCGACTCCGCGTTCGCGGCCGCGAGGGCTGCCGCGGACACGACCGCCGCTCCGCCGCCGTGGATGAAGTTTTTCCTCGCGTACGAGCCACTGCCGACGATCCGGAAGGTCAAGGTGCCGGTGCTGGTTCTGCAGGGCGCGACCGATCAGCAAGTGACGGCGGATCAGGCGGAGGCGATTGGTGCGGCGCTGCGGGAAGGCGGTAACCGCGACGTGACCGTCCGTGTTCTCCCCAATCGCAATCACCTCTTTCTTCCTGACTCGATCGGGAGTCCTGCTGGCTACGTCCGGCTCCCCAGTGGTAAGATCGGACCCGATGTCATGGGGGAGATTGCGAGCTGGCTCGTGTCCAGGCTCAAGTAATTGCATAACGACACCCGCGGGCCCGATGAAGAGCGGGTACGGCAACGGCAACGGCTTTTACCGCAGAGGACGCAGAGGTCGCAGAGGTCGCAGAGGTTGCCCAGACAACTACAACGGCAGGAGCTTTCGTTGACAGCCTTGCAGTTCGACGTTCGGTATGGCAGTTACTCTGCGACCTCTGCGGTAAAAAGGCCGTTGGGATTACCGCTGCCGTTCTGAGAACGCCAGAGCTCACTCGTCGCCGAGAGACCGTCATGACTTGCACACGATTCGTCTATATGCTGGCCGCGATCGCGGTGATCGCGCCGTTCAGCGCCAATGCCCAAGCGCGCGAGCCGTATCCCGGGCTCGACGCCTACGTGGAGACCGCGCGGAAAACCTGGAAGGTTCCAGGAGTCGCCATCTCGATCGTGCGCAACGACTCCGTCATCTACGCGAGAGGCTACGGCGTCAAGGACATCACGAAGCCGGACCGCGTGACCGACCGGACGGTATTCGCGATCGGCTCGTCATCGAAGGCGTTCACCGCCGCCGGCGTTGCGCTCCTGGTCGACGAAAAGAAGGTCGCGTGGGACGATCCAGCCGAAAAGTATCTCACCGGCTTTCACGTCTTCGATCCCTATGCCTCGCGCGAGCTCAGCATCCGCGATCTCCTCAGTCACCGCAGCGGTCTCGCCCGCGGGGACATGCTCTGGTACGGCAGCGAGTTCGACCGCGATGAGATCATGCGGCGCACGCGGTTCCTCGCGCCATCCTGGAGCTTCCGGTCGCAGTTCGGCTACCAGAATCTCATGTACCTGGCGGCGGGTCAGCTCACCGCGCGCGTCGCGAACACGACGTGGGATGACTTCATCGAGCGCCGCATCTTCACGCCGCTCGGCATGACCGAGAGCAACACGACGATCAGGAAGCTCGCGTCGATGCGCGATGTCGCGACGCCGCACGCCGACATCGATGACACGGTCCGCGTCATCCCATGGCGGAACATCGACAACATCGCGCCGGCCGGCTCCATCAACTCGAACGTCGTGGACATGGCGCAGTGGGTTCGACTGCAGCTCGCGAAGGGGAAGTACGGCGGCAAGCAGATCATCAGTGAGAAGCAGATCGAGGAAATGCAGACGCCGCACACCGTCGTTCGCCTCGAAGGTGCCTGGAAGCGCATCAATCCCGGAGCGCATCTCCTGGCGTACGGACTCGGCTGGTTCCTCAGCGACTACGAAGGCCGGCTCGTCGTGCAGCACGGTGGCAACATCGATGGAATGAGTGCGCTCGTCGCGATGCTGCCCGAGGAGAAGCTCGGCGTAGTCGTGCTGACGAACATCAGCCAGAGCGCACTGCCGTACGTGATCATGCAGAAGCTCTGGGACCTGCATCTCAAGACGCCGAAGGCGAAAGACTGGAACGCGGAAATGTTCAGGGTGAGCGACTCGCTGCTGGCGCGGGCGCGAGAGGCGCAGAAGAAGCGCGAGGCGGAGCGCGTGCCGAACACCAAGCCGTCGCTTCCACTCGCAAAGTATGCGGGCGTGTACGTCGACAGCATGTACGGGGAGATCCGGGTGCGGGCCGACAGCGGGAAGTTCCGCATCGACCGCGGTCCCGCGTTTCAGGGAGAGCTGGAGCACTGGCACTTCGATACGTTCCGCGCGCGCTGGGCGGCGAGGTCGTTGGGGACGGCATTCGTGACCTTTCGCCTGAATGCTCAGGGAAAGGTCGACGAGCTTCAGATGGACCTGGGTGGGGCGCCGACGAACTTCAAGCGACGGCCGGAGCCAGCGGCGGCGGAGGTGCGTGCGGCGGGAGGTACGCCGCGGTAGGGGCGGTGGCAACATGACGACGCAAGCGACGCCCGTGCCGAAGCCTTTCGGCACAATGGCGCCGGCGTGGCCGATCACGCTCGATGACGTCGAGCATGCGCGCAGGCGGATCGCGCCGTACCTCGCGCCCACGCCAGTGCGCAGCTATCCACAGCTCGACGCGTTGATGGCCCCTGGAACGACGCTTCGCGTCAAGCACGAGAATCATCAGCCGACGTGCTCGTTCAAGGTACGCAACGGCCTGTCCTTCGTGACGGGGCTCAGCGCCGATGAGCGTGCTCGCGGCGTCGTCGCCGCATCCACAGGGAATCACGGCCAGGGGATCGCGTACGCCGCGTCACTCCTCGGCGTGCGCGCCACGATCTGCGTTCCGGTGGGGAACAACCCGGAAAAGAACGCCGCGATGCGCGGATGGGGCGCCAGCGTCATCGAGGAAGGGCGAGACTACGACGAGTCCGTCGAGGTGATGCTGCGCGTCGCGGGCGAGCAGAACATGGCCGTCGCGCACTCCACGAACGATGTGCGCGTCATCGCCGGCGCGGCGACGATGAGCCTCGAGATGCTCGAGCAGTCCGGCGGGCTCGATGCCATCGTCATTGCCGTCGGCGGCGGATCGCAGTCGGTGGGTGCGCTCACGGTAGCGCGTGAGCTGGCGCCCACGGTGAAAGTCTACGGGGCGCAGGCGGCTGGCGCCCCGGCGATCCATGACTCGTGGCACGCGCGCACGCCGTTGCGCACCGAGCGGGCGAACACGTTTGCGGAAGGCGTCGCGACGCGCCAGCCGTATGCGCTGACCTTCGCGACGCTGCTCGAAGGACTCGATGGGTTCGTGACCGTGACGGACGCGGAGATCGCAGAGACGATTCGCGTCATCCTCAAGCTGACGCACAACCTGGTCGAGGGAGCGGGCGCGCTGGGCCTTGCGGCAGCGATCAAGCTGCGGGACCAGCTGAAGGCCATGCGAGTCGGCGTGATCTTCTCGGGGGGGAATCTCGATTCGCGGGTGCTGCAGCGGATTCTGGAGGGTCGGCAATAACCGGCAACTTCCCGCGCTGGTGGGGTACGCGCGTCGACTAGGGGAAGGCTATCACCATGTTGGCCAACGGAATCTCCCCGCGCCGCGGCTCAGCCGCCGAGCGTGCGCACTCCGCGAACATCCGACGACACGTCCCGACGAGATCGAACCTCTCGTGCGCATACGGAATTCCCTCCGAGCCGAGCGGTGAGGTTCCATCCATGAGGTGGAAGTGCAGGTGCGGCTCGGTGGAATTGCCCGAGTTGCCCACCAGCCCGAGAACCTGACCTTTTCGGACACGGTCACCGACGCGCACGCGCAGAGAGCCCGGGATCAGGTGCGCGTAGAACGCGTACCGGCCCTGACCGATGTCGAGGATGACGAAATTCCCGGCCACCGTCTCGAGCGTGATCGGCACCGCGCGCGACGCAGGGCCGGGAATGTTCTCGGGGATGCTATCCTTCACGGCGGCGACGATCCCATCCGCGACGGCGATCGCGTCCGTGCCATGGGCGTAGTAGCTCTCGTTCCTGAGCGAGTCGCCGGTGAACCGGCGGCCGTTCGTGTCCATCTGCACGTAGTCGATCGCGAAGCGCTGCGCGATCGCCGCCGTGCCTTCGACCGGGATGAGTGCACGCCGGTGTCCGGTCTGGGCGTCAGGCCCGTTGGCCGTGAGCCATCCGCTTCCACGCAGCGGCGGTCCGATCACCGCGACGTCGCGGGTCACGGAGGTTCGCCCACCCTCGATCACGTGCGTGCGGACGCTGTCGCCGGACCCCTGTGAAATCGTTAGGCGGTGACGCAGGCGGGCGGGCGCTCCGCGCGTGTCGAGTGGTATCCAGAGAAACACGACCGCGCGCAGTCCGCCATTCACCCGCGCCCGCTCCGGCAACGGAGGCGGTGGCGTAATGCCCGGCCGCGCGAGCGCCCGGGCAAGCGTGCTGTCCTGGAGGGCGAGCAGAACGCGGTCGTCAGCTTCGCCGCCGAGGACTTCCAGACGGGTGATCGTGAGCGGCGCCGCCTGAAAGTTGGTGACGTGCAGCTCGTGCACGAGCATCGCTGTCCCCCTGCCCATGACGACCGTCGGCGCTTTCGGAACGCGCATTTCGACGAACGGCGGCAGCTGCGCCTGGGCCGCGCTCGAGCGCGGGAGCACCACCGCGAAGGCCGCGAGCGCCAGACCGCAGGCGGTGCGCATGGGCGCGGCCGAGTCGCCCAGGAAGGGGGCCGTCGCTGGACGGCGGAAAATTGCGCGTCTTCGTGTGTACAAGGCTGGATACTGTATGCGCCGGATAGTATGTTGGCTGGCGCACTACCGCGCAAGACGACGCGCCAGCGCCGACTCCCTCAGGAACCTTCAACGAGCCTCGCCTATGCTCGGGAGCACTTTCGCCCGGCGCTCGGTGTCCACGGCGTCCCTTCTTCTCGCTGGAAGCGCCATCACCGCCTCGGCGGGCCTTCAGCGGGTCGCTGCCCAGGACACCGCGTTCGACGCGAAGCAGCATTACATCAAGCGGGATCACATGGTCCCGATGCGCGATGGTGTCCGGCTGTTCACGATCGTCTACGAGCCGCGCGATACGACGCGCACCTACCCGATCCTCCTCGTCCGCACTCCCTACTCGATTCGCCCGTACGAGCCGGACCAGTACCGTCGCGTCCTTGGCCCGTCACAGGAGTTCGATCGGGAAGGCTACATCTTCGTCTTCCAGGACGTCCGCGGGAAATTCCGCTCCGAAGGCGAGTTCGAGGTCATGCGCCCCTTCAAGACGACGAAGCGCACACCCAAGGACGTCGACGAGAGCAGCGACACGTTCGACACGATCGACTGGTTGCTCGAAAATCTTTCGCGAAACAACGGGCGCGTCGGCATGTGGGGTGTCTCGTACCCAGGCTGGCAGACGGTCATGGGAATGATGAATGCGCACCCCGCGCTCAAGGCCGCGTCGCCGCAGGCATCGCCTTCAGACATGTTCATCGGCGACGACTTCCACCACAACGGCGCCTTCCGTCTCATGTACGCCTTCAGCTGGCTGGCGGGGAACGCGCGCACCCGAGCCGGTCAGACCACGGCGAGCGGCACCCGGTTCGACTACGGGACGCCGGACGGATATCGCTTCTTCATGGACGCTGGCGCTCCGGCGCGCATCGACTCGCTGTACTTCCAGGGCCAGGTGCCGGCATGGAACGACTTCATGCGCCATCCCGACTACGACGAGTACTGGAAGGCGCAGAACGTCCTCAAGGATCTCGGGACCGTTCCGGCCGATCTGCCGATTCTCAACGTCGCGGGGTGGTTCGATGCCGAGGACTTCTACGGTCCGATGAGCATCTACTACACGCTGGAGAAGCTGCATCCGAAGAACCGCAGTATTCTCGCGGTCGGCCCATGGCTTCATGGTGGCTGGAACAGCATGCCCGGTGATCAGCTCGGCAACATCAAGTTCGGCGCTCCGACGAGCCGGCATTTCCAGACCGAGATTCAGTTCCCCTTCTTCCAATGCCACCTGAAGGACGCGTGCGCGAAGACGCTCGCCGAGGCGACGGTGTTCGAGACGGGGAGCAACGTGTGGCGGACGTATGACACGTGGCCACCGAAGACGACATCGCCGCGCAGACTCTACTTCCATGCGAACGGCAAGCTCTCCTTCGATCCGCCACGGTCGCCGGGCGTCGACGAATACGTGCACGACCCGAGGAAGCCGGTTCCCTTCTCGGCCGAGGTGCGTACGACGCAAGGGCACCTGTGGATGATCGAGGACCAGCGCTTCGCGGCCATGCGACCGGATGTGGTGGTGTACGAGAGCGAGCCGCTGACGGAGGACGTGACGATCGCTGGACCGATCATCGCCGACCTGCATGCATCGACGAGCGGGACGGATGCGGATTGGGTGGTGAAGCTCATCGACGTGCTTCCTGGAGACACGCCGGACAACGAGCCGAATCCCGCGGGGGTCAGGATGGGACACTTTCAGATGCTGCTCGCTGGCGAGGTGTTCCGCGCGAAGTATCGGCAGAGCTACGAGAAGCCGGTGCCCCTCGTGCCGGGGCAGGCGACGAAGGTGGCGTTCGAGCTGCGCGACCGATACCACACGTTCAAGAAAGGGCACCGCATCATGGTGCAGGTGCAGAGCAGCTGGTTTCCGGTGATCGATCGCAATCCGGGCGTGTTCACCAACATCTATCACGCTCGACCGGAACACTATCGGCGAACGACGCAGCGGATCCACCGCTCGCCGGGGCGGGCCTCGCATCTCGTGGTGCACGTGCTCGAGCCGGCTCGAGAGATCGTCCCATGAGTGCCGTGCGAGACGAAGCCGCGGTTGTCAGCGACGGTACGTCCGGCCGGGGCGAGAGCGTTGCGCGCGCGTACGACCAGGTGCGCGAGCTCATCGTCTGGGGGCGTCTCTCTCCAGGGAACTGGATCGTGGAGAGCGAAATCGCTGACCGGCTCGGCATCAGCCGCACGCCGACCCGAAGCGCGCTGCATCGCCTCCAGCAGGAGGGCTACGTCATTGCGCTCAACCGCGGGAAGGAGCGCCGCCTCATCGTGGCGCCGCTCACGCAGGACGACGCGCGCGAGCTCTTTCACATCGTTGGGCAGCTGGAAGGGCTCGCCGCCCGGTCGACGGCGGAGCTTCCCTCCGACAAACGTGCCGCTGTGGTCAAGCGGCTGCGATCGCTCAACCGTGACCTTGCTCAGGCCGCGCGTGACCCGCGGCCCGATCCGCTTCGCATCTTCGATCTCGACACCGCCTTTCATCGAACGTACGTGGAGAGCGGGGCAGGACCACGCCTGCTCGCGCTGCACGACGCCACGAAGCCGCAAGCGGAACGGTACATCCGTCTCTACATCAGCAGCCTGGTCGACGAGATCACGACCTCGGTCGAGGAGCACGACGTGATCATTCGACACATTGCCGATGGCGATCCGGTCGCGGCTCGTCAGGCGGTCGACACCAACTGGAGCAACGCCGCGCTGCGCTTGTCGAAGGTCATTGGGGCGTTGGGGGAGCGCGGGAGCTGGTGAGGGGAAAAGGGAACCGCAGGTGGCCGCAGAGAACTGCAACCGCGGGAAGCGCCAGCCACAGATTTCCACGGAGACGCACGGATGTATCGCTGGCGACGGACAGCTCCCCGCGAGATGAAGTTCCCAAGGTTCCTCGTTTTCCAGCTATGGGAGCGCGCCCGTACGCGGAGCGATCCGTGAGTCTTGGTCGCGTTCATGCCCTGGCTAACGCTTTCGCCGGTGCGGTTTCTGCGGCCATCTGCGGTTCCGCCTGACCCGATCACGATCCGGAGATTGATCATGCGATACAGGTCTCTTCGTTCCGTCAGTTTGCTCGCAGGCCCCCTCCTGGTCGCCGGCTTGCTCACGGCGCAGAACCGGCCGAGCGCCGACACGGCGCGAGCCGCTGCCCGACGGGATAGCGTCCGTCCCGCACCGCCGAAGGATTATTCCGCCCCGCTCGGCGCGCCGTACGCGGCGCAGGACGTCACCATCCAGACACCCATGGGCCACACGCTCGCCGGGACCCTGACGCTGCCTAACGGCGCGAGCGCGACGAGCAAGGTGCCGGCGGTCGTGACGATGACCGGGTCGGGGCCGCAGGACCGCGATGAGACGCTCGCGCCGCTCCCAGGGTATCGACCCTTCCGGCAGTTCGCCGACTCCCTGGGACGGCGCGGTATCGCGGTGCTGCGCATGGACGACCGCGGAACCGGCGCGTCCAAGGGCAATCACTCGACGGCGACGTCGGCCGACTTCGCCGAGGACATTCGCGCGGGGCTCGCCTACCTGCGCACGCGTCCGGAGATCGATGCGAGTCGGTTGGGAATTCTCGGGCATAGTGAGGGCGGGTTGATCGGCCCGCTGGTCGCCGTGAAGGAGCCGCAGCTCCGCGCGATGGCATTGCTGGCCGGCCCGTCGTGGGGCGGGCGAAAGATTCTCGAGTATCAGCTGGCGAACCTGGCGCGTGGCGACACGTCCCTCAAAGGGCCGCGGCTCGATTCGGCGCTAGCGCGAATCCCGGCGCGTATCGACTCGCTGCGAGCGGCCAACGCGTGGATGAAGTTCTTTCTCGATCACGATGTGCTCGCCGTCGCGCGGCAGGTGAAGACGCCGACACTGTTGCTCAATGGCGCCACCGACCAGCAAGTCACGCCGGAGCAGACGGCCGAGCTGGCGGCGGCGATCAAATCCGGTGGCATGGCTGACGTGACCTTCCGCGTATTCCCGGATCTCAACCATCTCTTCATCTACGATCCCGTCGGCTTTCCGCGCGGGTATTCGCGTCTGGTGCGAAACAACGTCGAGCCGGAAGTGATCGGGGTGACGGTCGACTGGCTCGTGGCGAAGCTCAAGTAGCGCGTCCAATGCCGACACTCGTGCGCGTTCTCTCCGCCCTCCCCCTCATCGTCGCCGCGGCGTCCGCCGATGCCCAGCGGGCGGCGCGGCCCGCGCTGAATGATCTCGACGCCTACATCACGCGCGCAGTCACCGAGTGGCGGATTCCGGGGCTCGCGATCTCGATCGTGAAGGACGACAGCGTCGTCTTCGCGAAAGGCTACGGCGTGCGCGAGCTCGGGAAGCCCGGTGCGGTCGACGCCGGGACACGGTTCGCCATCGGCTCGACGACGAAGGCGATGACGGCCGTGGCGTTAGGCATGCTCGTGGATGAGAAGAAGGTGCGGTGGGACGAGCCGGTCATCACGTACCTGCCGGGGTTCCGCGTCGGCGACCCGTACGTGACGCGGGAGCTGACCGTCCGGGATCTCCTGACCCACCGCGGTGGGCTCGGCAACGCCGACCTACTATGGGCCAGCGCCGACTACCCGGCGGAAGAGATCACGCGCCGTGTCGCCACGCTGGCTCCAGCGTACTCGCTCCGCTCACGTTTCATTTATCAGAACATCATGTATGCCGTGGCCGGAGATGTCATCGCCGCGGCGTCGGGAATGCCGTGGGCGCAATTCCTCCGCACGCGGATCTTCGAGCCCCTTGGCATGAGGGCGACCGAGCCAACGCTCGCTGCGCTCCACGGTCAATCCAACATCGCCACGCCGCACATGGAGCTGGGCGACACGATCCGTCCCGTGGCCAATCGTCCGGTCGATGCGGTCGGACCCGCTGGCTCCGTCTGGTCCAGCGTCGGCGACATGGCGAAGTGGGCCCGGTTCATCCTCGACAGCGGTCGCGTCGGCGGAAAGCGGCTGCTCAGTGAAGCGACGTTCCGGGAGCTCCTGTCGCCACAGGTCGTCGCCCCCCGCGAGATGTACTCGACCATGGCGCTCGTGCGACCGCACTTCTTTACCTACGGTCTCGGTTGGTTTCTTCACGACTACCAGGGTCAGGCGGTGGCGATGCACACCGGCAGCATCGATGGCATGAGTGCACTCATTGGACTCATCCCCGACCGGCGGCTGGGCGTGTACGTGCTCGCGAACCTCGACCATGCGGAGCTTCGACACGCCCTCATGTATCGCGTGTTCGATCTGTACAGCGGCAACGCGCCCCGCGACTGGAGCAAGGAGCTCCTCGCGCTCTACGCAGGGCTGGAGCGGCAGGCCGACTCCGCGCGACGGGATCAGCTCCAGCGCCGCGTCGCCGACACGCGGCCGAGTTTGCCGATCGACCGTTACGCGGGAACGTATACCAACCAGACCTACGGCAACGTGGTGGTCACCGTGCGCGACGACGCACTGCACTTCGCCTTCGGTCGCGGTCGCGCCGGCACGTTGACGCACTGGCACTACGACACGTTCCAGGCGAAGTGGGACGACGTGCGAAGGGATCCTTCCCTCATTGTCTTCGTACCGGACGGTACGGGAGGTGTGAGCTCGGTACGCGCCTTCGGCATCACGTTCACGCGTGCCGCAGCGGCACGATGACGTTGGCGTACGACGTCCATGAGTCAAGTACCCGCAGATCGTCGCACGATGGCGGGGAACTGCGACGACAGCGGCAACGGCTTTGTTACCGCAGAAGACGCAGAGAACGCGGAGGCGACTTCAACTGCACGAGCTTTTCCAAAAGGCACTTGCAGTTGAAGTTCCTCTGCGTTCTCTGCGTTCTCTGCGGTAAAAAAGCCGTTGCCGTTGCCGTTGTTGTTTCCATGGCATCCGACGGTTCCTCATCCGGCAGCTCTTCCTGACTGGTTTGTGCCATGACACCTCCTCGCGAGCCACACATGCTTTCCCGACGTCGGCTACTTCATAACGCGGCGGCCGCTGCGGGCGCGGCGCTCGCTGCGCCCATGTTGAACCTTGGGCGCTTTCGCCTCTTCGCCCACTCGACCGACGACTACTCGGCGCGCACGATCGCGCTGATGCAGCGTTCGCTGGTCATCGACATGCTCGGCGTGTTCACGCTCGACTTTCCGCTGCAAGCGAAATGGGCGAAGGCACCGGAGACGTTCACCGCCGCGGATTTCGCGAAATTCAAGAGCTCGGGAATCACCGTCTTTCACCCGGCGGTCGGGATCGGGGGAACGACCGCGTACGACCAGGGGCTTCAGTTCTTCGGGGGGTGGAATTCGTTCATCGCCGGCAGCGACCAGTATCTCCTGCGCATCGACAGCCCGGCCGACTTCGACCGGATCAAGGCATCGGGGAAAATCGGCGTGATCCTCGGCGTGCAGAACGCCGAACATTTCCGGCGGCCGGATGATGTCGACGCGTTCCACGGACTCGGCCAGCGAGTCGCTCAGCTGACCTACAACAGGCGCAACCTCATTGGCAACGGGTCGACGGAGCGCCGCGATGAAGGCCTGAGCGACTTCGGCGTGGCGATCGTCGAGCGCATGAACAGGGTCGGCATGGCGGTGGACGTCTCCCATTGCGGAGATCGGACGACGCTCGATGCCTTCGAAGTCTCGAAGAAACCGGTGCTGATCACACACTCGAACTGTCGCGCGCTCGTGCCTGGCCATCCGCGGCTCAAGACCGACGAGGCGATTCGGGCGATGGCGAAATCCGGAGGCGTCATGGGCATGACCGGCGTGCGCATGTTCGTGCGCGCCGAGGAGCCGACGACGGTCGAGCACGCGCTCGACCACTTCGATCACGTGGCGAAGCTCGTCGGCGTCGAGCACCTGGGCGTCGGGAGCGACATGGATCTCGACGGCTACGATGACATGCCGGCCGAGGCCAACAAGCAGCTCCGGGCGAGCTACAAGGGCAGCTATGGCTTTCGCGAGAAGATCGACATCGAGGGGCTCGATCATCCGAAGCGGATGTTCGACCTCACCGAGGGGCTGGTGCGGCGCAAGTACACCGACCGCCAGATCGAGGGCATCCTCGGCGGCAACTTCCGGCGTGTGTTGACCGACATCTGGACGACCCCGCCCGCAGCTCCATGACGCGACATCTCGTCCTCCTCTGCCTAACGACCTGGGCGTGTGCATCGCCCCGCGCGAGTGCGCCGCCCATCGCGACACCGGGACATGTGGTGCCGGTGCCCCGGGTCCCCACGGAATACGATGTCGTCATTCGCAACGGGCGCGTGCTGGATGGAGCCGGCAATCCCTGGATCCTCGCCGACGTCGCCATCGCGAACGGCCGGTTTGTGGAGATCGGGAGGGTAGAGGCGCGTGGTCGCACCGAGATCGATGCGCGCGGGAAATACGTCGCCCCCGGCTGGATCGACGTCATGGATCAGTCGGGGAGCGTGCTGCCGCGGAGCGGGCTGGCCGAGAACAAGCTTCGTATGGGTGTGACGACGGCCATCGGTGGCGAGGGCGGTACGCCGGTGCCCGCGTCCGGGATTCCGGAATACTTCGCGATGCTCGAGCGGCAGGGGATCAGCATCAACTTTGGCACGTACTTCAGTCAGACCCAGACGCGCGTAGCGGTGCTCGGCCGCCAGGCACGCGCGCCCACGGCGGATGAGCTCACGCGCATGCGCGCGATCATGGATACCGCGATGCGCCACGGCGCGATGGGCATGACGACCGCGCTCATCTACCCACCGTCGAGCTACACCACGACCGACGAGCTGGTGGAAGTCGGCCGGACGGCGGCGCAGCACGGTGGCATCTACGCGAGTCACATTCGTGGTGAGGGTAAGGAAGTCGTGCAGGCGGTGCGCGAGGCGATCGAGGTGGGCGAGCGGGCGGGGATGCCGGTCGAGGTCTTTCACCTCAAGGTCGCGTACCGGCCGGGGTGGGGAATCCTGATGGATTCGGTGCGGCAGGTCATCGAAGCCGCCCGCGCGCGGGGGGTGGACGTGGCTGCCGACATGTACGTGTACACGGCCGGCGGAACGGGGCTCGAAGCCACGATCCCGAGCTGGGCGCACGAGGGTGGCGCGGATTCGTTGCGCGCGCGTCTCGCGCGACCGGATGTGCGCGCGCGACTCAAGCGGGAGCTCGAGACCGGGTCTCCGGGTTGGTGGAACATCGTCGAGGCCGCGGGTGGTTGGGACGGCATCGTGCTGGTCAACGCGCGCAACCCCGCGAACGCGAAGCACCAGACCAAGACGATCACCCAGATCGCTCGTGAGGCGGGACGCGATCCGGCGGACGTGGCGTGGGACCTCGTGACCCAGGGTCAGGGGCGCGTCATGGCGATCTACCACATGATGAGCGAGGGCGACATCGAGACTGCGCTCCGTTTCCCGTGGACGAGCATCGGCAGCGACGCGGGAGCCGTCGTGCAGGTCGGCGTTCCCGATGCGACCGGACTCCCGCACCCGCGCAGCTTCGGCAATCACGTCCGCGTGATCGCGCGTTACGTGAAGGAGAAGAAGACGCTCTCCCTCGAGGAGGCGGTGCGGAAGATGACGTCCTGGCCGGCAACCCGAATGCGTCTCGCCGACCGCGGTGTGATTCGCGTTGGCACCTGGGCGGACGTGACGATCTTCGACCTCGACGCGCTCGACGACCGGGCGTCGTACGAGCGGCCGACCGAATTCCCGACCGGGATCGAGTGGGTGCTGGTCAACGGCGTCGTCGTGATCGATCGCGGGCGACACACGGGAGCCAAGCCCGGGCACGTGTTGCGAGGCCAGGGTTGGCGATCGACGCCAGCGACTCCATGACATCTCCGGCGCCGCTCGCCTCCGACGAGGCCGCGCGATCCCTCCGGCGCACGCTACGTCCGCGCGACCTCATCCTGATCGTGATCGGCACGGTGATCGGCTCGGGGATCTTCCTCGTGCCGGGACCCGTGCTTCGCCAAACCGGCGGCGACGTGCGTCTCGCGCTTCTGGTGTGGGTCGTCGCCGGCGTACTGTCGCTTCTCGGCGCGCTCACGTACGCCGAGATGGGAGCGGCGAAGCCGGATGCGGGCGGGCTCTATGTGTACATCCGTGACGCGTTCGGGCCGCTCACCGCGTTCCTGTATGGATGGACGGCGTTCTTCGTGATCGCGAGCGGGTCCGTGGCGACGCTGGCGGTGGCGTTCACGTCATACCTTCAACAATTCGTCAGCGTGTCGCCCGCCGTAGGCAAACTGGTCGCGGCCCTCGTCGTCCTCATCGTCATGGCGGTCAACGTCCGCGGCGTGCGACAGGGGGCGGATGTGCAGAACGTGACCACCGCGATCAAGGCCGGGGCGATCGTCGTCATGAGCGTCCTCCTGTTGGCGTTAGGCACGCGGCCGGCCGGTGAGGCAGCAGCGGTCGCGACCGGCGGGTCTCTCCTCCAGGGCGTGGGCCTGGCGATGATCGCCGTATTGTGGGCGTACGAGGGGTGGCAGTATGTCACCTTCTCGGCTGGCGAGACGATGGAGCCGCAGCGGAACTTTCCGCGCGCGCTGGTCTTCGGCACGGTGCTTCTCATCGTGATCTATCTGCTGGCGAACGTCGCCTATCTGGCGGCGCTCGGGACCGCGGGGGTGATGGCGAGCGAGCGAGTGGCCGCCGATGCGGTGACCGCGGTGCTGGGACCCGCGGCCGGCAAGGTAATCGCGGCGGTGATTCTGGTCTCGATGTTCAGCGCGGCGAACGGCATCACCATGACCGCGCCGCGGCTCTACTTCTCGATGGCGCGCGACCGGGTGTTCTTTGCCAGGCTGGCGGAGGTGCATCCACGTTTCGGCACGCCGGCGCTGGCGATCGTCGCCAGCTCGGTGTGGGCGATGCTCCTCGCCGTGACGGGGACGTTCGAGCAGCTTCTGACGTACGTCGTTTTCATCGGGTGGATCTTCTACGCGCTGGGCGGGCTGGCGATCTTCGCGTACCGGCGCCGCACGCCCGACCTGCCGCGCCCATTTCGCACGCCCGGCTACCCGCTGACGCCGCTGCTGTTCGTTGCCTCCGCGGCGGCGATCGTGATCAACACCGTCGTGAGCCAGCCTGGGCGCGCGGCGGTCGGCCTCGGTCTGGTGCTGCTTGGCGTGCCGGCGTTCTACGTGTGGCGGGCGCGCGCTGCGGGAAGGGGCGATGAAGGCGGGTACGAATGACAGCAACTGCTTTTTTACCGCAGAGGCCGCAGAGGACGCAGAGGATTGCGGCTCGAACCGAAACGGCAGGAGCTTTTGTCAACAGCATCGCGGTTTGACGGTCGCTGTGGCAGTTCCTCTGCGACCTCTGCGGCCTCTGCGGTGAAAAACGCCGTTGGTGTATCGACGCAGCGAGCCTAACACACAGATCGAGTGATCGATACGATCGAGCGATTGTTCTCGTCCGAACTGCGGGCCAGACTCATACGGCTCCGCCGCGAAATCCATCGCGATCCGGAGCTGGCTTTTCGTGAGGAGCGCACCGCGAAACGGCTCGCCGACGCGTTAGGCGTGTTGCGTCCCAAGGAGCTCCATCGCGTCGCGGGCACTGGCGTCATCGCGCGCATCGCCGGTCGGGATGCGCGAGCGCCCGTGGTCGCGATTCGCGGTGACATCGACGCGCTCCCCATTCACGAGAATACGAACCTCGAGTACTCGTCCCGAAATGCCGGCGTGATGCACGCCTGTGGACACGACGTGCATGCGACGTGGGCGGTGGCCGCGGCGCACCTGCTCAGCGCCCGTCCCGCTGCGGGCGATGTCCTCATCGTACTGCAGCCCGCGGAGGAGACCGGGAAGGGAGCGCAGGCCGTGATCGACAGCGGTGCACTCGATGGTGTGTCGGCGATCTTTGGAGCGCACGTCGACCGTCGCTTTCCGGTCGGCGCGGTGGTGGCGGAGGCTGGCCCGCTGGCTGCGTCAGCCGACACCTTCCACATCGAGCTGGTGGGAAGCGGGGCGCATGCGGCGCGACCCCATGAAGCCGCTGATCCCATCATCGGCGCGGGCGCGTTGATCGGCGCGCTGCAAACGATCGTCTCTCGACGGCTGGATCCCTCGCGTGCGGCCGTCGTGACCGTCGGGACGATCAACGCCGGCAGCGCGTCGAACGTGATTCCCGACCGGGCGACGCTGACCGGGACGCTCCGAGCAACTGATCCCGACACGCGGCGGGTGCTGCACGATGAAGTTCGGCGTATCGCCACCGGGGTGGCGGCGGCGCATCGTCTGACGGCGGCGGTGACCATCGAGCTGGGACCGCCGCCCATCGTAAACCCGGTTGAAGCGGCGAGCTGGGCGCGCGCCGCGGCCATCACGGTCCTGGGACCCGCGGCCATCGTCCCGCTCGGGTTCGTGAACATGGCCGCCGAAGACTTCGCGTACTACCTGGAGCGCATGCCCGGCTGCTTCCTGCGCGTGGGCGCGTGCGAGGCGGGCGGCGAAGCGATTCCCGCACACACCCCGCGGTTCTACGCCGCGGACGACAGCATTTTCGTGGGCGGTGCGGTCCTGGCCGAGACGGCGTGCGTCACCGCGAAGGCGTTAGGCGGGTCATTAGAACGGCAAAGATGACAGCATTCCGAATTCAGAATTCAGCAAGAGAAACGGGCAGCCCAGGGAGGCTGCCCGTCGTCGTTCTGAATTCTGAATGCCGTCATCTTTGCCGTCATCACGAATCTCACACCTCGTCCCGTGAACCTTTTCAGGCGATCCCCGACTCAATAGGTACCTCGATCAAGGGACGATGTGATAGCACCGACAACGCCAGTCGCCGACGGTCGTAGAGATGAGCTGCTGGTCGTACGCTGCCAGCTTGGGGAGCGATCCGCGTTCGATGAGTTGGTCGAGCGCTGGCACCCACCACTCTGGAAGTATGTCCGCCGAGTTACCGGGGACGACGACGCGGCACAGGACGCGGTACAGGACATATGGCTCAGGGTGCTGCGCGGGATCCACCGGCTTCGCGACGGCTCGAAGCTTCGCGCCTGGTTGTTCGGCATTGCCCACCACGTGGTGATGGATCGCCTGCGAAGTCAGTACGCTTCGCCTACCGTCGACGGTATCGATCTGGAGAATGTCGCCGTCGATGAATCGCCGCCGGGCTTCGACGATGACGCCGCGACGCTGCACCACGAGCTGACGCAGCTACCCGTGACCGAACGCGAAGTCCTGACGCTTTTCTACCTGCGAGAGCTGTCGCTCACCGAGGTAGCCGATGTGCTCGGCGTGCCGGTAGGCACCGTGAAATCACGGCTGTTTCGCGCGCGGCATCTGCTGCGCCGGGAACTGGAATCCAAAGGGAGGCACGCATGAATCCGACGTACGACACAATCACGAGTCCAGAGGATCCGTCATCGGTGCGTCGCCTCGTAAATGCCGAGCTTTCGGTCGCATCGCGAATGGGCTACGTGGCACTCGGTCTCGCGGCCGCCATCATGACGGCAATCGTCGCCTCGCTTTGGATGACGGAGCCATCGCTCCCAACCAGAACGCAGATTGGATTCGGTGCGATGGTGGGCATCGGTCTGTCGTGGGTGGGCTTCGCGACATGGGTGCTCACGCATCGCCGGCCGCTGCTCGCCGATCATCGCATCGTGGCCGGGCGCATGGCGGTGACGTTCACATCGCTGTTCGTGATTGGCGCGGTTGTGCTCGGCCTGGCCAGCGGCGGGTCCGCGCCCTATGCGGCTGCCGCGCTGGGAGTGGCGATGCTGGCCATTGCGATCGTTCTGCTCGTGCGAGCGCACCGCGTCTCCACTCGGCTGCGCGAACGCCGAGCGGCTTTGGAACGTGAGCTCGGACGGAGTGCGGGATGAACGCGCTCAGTGCGCGGCGGGGGCGCGGCGCAGGCGTCTGGCCACGAAGCGGGCTAGGACCACGAGCAACACGACTGTGAGCGCCACCGCGACCAATGGCGCGATGATGGCGATCACGATCGCGCCTACGGTCAAGCCGTCTTCGACGGTGCTGGCGATCGGATTCAGGGTTCCTCCGCTGACGACCGAGCTCTTCACCCTCGTGGTCGCGGCGAGCAGGTGTACGCCCCCGGCGATGGGAGCGCCGACCGCGACGGCGAGGACCGTGGCGACTCCCGGTGGGAAGTGCAGCCACACGCTGAGGCCGGCGAGTGCTCCCGCGATGGGACCGATGATCGTGTGGATGGCGTCGAGGGCGTGATCGACGACGGGGATCTTGTCGGCGGCCACCTCGAGCGCGCTCGCGACGCCAAAGCAGGTCAGGGCCGTATTCGATGCGAGCCATTGCATCTCGGTCGCGACATCCCATCCCAGCGTGCGCGACGCCACACCGACCGCAAAGAGGGGGACGAAGGCGCGCAGCCCAGCGGAGGCGGCGAGAACGATTCCAGCAGCAACGGCGACGAGAATGGTCACGCCGAAGCATACGGGGATCCGTGCCTGAAGAGTATCCCGCGAGACGGCGCGCCGGCCCATTTGGGCGGTTCGTCACGGCACCGCGAAGAATCTCGACACCCCTCCGGGCGCGCGCCGAATGGCGGTCACATCGGCGTCGCTTCGGGTGATGCCGAGCACAGCCGGTGAAGATTCGGAGACCGGAGGCCGGCTCGGTCGTCGAGGGAGAGAAGCACTTTTTCCTCGCGCGCCTCCGCGGCCGTCGTTAGGCTGTGGCGGGGCGCGCGCCCCCTTGCCGAGGCACCTCTCCATGTTCGACGCGATCGTGGAGCTCGTTCCTGCTGAATGGCGCGCGACGGTCACCGTGCTGCTGTCGCCGCTGCGCTGGATTCCCGAGCTGCAAGCCACGCTGCTCCGCCCCTCGATGATCGGCGACAGCGTCGCCGGTATTGTCCTCGTGAGCGCCACGCTCCTGCTCCCCGCGCTGCTCGTCATCGTGGGGCTCTGGTGTACGATGCTCTCCCTCTACACGCTGCCCTTCCGCTCGGGCCGCGGGAGCTACATCACCGCGCTCCTTCTCGCCTGGTGGGACGCGGGGCGGTGCATCTGGCTCTTCTGGATGGGCTTCGTGCGGGTCGGCGTCGCGCTGGTGGGATGGGTCATCGGCGTACTGCGCTTTACCTGGCTTTTCTTCAAGAACCTCATCGTGGGGATGGTGCGATCGCCGTTCTCCCTGCTGGACTGGAGTACGCGTCGCTACTTCCAGCCCGGCGTGCCGTGGGTTGCATTCCTCGTTCTGCTCCTCTGGACGGGCGTTGAAGCCACGATCTTCACCTTCACGCTGAACCCCACCCTGGTCGAGGTGTTCGCGGGACTCACGGGGTTCGAGCCGAATCCGCGCGTGATGGTGCCGCTGCTCTGGGTCTTCCTCTTCATGCTCGTCGCCGGAAGCTTCGCCTGTATGCAGGTGCTCGCGTCGGCGGTTCGGCAGAAGAAGGTGGGCGACATCGTTCAGATGGTCATCGTCGAGAGCGCCGTCATGTTCTTCGAGGTGATCTTCCTCTATCGCGAGATGATCGACGCCATCACGCCCTGGATCGCGCAGCAGACGGGCGGTGAAGTGCGTCTCGGTCTTGCGGCGACACTGGCGCTCGCGTCGTTCGGCTGGATGGGCGTGCGCGGTATGTCGTGGTTCCTCTTCGGTCGCTTCGGCACGCCGGCCCTGCTGGCGGTGATCGCGCGTCAAACGATCACGCACGATGCGACGACGCCCGCGGTCCCGCCGCCGATTCAGCCCGCGATGTGGAAGGCTCCCGTCGAGGCGCTCAAGGCCGAGACGGCGTGGTTCCATGCGGAAGCGAAGCGGATGCTGGAGCTGCTGTCGCTGCCGGTACTCCAGCTGCTCGCCGGGGCGGTGAACTTCGCGGTGATGATCGTGCAGTCGCACGGCGTGTTCTCGCTGCCGTTCAAGACGCTGGACGACATGCTCGCGGCGACGCACCTCGTGCGTGCGCACACGCATGTCGAACGCCCCGTCCGTCGGGCCGGTGGCGTTCCGACGCCGCGCGACCCGATGCCTGGGGTGGCGTCATGATCCGCGCGCGGCGTTTGGCCGTGCGTCGGGTGGCGCAAGGTGTGGCGCTCGCGGCGCTCGTCGCGTGCGCGCCGGCAACCGGTGAAAAGCGTACCGCGCGTTCGACCTTGGTGATCGGGATCGACGTGAGCGGCTCGTTCCGTCGTGGCGGCCGATACGACAGCTCGATCGAGTTCGCCGCGAACTATCTCTATGGCCATCTC